>JACRAL010000180.1 GCA_016213435.1 Bacteroidota bacterium
ACAAGGGGGTAACAAAACCCCTCAAAAGAGACCTGAAAGCGACTGATTCAACTAATTCCCCTCTGTGCGGAACTATTTGATTGTTTGTGAGTTGTTAGGTTTGTTTACCTTTATGGGAATTTTGCGAATTCGTGATTCGTAAATTCGCTTCATTTTTTACAAGTCCGGCAAAAGTAATGAAGAAAGTAATCTCAAATCATATCCTTTACTGTTTATTACTTATTGCTTACTGCTTGTCATTGCTTTCCTGTAATCCCACCAAGAAACTCAGCGAAGGAGAACTGCTGCTAAAGAAAAATGTTGTTTACGACAAATCAAGCGGAATTGATAAGAGCGAAATAGAATCCTATATCAAGCAAAAGCCCAACCGGAAAATGCTTTTCTGGAGATTCTACCTGAATATTTACAACAGCGTGAATCGGGAAAAGCTGGAGAAGAGAAAGGGGAAACGGAATATTCGAATTGACTCCGTAAATGCAAAGCGAATAAGAGAAAATGATTTGAAGAGTTCACAACTTAAAGCAGTAGGAAAAAAACAGGACAAAGTTTCTCTCAAAAGTAAAGAAAGACTTACCAGGCGTGAATGGCTTATCAGCATTGGCGAACCTCCTGTAATTTATGATTCGCTGCTGGCACATAAATCGGTAAAACAGATAAAACTCTTCCTTAATAATAAAGGGTACTTCAACAACGTGGTTAAAGATTCCGTTAAAATAAAAAGAAAAAAAGCTGTTGTTTATTATATCGTTCATTCCGGGCAGCCCTATCGGGTGCGCAATCTGAAATACGAAATAAAAGATTCCGCGCTTTCTCGTTTCGTTCATTCTAAAGAGTTAAATGCTCTCATTAAGCACGGAGAAAAGTATGATCTGGATATTTTGGATAAAGAACGCGACCGCATCACCTCCTTGCTGCGAAACGAAGGGTATTTTTATTTCGCAAAAGATTATATTTATTTTGAAGTAGATAGTTTCCTCGGATCACACGAAGTGGATATTACGCTTGGCATAAAAAACCCAATGATGAAAATTCCGGAACCAAAAGATTCTATTGCTGAAAGCACTCACAAACGATATTATTTAAATAATATATATATACAGACGGATTATGACTCCAAACGGAATCTTACCCCCACTGATACCCTGCTTGTTAATGATTATTATCTGTTGAGTACGGGCAAACTCATATATAAACCTCGATTAATTACGGATGCTGTTTTTCTTGTTAAAGGCGATCTTTTTCAGCAGGTCAATTATGAGAGCACGTATAAAAGATTATCTGAACTTAAACTGTTCAGATCCGTGCAGCTTCAGTTTTCTGATATTGGTAATTCGCATCTTGATTGTTCTGTTTATCTCTCAAATATTCCCAAACAATCCTTTTCTATTGAACCGCAATATATAAATACGTCAAGTACGCAAGGGATTGAAGGAAACGTGATCTATCAGAATAAGAATAGTTTCAAAGGAGGAGAAATAGTTGAGGTGAAACTTAAAGGTGCGATTGAAGTTCAAAAATCATTGAGCGGACAGGAAAAGAATGTGCTTACCAATACAAAATCAGATATTCCGTTCAACACCCTTGAGTTTGGCGGCCAAGTGAACCTTTATGTTCCCCGTTTTCTTACTCCATTCGGAATACAGGGAAGAAAAAGCAACAATGCAAAGACAAATTTTACAAGTATTTATAACTACCAGAAACGTCCTGATTTCGGACGATCCATTTCAAACGTAGCGTTCGGATATTCATGGAACGAGACTCCAACAAAAACACACATTATTAATCCGATTGAGTTCAGTCTGGTAAATATTTTTAACGTATCTTCTTCTCTGCAATCCACCATCGACAACAGCAAAGACCTTTTTTTAAAAAACAGTTATTCTGACCACTTTACCATCGGCACGCGCTATGCCTTTATCTTCAGCAACCAAAACATCCGCAAGCAGCAAAATTTTTCTTACCTGAGGATTGGAGTTGAAGGAGCCGGCAATGGGTTGCGTGGGGCTTTCAACTTTGTTGATCATTATATTGAGAAACTCCCGTTTCAAAATAACAGCTATCTGATAGACAGCATTCCTTTTTCGCAGTTTGTCCGTGCAGATATTGATTACCGCTATTACAAGATCGTGAACAGAGCAGACAAAGTGGTTTTTAGAGCTGCTGTTGGCTGGGGAACTCCTTTGCAAAATCTGAGCGTATTGCCGCTTGAGAAAAGTTTTTTTTCCGGAGGTCCCAACGGCATACGCGCTTGGCAGGCAAGAACACTCGGTCCCGGTGGTTATCAGGAATCAACCGCCAATGCTGCTGCTGATAAGATCGGAGACATAAAGATCGAAGGTAATTTGGAATACAGATTTCATGTTATAAAGCTGATCAATGCAGCGCTCTTTGTGGATGCAGGAAATGTGTGGCTTGGCAAAAAGTATGCGAGTTATCCTTTGGGAGAGTTTGATACCCAAGCATTCTTCGGACAGATCGCTCTTGGTGCCGGATTAGGATTGCGATTAGACTTTAACTTTTTCATCATACGATTGGATGGAGCTATTAAAATAAAAGATCCTTCATTACCAGAAGGCGAGCGATGGACATTAAACAAACAGCCGTTTAAAAGAAGTCCCATTCTTAATTTTGGAATCGGCTATCCTTTCTGAAAAAATTTATTCTACCCCTTTCTGTTTCATCCTCCAGAGTTCTACTTGAATTTTGATCCACACAAGGATAAGCGGAAAAGCTTTCAGCTTATACGGAACAATTACATGATCGCGCACATAACGCGGAAACAGATCGGTGGGAGATAAAGAGGCAAGCACTAAAACCAGAACGAGAAAAAGCACATCCACCCAATGTCTTTTCTCAAGATTCAAATACCACACCGCTGCTCCCACAAGCGCAATGCTGTATGTTGCCGATTCCGACATCTGGTTAAAGATGATTATGAAGATTATGATAGAAGCAAGCATGCGGACGCGGAATTCTTTCGTGCCATACATATGTGTTTTCAGCAATGGCAGCAATAAAACGACAAGCCCTGATAATTGAACATATGCAGGTGGAGGGGTAAGATGAAACCACACCTGCAATATGCCCATCACCGAGAGTTTGCTAAGGGTTGACGCAGCTGCAGTGGAAAGATACCAACTGTGATAGGTGTTCAGAAAATTATCCCACGAAAGCAGCGTGAGCGGAAGAAAAAATAAAACCATTGTCCATACAGTCATTCCGGCAATGAACGATTTCTTTTTGGGATAAAACAAAAAGAGAACCGCTATAGGGAAACAATAGATTTTAATAAATCCGGCCAGTGCAATACAGAAAGATGCGGCAATGGTTTTGTTCTTTTCCATGGAAGAGAATCCGAGCAGGACAAGACCGGCAATGAGATTATTGCTCTGCACATTTTGCGTTGCGGTGAGCGATTCAAAGAAAATGATCAGAAGAAAAAAAAATACTTTCTTGTTGTCGCTCTCGGAAGAAAAGAAAGCAAATATTCCGACAAGCAACACAGCCGAATTAAGCAAGTTCCAAAGCGTTACCCCAATCCCATCTGGCAATATTGAAAAAGGAGCAAACAACAACGCAAAGGCTGGACTATAGCGAAACAGATCATCAAACCTTTCGGGATGCAACAGATAAATATCTCCCCCTTCGAGCATGATAAAGAATGGGCGGGAAAAAATAAGGTAATTGTTATAATCGTGAAGCAGAAAAACTCTGTGCAGACTTGCAATCAGCGCGATCAACAGCCATGCTATCCATAAATTTCTTTTAGTATAAAACGGAGAAGATGGTGTGAAGTTCATTTATCCCGATTTTTTACAACGCAACGTTACGCTTGCACCAAACTCAAAATAGACTCAAACAAAAACTTTCCATCTGTATTTCCAAGTTCAGCATCAGCAGCGCGTTCGGGGTGAGGCATCATGCCGAAAACATTTTTACCGACATTGCAAACTCCGGCAATGTTTTCAATGGAACCGTTGGGATTAACTTCAGGAGTAATATTTCCTTTTTCATCGCAGTAGCGGAAAAGTATTTGTCCGTTTTCGTTCATCTTTTTCAGCGACTCGGCATCGTTAAAATAATTTCCTTCTCCGTGTGCAATAGGGATTTTAAGCGCTTTGTCTTTGGGTATGGCAGAAGTGATCAGCGTATCGTTATTCTGAGCTTTTACAAAAACATTTTTGCAAGAAAATTTCAACTCTGTATTGCGGAGCAATGCCCCGGGAAGTAATCCGGCTTCGCACAAGATCTGAAAGCCGTTGCAAACTCCAAACACATATCCGCCCTTACCGGCAAACTCAATAACTTTTTCCATGATGGGGGAGAAACGTGCAATGGCGCCTGAACGCAGGTAATCTCCGTAAGAAAATCCTCCGGGAAGAATGATTATGTCGCATTTTTGCAGACTGGTTTCTTTGTGCCATAGTTCAACCACTTCTCCCGAATGGACAGAGACTTGCTGTCCCATTATGTTTTTGAGGACATGAATCATGTCCTGATCACAATTCGAGCCGGGGAAAATTACAACGCCAAATTTCATATTTATATAAATTGATAATCTTTAACGAAAGTACAAATAATAAAAGTTCAATTTTAGAAAAACTGATTAACAAAATTTGAAAGTATTAACAGCAGGAATAAAATTTCTGCAATCCATTCTTTTTTTGCAAAAAGCAAAAAGCTCGAAAAGAAAATAGAAAACGGAATGGCAAGAAATGACAGGTAAATAGTGGAATAGGATGGTGCAATAAAAATAGATGCAAATCCAAGAATTAAAAAGTACAACATGAGAAGGAGATTGCTGCGTGACTGCACGGTGCTTTTGCTCAAATCCTTAAGAAATCTTCCTGCGGAGAAAAATACAGCCACCATCAATAATGTCATTTGAAGATACTCGTAATATGAAAAAACAAAAACGCTGAATGATTTCCTTGGTGCAATATTGGTGTAATAAAACACCTCGTATTTAAGTGCATCAAGAGTGTTATTCCAGAAATAATAGAATACGAGAAATGTCCATGGCAGTATCAATCCAATCAGCGAAATGATCCATTCGCGCCAAATGAAAGGACGAATGATCAGCAGCCCAATCCAAAGAAGAAGAATAAAAATACCAGAAGGTATGTAGAAGAGCGATGCAATGGAAATGAGAAATCCTGTGTCAAAGGCTTCGGCATAAGCAGTTTCTTTACGGTACGTTTGCATGAGTTTGTTGAGTGCGAAAAGCATAAGAAGATTTGCAATCACGATAGGGTGCAGCGAAAACATTTCAGGTTGCAAGCTCATTAGTACAACATAGACAAGTGCAGGGAGGTAGGTTTGAGTAGCAACAATTTCATTTCTTTCAACGAGGTGGTTTATCAGTACTGCTCCGCAGAAAACAAGCAGGAAAGAAATCAGCGTAAGGAGTAAAGGATACTGTGCAATTCCTGCTGTCAATAATTTGTAAAGAGGTGCAGCATGCTCTGTCAGTGGAGCTATAGGATGGATAAATCCATACACCCAAAGGCATATTAGCGCAATCGGAAGCAATACAATGGATATTGCACGATTATGTTTTATGAATCCTATTAACATCTTGTGAATTTGTTTTTTGCTTCCGCGTATTTAATTCTTTTTACATTTGTTCAATCTAAATCCTAATTCTTATGTTACTATTTACTTGGGCCGGTCTGATGACAAAACTACAGCATTGTTTCGAATGGTCTTTTCGCTTGATGGATGAACCGAATCGCAACATGAATATTCTTTTTATCATCATCGGAATTATTGGAGCGATTTATTGGCTTTCAAGACAAACTAAGTATAATGCCGAAGCAGAGCGGAACGGTACTATCAAATAAGATCTTTTCCGATATCTCTTCTGTAATATTTTCCTTCGTAATTTATTTTTTCAGCGTTTTTAAAACTATTTTTAAGAGCTTCCTTAATTGTTTTTCCGTAAGATGTAATGGCAATTACTCTTCCTCCGTTTGTAACTGTTTGCCCATCCTTTTCAGTTGTGCCGGCATGAAATGAAATAGAATCTTCTACTTCCTCTAATCCGGTAATTACTTTTTCTTTTTCATACTCTCCGGGATAGCCGCCTGATACCAGCATAACGGTAACGGCAGTTCTTGTGTCGATGTCGATCTTTTTCTTGTCGAGCGTTTGCGTGGCGACTCCTTCAAACAGGTCGAGAATATCCGATTTTATTCTTGGGAAAACAACTTCTGATTCCGGATCGCCCATGCGGCAGTTGTATTCAATTACAAAAGGATCGCCTCCAACATTTATTATTCCGAAGAAAATAAATCCTTTATAATCTATTTTCTCCATCTGCAATCCTAAAATTGTCGGCTTGATGATCTCTTCTTCCACCTTAATCATGAAAGTGGAATCGGCAAATGGAACGGGAGAGACTGCGCCCATGCCACCCGTGTTCAAGCCTGTATCTCCTTCACCGATGCGTTTGTAGTCTTTTGCAGGTGGAAGGATTTTATAATGCTTTCCATCGGTAAGAACAAAAACGGAAACTTCAATCCCTGTTAGGAATTCTTCTATTACCACTTTTGCGCTTGCATTGCCGAATAGTTCGTTCAGAAGCATGTCTTCCAATTCTTTTCTTGCTTCTTCAATCGTATTTGGAATCACCACACCTTTTCCTGCAGCAAGTCCGTCTGCTTTCAGAACATAAGGAGGAGAAAGTGTTTCAAGGAATGCAAATGCATCCGAAATAGTTTCCTTGGTAAAGGTTTTGTATTGAGCAGTAGGAATGTAATACTTCATCATGAACTGTTTGGAGAAGTCCTTGCTTCCTTCCAGTTGAGCGCCATCTTTTTTCGGACCGATCACGGGAGTATTCTTCAGTTTTTCATCGCTGAGAAAAAAATCATGAATGCCTTTTACCAATGGTTCTTCGGGACCTACCACCACCATGGTAATTTTATTTTCAAGTACAAACTTTTTAACTCCCGGAAAATCAGTAGGGGAGAGGTTTGCATTTTCTCCATAGTCTAGCGTGCCTGCATTGCCGGGAGCAATGAAAAGCGAACCGAGATTTGGGCTTTGAGCCATTTTCCATGCGAGGGCGTGTTCGCGACCGCCTGAGCCGAGTAATAATACATTCATATTACAACCATTTTTTTCGTTTGAAATAGAATAACAACGACAACATTATTGTGAGCATAAATCCCCAGCATAACCAATATCCATAGGGCGATTCCAGTTCGGGCATGTATTTGAAATTCATTCCATACACACCGGCAATAAATGTTACCGGAATAAAAATGGTGGAGATGATGGTGAGAACTTTCATCACTTCGTTCATGCGGTTGCTCACGCTGGAAAGATAAATGTCCATCATTCCGGAAAGCAGATCGCGGAAAGTTTCTACGGTGTCGATGACGCGGATAGTATGGTCGTAAAGGTCGCGCAGAAAGAGGCGTGTGGGTTTTTTGATGAGTTTACTTTCGCTTCGTTCAAAATTATTTATCAGTTCGCGCATGGGCCAAACGGCTTTGCGCAGAAAGATCATTTCGCGTTTCATTCCATGCAGGACCTTCATTGTTTCTTTGGAAGGATCGCTGATAAGTTCTTCTTCCAGTACTTCGATGCGGTCGCCAAATTTTTCGAGGATCACAAAGTAAAGATCTACCACAGCATCTATCAGGCAATACGCCAGATAATCTGCACCCATTTTCCGAACGCGTCCTTTTCCCTGGCGGATACGTGTGCGGATGATGTCAAAAGCATCACCACCGTGAACTTCCTGGAAAGAAATTACAGTATTGTTGTCGAAAAGGATTACAGATAATTGTTCCGCATGAATTTCGGATTCATGAGAAAGCATTTTCATAATACTTACGAGATAATTTTCGTAATCCTCAAACTTGGATCGCTGATCGGTGTTGGCAATGTCTTCTAGCGTGAGTGAATGGATATTGAATTTCTCTCCAATCTTCTGAATAAGTTCCGTATTGTGAATTCCATCCACATTGATCCACTTCACCATGTCGGATTTTACGTGGAGCAGGCATTCGTCAAAATCAAAAAACTCTTTTTCAATGACTTCTTTTTCATTGAATTCAAGTAAAGAGATTTTTACTTTTAGAGATGTGCTCTCTCCGGAATACACAACTGTTCCCGGAGGAAGTCCTGTTTTATCAATTGGGGGTGTCATTTGCGTATTCTAATTGACACGAATGTACGAATGAGTTACAAATTCTGACAAACGAATTGCTAACTAAAAATTGTTAATTGAGTGGGCGTTTGATTTTATGGTAATTGCCATTTCTTCTGCTCATTATTCTGATGGAGAGGCGAGAGGTCAGTTCTTGGAGGTATGTCAAGAAAAGGATAAACAACTCTGGAAAGATAAAGTCCATGAGGAGAAGCGAATTCTAAGTTTGATGCGGCTGATTTTGAAATCAGATGATTTTCAAATTCATCTACACTCATTTCCCCTGTTCCTGTTTTTAGAAGCTTGGCGACAATTGCCCGTACCATTCCGCGTAAAAACCGATTAGAGGAAATTTGGATACGAAGTTTATCTCTTTTGCTGTCAGAAAATAATTCAGCAGAAGTGATATTGCAGATTGTATTCTCGTTTTTTTCAGGGGATTTGCAAAATGCGCGATAGTCATTGTATTTTGTCAGAAGATATAATGCTTGTTTTATTTTGTCTATATCAAGCTTTTTCAGGAAAAGGCAGCTGAAATGATTCAGGAAAGGATCTTTGTAGGTATGAATGAAGTAATTATAGGTTCTTTGTGTTGCATCAAATCTTGCGTGAGAATTGTCGTTAACCTGGGTAATATCAAACACGGCAATATCTTCGGGCAGCATTTTATTCAAGAGAAAGCCAATCTCATCGCTCAATTCTTTTTCTGAATCCAAATGAAAAAAATATTGACTAGCGTGAACTTGCGCATCGGTTCTGCCGCATCCTAAAATGGTAACAGGCGCTTTTAATAGTTTGCCGATATTTACTTCCAGTACTTCCTGAATGGTTAAATGAGGCGCGTGCTTTTGCCAGCCGTGGTAATTATAGCCGTTATAACCTATGTGGAAAAAGTATCTCAATCTTGTTTTCCTTCAACCACAATTACTATTTCTCCTTTCACTGTCTTTTGAGAAAAATAGGCGATCAACTCCTGAAGTGTTCCGCGTTTGGTTTCTTCAAACATTTTGGATATCTCACGTGAGACGCTGGCTCTGCGCTCTGTACCTAAGTACTGTGAGAATTCTTCCAGTGCTTTTATCAGTCGAAAAGGGGACTCGTAAAAAATCATGGTGCGTGTTTCTTCGACAAGTTCTTTCAGCTTTGTCTGTCTTCCTTTTTTCTGGGGAAGAAATCCGTTAAACACAAATGATTCGCAGGGAAGCCCTGAGTTGACCAATGCAGGAATAAAAGCTGTTGCTCCCGGCAGGCAGTCCACTTCAATCCCGTTCTTGATGCATTCGCGCACGAGCAGAAAGCCGGGATCGGAAATGGCAGGAGTACCTGCATCGCTCACTAATGCAATGGTTATCCCGCTTTTGATTTGAGCCACAGTCTGTTCAACGGTTTTATGTTCATTATGCAGATGATGCGATTGCAATTTATTTTCGATGGAGAAATGTTTCAGTAAATGTCCTGTTGTGCGCGTGTCTTCGGCAAGAATTAAGTTCACTTCTTTTAAAATGCGGAGCGCGCGCAGGGTAATGTCTTCGAGATTACCGATTGGGGTGGGTATGATGTGGAGCTTGCTCATGGGTATCTACTAAATTACTAATCTGTACGAATGTACTAATGAAAACCAAAACTTCAATTTGTACATTCGTAAATTAGTAGTGATTGGTGCATTAGTAGATTACTGCTGGAGATAATATGTAAAGTCGGTAACAAGATGGAAAAGCTCCTCAAATTTAGTCAATTAAGAGTAGGCAATAGGCCGTAAACCAGGTTTTACGCATTAAATTAACAGTCTATAGTTCATTGAAATATGCAGGATGTGTTTGTGTGTGGTTAATAGTTTTGTTGATTGGCAGAAAAATGCAAATCAACAACTACTTTAAAAGCATTGAAGATCCACGTATTG
>JACRAL010000181.1 GCA_016213435.1 Bacteroidota bacterium
AACATCTATGCCACAGCCCCGCTCTACGTGCTGCTCAAATTCTATTGTTTCTTTATTCATATGGTGTAAGTTTAAAGTTTGCACTAAAGTTACATTTTCATGCCCCTTTGTGGTTATTCAACCATGTGGGTTTCATCTGTTAATGGATGTGTTGTTGCCTTAAGCTCCCATGTATTTTCTGATCTTTTAATCCTGTTTCTTTCCAATCTTCTCATGGTTTCAAAAAAGGAGTTGAATCCATTCAAATTATAATTAGAATTTTGTAACCATCTGATTGCTAAGGAATCGGCTTGCAACTCCTGTTTCTGCGAATATCTATAAAATGGCTTGTTGGAATAAGATAGTAACCCTTGATCGAATTCACCGGTTTCCTCTTGAATAAATGTGTATAAAGAATGTTTTAAATAGTAGTGTCCTAATTCATGGGCTAATACTCCTGCAATAGCTGCTTCATTTGGAACTTCTGCTAATAACCCAATATTTATGAAAGTATATCCTGATGGAGTCATAAAGGCATTACAATCCCCATCCTGAATGATATAGGCATGTATCATAGAATCGTTTTTAAGTTCTTTAGGAATTACTTTATTAAAAATTTCATTTAGATAATTCTCAAGAGGTAGCCAATCGCTATATACTTGTCCGCTAGCTAATAAATTGCTAATTTGGTATGCATTTTCATCCGCAAATCGATAGGTCATCACTTCATGCCAATCCCTTTTTAAACTGCTTGGAACTCCCACATAAATGTGTTCCCTTAATTTGGCAACATTTAGGATATATTTTTCGGGAATAGTATCACTGTAACTTCGACCATAATCAAAAGTGTTTTGTGTAAAGGATGTTAGTGGCAATAGGAAGAGCCAGATAAAAAGTTTTTTCATCCTCTTTGTATTTTATTATCTAAACGAAATCCGGTATTTCCTAAGACAATTTTCCTCCAACTTCCACATCCTTACCCGGCTCAACAAGAATGGATTCATTGTTTTTATCGGGTACACCAAGCGTAAGTACTTCAGAAATAAACGGACCAACTTTTCTGGGAGGGAAATTTACAACTGCAAGAATAAGTTTCCCTTTCAATTGCTCTTTAGCATAGTTTTTTGTGATTCCTGCGCTGGAGTTTTTTATTCCGATCTCTTTTCCAAAATCTATTTTCAGCTTGTAGGCAGGTTTCTTTGCTTCTGGGAAATCCAGAGCTTCAATAATTCTTCCAACTCGTATGTCGAGTTTTTTGAAATCGTCAATGGTTACAGCCCCACCTAAATTTTTCCCATTAGGGAGAATTTTTTGTTTTTCCTTCCCCCCTCCTGATGGGAGGGGCGGGGAAGGGCTCTTTTTTAATTTCTCCATTTGTTTGTCTATTGCTTCATCTTCTATTTTCTCAAACAAAAGTTTTGCTGTTCCCAACGGATGACCTGTTTTCAGAATATCGGTTCTTCCTCCATCGCGCCAGTTTAATTTTCCGATGCCGAGTATGGAAGAAAGATTTATGCACATGTTTGGTAAAAACGGTTCTGCAAGAACGGCAATGTTGGCGCAAACCTGTAGGCAGATGTTCAGAATGGTTTCAACTCTTTTTTGATCCGATAATTTCCAAGGTTCGTTCTCGGCAAGATATTTATTTCCAATACGTGCAAGATTCATCATTTCTGCCAGCGCTTCTCTGAAACGAAATGCATCGAGCGAAGCAGAGATCTTTTGTGGAAATCGACAAATCTCTTCCATTAGCAGCACATCTGTTTTTGTAAATTCTTCTGCCGGAGGAACTTTTCCTGCAAAATATTTTTGCGTAAGCACCACTGTGCGATTCACAAAATTTCCGAGAATAGCAACCAGTTCGCTGTTATTCTTCTGCTGGAAATCTTTCCAGGTAAAGTCGTTGTCTTTTGTCTCAGGCGCATTTGCCGTAAGCGTATAACGAAGCACATCCTGCTTATTCGGGAAATCAATTAAATATTCATGCAGCCACACCGCCCAGTTGCGCGAAGTGGAAATCTTATCGCCTTCCAAGTTCAAAAATTCATTTGCAGGAACATTGTCGGCAAGAATATAATCTCCGTGTGCCATCAACATCGCAGGAAAAATGATGCAGTGAAAAACAATATTGTCTTTGCCGATGAAGTGAACGAGGCGGGTTTCTTTGTCTTTCCAGTATAATTCCCAAAGCTCCTCTCCACCTCTCCCCGAAGGGGAGAGAGCTCCCTTCCCTTTGGGAAGGGTTGGGGATGGGCTCAGGAGCTCCTTCGTTGCTGAAATATATCCAATTGGTGCATCAAACCACACGTACAAAACTTTTCCTTCTGCATCTTTGATCGGAACTTTTACGCCCCAATCCAAATCTCGAGTCATTGCGCGTGGCTGTAATTTCTGATCGATCCATGATTTGCACTGACCGTACACATTCACTTTCCAATCCTTATGCGACTCAATATATTTTTCGATCTGCGGTTGCATTTTATCAAGAGGCAGAAACCAGTTCTTTGTTTTTCTCAACACAGGTTTTTCTCCCGACAAAGTTGATTTTGGATTTATCAGATCGGTTGGACTCAATGTGCTTCCGCATTTTTCGCATTGATCGCCATACGCATTTTCATTCTGGCATTTCGGACAAGTGCCGACAATGTATCGGTCAGCAAGAAATTGATTTGCCTTTTCATCAAAATACTGTTCTGTAATTTCTTCCGTGAAAATATTTTTGTCGTAAAGCGTTTTGAAAAATTCCGAAGCTGTTTCGTGATGGATTTTACTGGATGTGCGTGAATAAATATCAAACGAAATTCCAAACTCCGCGAAGGAATCCTTCATCATCTTGTGGTATTTATCAACTACCTGTTGAGGTGTGATCCCTTCATTCTTCGCTTTAATAGTAATCGGCACACCGTGTTCGTCCGACCCGCAGATGAATTTCACGTCCTCGCCTTTTAAACGGAGGTAACGCACATAAATATCTGCCGGCAAATAACAACCCGCCAGATGCCCGATATGAACGGGGCCATTTGCATAAGGAAGCGCAGCAGTTATGGTATGACGTTTAAACCCCATGATGTTCGTAAAATTCTTTATTCTTTATTCTTTATTCTTTATTCTCTGATAATTTCGTGTCAAAGATAATAAGAATGACTACTCCTCCTTATTTAAAGAAAGGCGACAAGATTGGAATTGCGGCTCCTGCCAGAAAAATTTCTAAAGAAGAAATTCAGTTTGCAGTTGATACTTTTGAAAAATGGGGATTAGAAGTTGTTCTTGGGAAAAATCTTTTTGGAATAAAGCATCAGTATTCGGGGAGCGATGAACAGCGTACAGAGGATCTGCAGAAAATGCTGGATGATAATTCTATCAAAGCAATTATTTCTGCACGCGGAGGATATGGAACTTTGAGAATAATTGATGAACTTGATTTTAAAAAGTTTCAGGAAACCCCTAAATGGATCATCGGTTACAGCGACATAACGGTTCTGCATTCTCATATTCATCAGAATTTTGAAATAGAAACTCTTCATGCCACAATGCCCATTAATTTTTCTAAAGATGAAGAATCGGTGGAATCTTTGAGAAAAAATTTATTCGCAGAAGAAATAGTTTACAAAATCGGTCCACAACCGCTCAATAGAAAAGGAAATGCTGAAGGCGAATTGGTTGGCGGTAATTTATCTCTCCTTTATGCATTGAAAGGAAGTAAGTCAGGAATTTCTACATCCGGAAAAATTCTTTTTATCGAAGATCTGGATGAATATTTGTATCACATTGATCGAATGATTATTTCATTGAAACGGTCTGGCATGTTTTCTCATCTCGCAGGATTGATTGTTGGAGGAATGACGGATATGAAAGATAATTCGGTTCCATTTGGTAAAACTGCAGAGCAAATTATTTCGGATGTTGTAAAAGAATTTGATTATCCGGTATGCTTTGGATTTCCTGCCGGACATGCGCAAAAAAATTTAGCCCTTCTGTTTGGCAGAAGGGCTAAACTAAAAGTAGCAGATGGATTAAACCTGTCTTTCTAGAAATTATTTCTGAAACTTCGCGTAATCTTTCGGTATTTCAAACATATTGGCATCAAGAGATTTTTTCTCCACCTTCGTTACTTCCAACCTTACTTCTTCCGTATTTGTTTCAAGATTTATCAGGCTGGAGAGGAAAGGGAACATTCCATCAACTCCTGTAAGCTGAAGGATATATACTGATGATTTGTCTTTTCTATTAAGTATTTTCAAAAGTTTGAAGAAGAAATCAAAATTTCCGCTTGCCATCCAGTAAGTAACCTGAATCTTTTCCTCTGTATTTTTAACAACATATTCCGTGCACTTCATGCCTTGAATTGTTTTTGTATTTCCTGTTTTTTTAACTTCCGGTTTCCCGGTTATAACTGCTGGCGTGCTAGATGCCTGTTCCATATAAAGTTTTCTGTCGTGGCTGAGGGAAATCATGCTGTTTGTTTTTAGATCAATAATAAAACTTCCTTCCACCTTTTTTGATCTGCTGCTAATCTCATCCAAACGGACTTTATCTCCTTTTATATAATATACATAGTTGACGGTATCGGCAGGAGTTTGTTTTTTGAATGCGATAGTACCTTCAAATGATTGTGCGGAGGAATTGAAGACACTCCCGATAGTCATCGGTAGGACGAATAAAGTAGAAATAAATAGTTTTTTCATTTTGTGGATTTTTAGTGCTACGAAAATAATCTTTTTTTATAAATAAGGGTAGAAGATTCAATAATCATACCAATTAACACTTAAAATTACGAATACGTTTGTACATTCGTAAAAAATTGTACTTCGAAGGAAGAAGGAAATGGCTGAACACAACCAAACCGGAACAAAAGGGGAAGATATTGCCGCCTCTTACTTAGAAAAGCAAGGGTATGCACTTCTTGAAAAGAATTGGCGTTTCGGTCATGAAGAAATTGATATCATTGCAAGCAACGATTCAACTCTTGTTATTGCCGAAGTGAAAACAAGAAAGAGCAATCATTTCGGTGAGCCGGAAGAATTTGTTACCCGTCAGAAACAAAAACATCTGATCAAAGCCGCTAACGCATACATTGAAAAAAAGGATCTTGATCTGGAAGTAAGGTTTGATATTATTTCAATACTACTTTCAGGAAGCGAACAAAAAATAATTCATATTGAAGATGCATTTCACCCGATAGCATAAAATTATGGTTTACAGAATATTATTAGTTGAAGACGAAGATCATTTGCGTAGCACCATTCGTCTTAATCTTGAAATGGAAGGCTATCATGTTACAGAGGCGCATGACGGGAAAATCGCATTCAATCAGTTTCGTACCGCGCATTTTGATCTGATCATTCTGGATGTGATGCTTCCTGAAATGGATGGTTATACTTTGTGCCAGAAAATACGCCTTGAAAACACACAAGTCCCTGTCATTTTTCTTACCGCAAAAGGAGCGAGCGATGAACGTGTGCAGGGTTTAAAATTGGGCGCGGATGATTATTTGTCTAAGCCCTTCAACCTGGAAGAACTTTTGCTTCGCGTCACTTCCTTAATAAGAAGAGGGGGAAAATCGTCTGAGGAGAGAAGCGAGATCAATACCTGCCGCTTTGGAAAATGTGAAATTAATTTTCTGACATTTGATGTGATTGGAACAGATGGTACAAAGCGGTCACTTCCCAAACGTGAGATTCAATTGTTGAAGCTTCTGATAGAACGAAAAAATGAAGTGGTTTCTCGTGAAGACATTTTAAAAAATGTTTGGGAATACGATGTATATCCATCCACGCGTACCATTGATAATTACATTGTAAATTTCCGAAAATACTTTGAAAAAAATCCACGCGAGCCGAAACATTTTTTCTCCGTGAGAGGTGTAGGGTATAAATTCAGTGAATAATTTTGTTTAACAGTTCTGAAAACTTTCCGGCAAGAATTTTTCTTGAATATTTTTTATAAGCATCAGATTCAGTCAAAAGATTTTTATTACTCCTCCATTCATTCAGCAGATGTTGCAGATGCATTAGAATTCCTTTTTCATCATTTGCTTCAAACATTTTTCCCGCATTGCAGGATGAAATGATCGTAGCGGCATCTCCATCAACAGGTCCTGTGGCGATGATCGGTTTTCTTGCCGCAAGATACTCGAAAAGCTTTCCTGTTAGTATGCCTTTGTTTCCTTCCGACTGAGGGATTGCCAGATAAAGGACAGAAGAAGCAAGCATGTATTCAACCACTTTTTCATGAGGAGAGTAGGGGATATATTCAAATTGTCCGTTCCATGAAATTAATTTTAAAAGATCCTGCATTTCCTTTGGCATACTTCCGATAAACCTAAAAAGAATGTTTGCATCAGAATTATTTTTAATCAATTTTTCAATTGCACTGAAGAATGGATAAGGGGAATAACTTTCCGCAATAGTTCCTGTATAGGTAATGATAAATCTATTCTCAGTTTTTACCGAAACTTTATTGTCTCCGAAGGAATCCGTCCGGACAAAATCTTTTTCATCATAACCATTTGGTATCACAACCAGATTTTCCGGCTTGATCCGTTTGCTTTTCTGAATGAAAGATTGCCTGATAGATTCACTCACTACCACTACTTTATCTGCATTCTCCAAAACTTTTCTTTCGTAATTTTTATCGATCCATTTTGCAATGGGGGTGTGCAATAATTTCTTGTAGTAATAAATATCTGTCCATGGATCGCGCATATCAGCAATCCATGGAATGCGAATGCCAAATTGTTCTTTCAGTTTCAATCCTATGAGTTGTGTGGAATGTGGCGGACTCGATGTAATAATGGCATCGGGTTTTTCTTTCCGGATAATCTCACAAGCTGCTTCATACGCAAATTTGTTCCAGCCCATTCGCGCATCGGGAATAAAAAAATTACCCCTGAAAAACCGCATCAGTGCATCTTTAAAGGAAGAAGAGTTTCCGCTGGAAAATCCTCCGGAAGGAATTTGTTTTTTCCCCGTCAGTTTTTTGTAAATACCGAAAGGTTCTTTTGTCTTCGTGCGGATTACCTTTAAGTTTTCCGGAACCTCTTTCAGCAGAGATTCATCAAGTACAGGATAGGATGCAAACGCTCCATCGACTGTGATAACGATGGGCTGAAAATTAAACTCTGGAAAATAGTTGGAGAGCTTCAGCCAGCGCTGAACTCCGGCACCTCCGCTCGGAGGCCAATAGTAGGTTATGATTAAAAATTTTTTCATGAAGCCCATCCTTTATCCTTCCCAAAGGGAAGAACTTTATGTTCACTCCTCCCTTCCCTTTTGGGAGGGATGGGGAAGGGCATTTCTTTTTAACTCAACAAATGCTGCTCCACCGCAAAGCAAGAAAAGTAAAATTATGCTTGCTCCAGAGATTTTTTCTCCTGTTATAAAAACTTCGGGCTCAAATTTAAATTCAACATTGTGCTTTCCTGCCGGAATTCTCATCGTGCGAAGCACATAATCTGCACGGAAGTGCGGAGTAGCTTTTCCATCCACATAGGCGTTCCATCCGCTGGAATAATAAATTTCAGAAAATACTGCCAGTTGTTCGGAGGAAGCATTGGCTGCATACACAAGATCATTAGGCTTGTAAGAAGTAAGTTTAATACTTGCGGAAGAATCTTTTTGCGCCTTGAATCCGTTGAGCTCGCTTTCAAATTTTTTGTCTACAATTGCTGTGGAAGAAGGATTAAAATGTGTAAGAGCGGTAATCTCAGAATCAGCATTGGCAACCAATTTATATTCGCCTACAAACCAGGCATTGCCAAGCGCTTCGCGGTTGGGATAAACCATCGGTTGATTTTTGTCACCGCCAATGATGATGTATTTTGTATTCAGCATGTTTATCACGTTCAAATTTCTTGTGCTTTGTGTATTATAAAATCCACGAAGCTCTTGGTTGATATGAAAATCAATCAGTTCCTGATACCTGCGAAGTTTCGCTCCATGATAACCACCGATGGATTTATGAAAGTAAGAAGTGGCTGCATCCTGATCAGGACGCGCTAATGTATTCCACACCCTGTAATTCGGGTCGGTATCTTTCATTATTTCAAGATCAGCGCTGTTCGGACGTCCCATTGCGGCAAGAGGATTTTCATTTTTATTTTTCTTCTTATCCACAAAACTTTCGTTATTCAAATAGCGCTTGTCGATCACTACCATATCGAGCAGAATCAGAATAATGAGTGAGCCGACAAGAATATTTTTATTCACTAATTTATTTTTCGAATAAAGCCAGATGGCGGCAGCGGCAAACAGAATGAAAAGAAAACTTCGCAATGCATCTGCTTTTACTATTGCTTTTCTAGCTTCAATCGCTCCTGAAATAGTACTGTCATAAAAAGTTTTTATTTGATCTTCTGTCCACCCGCTTCGCTGAAGAGTATTGGTTACATCAGGCAAATCGCTTGCGGTGGAAAAATTGGTAAACATTCCAGGTGCAAGCCAGCATAGGAACGCAATGCCGCCTGAAAGTGCAAACGCGATAATCAATACTTTTTGTCCTGTTAAAATTTGTTTAAAAGGAAGCGTAATATTTTCTTTCAGGAAATTTTTATTCTTGATCAGGCTGTCAATGGCAAGAATTCCGAGTAAAGGAAGGGTGAATTCTGCAATCACGAGTATCGTAACCACCGCGCGGAATTTATTGTATGCCGGAAAATGATCGAGCATCCAGTTACTAAAACCAAAAGGATCATTTCTTCCCCATGCGAGCCAGATGGAAAGTACAGTAGCAAGCGTAAGCGCCCATTTAAGGGAACCTTTCACAATAAATAATCCGAGCATAAATAAAAATATAACGATGGCTCCCGAATAAATAGGACCTGCTGTAAAAGGCATATCACCAAAATATCCTGAATAAACTTGCGCAGCAACATTAGCGGCTTGAGGATCTAAACCAGATAGTGCATTTTCAATTGATTTATTTTTTCCAATAGGTGACGAACTCCCTCCTTTAAAATTCGGGATCAGCAGCGTCATGGTTTCGCCAATGCCGTAACTCCATGCGGTAGCATAATCTTTATCGAGACCGGAAGTTACGTTGTGTTCGTTCTTCGTTCCGTCAGGATTGATGGTAAGCTCAGTTCCTCCGCGGATGGTGTACTTGCTGTAATCGGCAGTTGCCCATAAACTCGTGATGTTTACTCCTACAGCGATGAGTCCTGCGATTCCAACTACCGCTGATCGTTTAAAGAAATCAATCAATTTTTTTTCTTTCCATGCATTGAAAAGCTCTGCCAAGGCATAAAAAAGTATAACAAATCCAAAGTAATACGTCATCTGGGGATGATTCATAAATATTTCCATCGTAAGGAACAAAGCGGTGATGGCTCCGCCTGTAAGAAGTTTTCCCCGATAGGTCAGGATGATTCCCGCCAGCAAAGGAGCAAAATACATAATGGCAGCCATTTTTGTATTATGTCCAGTATCAATGAAAATAAAAAAATAGGACGACAATCCGAATGCCAGTCCTCCAATTACTGAGAGCCAAGTATCAACCTTGAGCACCTGCAACAAAAAATAAAAACCGAGGAAGCAGATGAAGATCATTCCCGCAGGATGAGGAAGAAATAAAGAAAAGAGTTTGCTCAGGTAATTCAATTTACTTGAGAGATAGTAAACCGATATCTGGTACGCGGGCATTCCGCTGAAGAGCGAGTTAGTCCACAATGCTTCCTGTCCTGTTTTTTCTCGGAAGTCCGATAATTCCTTCGACACGCCCTGTGCGCGCATAATATCTTCCTGAAAAATTTGTTTGCCTCCGAAAATAACAGGAGAGAAATACCCGGTTGTTACCACCAGAAAAATTCCGATGGCGATGAGATGAGGGGTGAATTGCCCCATCCCGCCCTTCCCCTTCAGGGAAGGAGAAATAGTTGAAGAAGTTTTTTCTGACATGTATATAAATTTGATTGCCGAAAGTAAAGAAAAGTTTGGGAATGGAAGATGTTGTTATTTCAGTAGAGATTAGCCAATGAAATTCATCAGCTAATTAACAAATCGTCAAATCTTTTTATCTGCTCAGATACAAATTTCTCTCCCCATATACCTGCTGGAAGAACTCATCCTCCAGATTGTCGATGAAGTAGATCGCTTCACCGGTAGATTTCATTTCCGGACCGAGTTCCTTATTTACATCCAAAAATTTATCGAATGAAAATACAGGAACCTTAATTGCATATCCTTTTTTCGTGGGATTGAATTTAAAGTCCTTCACTTTTTTTACTCCAAGCATCACCTTGGTAGCGTAGTTGATATACGGCTCATCGTATGCTTTGGCAATAAAAGGCATGGAGCGCGAAGCACGGGGATTGGCTTCAATCACATATACTTCTTCATCCTTAATCGCAAACTGAATATTGATAAGTCCTTTTGTTTTCAGCGCAATCGCAATTTTCTTTGTGTATTCTTCTAATTTTTTTATCACCTTGTCGCTCAGATCAAAGGGAGGAAGCACCGCGTTGGAATCACCAGAGTGAATTCCCGCAGGTTCAATGTGCTCCATGATCCCCATGATGTAATTGTCGGTTCCATCGCAAATGGAATCTGTTTCCGCTTCAATGGCCTGTTGCAGAAAATGATCCAACAGAATTTTATTTCCCGGAATATCATTCAGGATCTTTACGATGTGCTGTTCCAGTTCCTGTTCGTTGATGACAATCTTCATGCTCTGTCCGCCCAGTACATACGAAGGACGCACCAGCAGCGGAAACCCGAGCGTGCGCGATAACTGCACCGCCTGTTCCGCATCTTCCGCCACTCCGAATTTAGGATAAGGAATTTTGAGATCGCTCAGCAGCGTAGAAAAACTTCCTCGGTCTTCAGCAAGGTCTATGCTTTCGAAATCGGTTCCTATGATTTTAATTCCATACTTCACCATCTTCTCGGCAAGCTTCAGAGCGGTTTGTCCTCCCAGCTGAACAATTACGCCTTCGGGTTTTTCATGCTGAATAATTTCATACACATGCTCCCAGAAAACAGGTTCGAAATAAAGTTTGTCGGCAATATCAAAATCGGTGGAGACCGTTTCGGGATTACAATTGATCATGATGGTTTCGTAGCCGCACTCTTTTGCAGCCAAAACTCCATGCACGCAGGAATAATCAAACTCAATTCCCTGTCCGATTCGGTTAGGACCCGAGCCAAGTATCACCACTTTCTTTTTCTTCGATGGAATGGATTCGTTCTCTTCCTCAAAAGTAGAATAGTAATAAGGCGTTTTTGCTTCAAACTCAGCAGCGCAAGTGTCCACCAATTTATAAACCCGGTTGATGCTCATCTCTTTTCTTTTCTTGAACACCTGGCTCTCCAGGCATTTCAGCAAGTGAGCGATTTGTCGGTCGGCATATCCTTTTTGTTTTGCTTCCAGTAAAAGATATTTTGGAATATTTGCGAGCGTATGTTTTTCAACTTCTCTTTCCAACGCGATCATTTCTTCGATCTGATTCAGGAACCATGGATCGATCTTCGTCAGTTTATGAATGGTGTTGAACGGAATTCCCATCTTGAACGCATCGTACACATGGAACAATCGGTTCCATAAAGGTTTTTCAAGATTGGCAAGTAATGTTTTCTGATCAGCAGTTTCCCTGCCGTCTGCTCCCAAACCGTTTCTTTTTATTTCCAAACTCTGACAGGCTTTTTGCAAAGCTTCCTGGAAACTTCTGCCGATTCCCATTGCTTCTCCCACAGATTTCATCTGCAAGCCTAGGTGGCGGTCACTTCCTACAAACTTGTCGAAATTCCAGCGCGGAACTTTCACGATCACATAATCAATGGTTGGTTCGAAGAATGCAGAAGTAGATTTTGTAATTTGATTTTTCAGTTCGTCAAGATTGTATCCTATAGCAAGTTTTGCCGCGATCTTTGCGATCGGATAACCGGTTGCTTTTGATGCAAGTGCCGAGGAACGCGACACACGCGGATTGATCTCGATCACGATCATTTCTTCTTCGTTCTCGGGATTCATCGCAAACTGAATGTTGCATCCACCCGCAAAGTGTCCGATGCCGTTCATGCATTTGATAGCAGCATCGCGCATCCGCTGGTAAGCAGTGTCGGAAAGCGTCATGGCAGGAGCCACTGTTACAGAATCGCCTGTGTGGATTCCCATCGGGTCAAAGTTTTCAATGGAGCAGATGATGACCACGTTATCATTTGCATCGCGCAAAAGTTCCAGTTCAAATTCTTTCCATCCGAAAACACTTTGCTCGATTAGTACTTCATGAGTAGGGGATGCATGCAAGCCGCGGTTGAGGGCAGCGTCAAATTCTTCTTTGGTGTTTACAAAACCTCCGCCTGTGCCTCCAAGTGTGAACGAAGGACGAATCACAAGTGGAAAACCAACTTCCTGTGCAATTTCTTTTCCTTCGAGGAAGGAGGTGGCCGTTTTTCCCTTGCAAACACCCATTCCAAGATGCAGCATTCTTAGACGGAATTTTTCACGGTCTTCGGTGGTATGAATCGCTTCCACATTCACACCGATCATTTTTACGTTA
This sequence comes from Bacteroidota bacterium, assembly GCA_016213435.1. Taxonomy (GTDB): domain Bacteria; phylum Bacteroidota; class Bacteroidia; order Palsa-948; family Palsa-948; genus Palsa-948. The sequence goes on from JACRAL010000181.1 coordinate 12,473, forward strand.
TGCTTTTTCCAAATACCTGCTTTCTCGCATTCCAAAGCCAGGTTGAGTGCAGTTTGTCCTCCCATGGTGGGAAGTACGGCATCTATTTTATGTTTCTTGAGAATTTCTGAAATGGACTTTTTCGTAAGCGGCTTGAGATAAATATTATCCGCAGTAACCTTATCCGTCATGATAGTTGCCGGATTGGAATTAATAAGCGTTACTTCAATTCCTTCTTCCTTGAGCGAGCGTGATGCTTGCGAGCCGGAGTAATCGAATTCGCAGGCTTGCCCGATAATGATGGGGCCGGAGCCGATGATGAGGACGGATTTAATGGATTTGTCTTTGGGCATTAGTGTTTACAGTTTTCGGTCTGCTGTTTAGGGTTAAAATACAGTTTTGGAATTGCGGTGGCAAATTTAGGTAAATTGAAAATCAATTCGGGGAAAAAGAGAAAAGTTTCAGGAAAAACTTATTGACAATTTTTATCGCTTGTTCATTTTGTTTGATACATGACTTATATACCCCTTTCAAACTGCGAAATATATTTTTAGAAACAGCTTTCTTAATGCTCCATGCATTAGGCCTAAACTATAATTTACTACCAACCAACCTTTGAAATAGCTTTGTGGCGTACGTTAAAGTAACCTTACATGCAACTTTTTTCCTGCTTTTGCATCTACTAATTGGATGAAATAATGAAGAAGGAGAACATACTTTTAAAAAATACGTTATTCTTTAATAATTAAGAATCAAAAATAACGATTAACTTTACACATTGATTACTAACTATTTAACGTTTTTTAGAAGATGATTTAAATAGAAGCAAGCTGATTGATAAAAACGAAATACCCCATACAATGTCTCAAAATAACATTCTGGTACCAATTGATTTTTCAGAGCAATCGATTATAGCGCTGGAACAATCTTATAATTTGGCAAGATCTACTGCATCCACTATCATTTTATTGCATGTTACGGATAGCGTGGAACAAGACACTCAGAGCAAACTTGATAAATTGGCTCAGCAGGTTTCAACACAATCAGGCCTGCAAGCCAATACGATGATTGTTAAAGGAAAAGTATATGAGCAAATTATTAAGGCAGCAGAAAAAATAAATGCAATACTAATTGTAATGGGATTTAAGTCTTCAAAAGAAGTGATGAAGCTTATAGAAAGATCTGCCTGTCCTGTAATAACAATAAAGGGAAAGACCCATCGTAACGGTTGTAAGAATATTGTCCTGCCATTGGACCTTACAGAGGCCACAAGAGAAAAAGTAAACAAAGCAATAGAGTTTGCCAAATTTTTTAATTCCACTATTCGGGTTATTTCGGTCCGTTTAGTTAAAGAGAGGAGTTATGAAAACAAATTGATTGCTTATTCTCACCAGGTGCAAAAATTTATTAAAGAAAAAGGGGTTCCATGTACTATCAAAACATTGGAAGGAAAGAATATTGCGGATTTAGTTATTGACTATGCCGATGAAGTAGAGGCTGATTTGATTATGATCATGAGTCAGCGGGAATTTAACTTAACCACTCTCTTTATAGGGAGTACTGCTCAAAGAATTGTCGAACTTTCGAAAATTCCTGTTTTGAGTATCCGTCCTATGAGGCGGAAAGCGGTTGCGCGGTATTAAAATTTTTGATTCTAAAATATTTCGAAACCAATGAACTTGGTTTTGCAAATACTCGCGGATACGTAAAACGTAAGTCTTATATCAATAAATAAAAAAGTCTATTCACAACCCTTGTTTGGTTTTAATGAATTTTTCGCGTATTTTCTTGCAGGGCTTACATAAATTTACTTACTTTGCATCTCTAAAGATTAAGCACCATGAAAACATTCACCTTGTTACGTAATTCCTTCTTAGGAGCAGTATTATTGTCCGTTACTGTTGCAAGCGCACAGGACATCCACTTTTCTCAATTTGATCAATCCCCTTTAACGTTAAATCCTGGTCTTGCAGGCACCACTACTTGGTTGCGTGCTGCAATGATGTATCGCACACAGTGGCGCGCTGTTACGGATAAGCCATACAACACCATAGCCGCTTCATTTGATATAAAGTCAAAAAAACACTGGATAAAAATTAAAAATGCAACATCAAAATTCAGAAAATCCGATGAAAGCGGATTTGGATGGGGAGTTAATTTTTTTAATGATAAAGCCGGGGATGGAAAAATGGGAACATTGCAGGCAAACGGATCGCTTGCATACCAGATATACTTGAGCGGAAAAAGCATGCTTGCGTTAGGATTTCAAGGAGGAATCTTGCAACGCAGTATTGATGTAACAAATTTTCATTGGGGAACCCAGTACGATCCAACTTCATCAACCGGGTATACTACGAGTCCAGCACTTGCGGATAAAGCAATTGCCAACGTCAATTCCAGTTTCATTAGAGGAGATGGAAGCACGGGGCTTGTTTATGCATATAAAAAAAGTGAAAGCAGGATAAGCGGAAACGATCAGTTGGATATAATAGTGGGTGCTTCCATGTTTCACCTTTTTACTCCAAAATATTCTTTTCTTGGAGAGAATGAAAAACTAAGCCAGCGAATTGTGTTTCATGGAAATGCAGTTATTGGAATAAACAATACAAATATTGCAATTGTTCCAGGCTATATGGTATCCATGCAAGGATCTAACAGGGAGATTTTTGCCGGAGGAATGATACGATACATGCTTCAGCAAAATTCTATAGTTACTGGTTTTGTGAAAGGAGCTTACCTTTATGCGGGTGGATATTACCGCAATAAAGATGCATTTGTTGCTACCGCCCTGTTTGAATTTTCCAGTTTTGGAGTTGGCATGAGTTACGACTTTAACATTTCCGGGCTCAAAACAGTCAGTTCAGGGCGAGGAGGATTAGAAATTACATTGAGGTTTCTAAACCCTGCTCCGTTTCTTTATAGTCAGGCAAGTTTTAAAAAATAAGTTCGTTTTTACTTGATAGTTTGTCTTATTTATTCATTGATAACGTGTAGTTATTTTCATAGATACATGCCGTACTTTTTAAATGAATTGCCAACATGTTCAACTTAAAATCAAACCCCATGGCAAAACCAGGCATCACCGAAACACCTTCCATAAACATTATCGGAGCGGGAACTGTTATTGAAGGCGATATCAAATCAGAAGGCGACATTCGTGTTGACGGTACGCTCAACGGTTGTCTCATTACAAAAGGAAAACTTGTGCTTGGCACCACCGGTATGGTGGAGGGTGAAATTACCTGCCAGAACGGGGACATCTCAGGCATCATCACAGGAAAAATAAAAGTAGCAGAACTGCTTTCTCTCAAAGCTACCAGCAAACTCTCGGGCGATATTATCACTAATAAACTTTCCATTGAACCGGGCGCTAACTTTGTTGGCTCCTGCGCAATGGCAGGCACAGCACCCACTATCAACATCAGTAATGGTCCAGGAGGAGAATCCGAAAAATCCGAAAAAGCAGCGGCTTACTGATTACGGTAAATTTTCCGCCATGGCTTTCCAGATGGGAATCACCATCGCGCTGGGCGTGTGGGGCGGAATGAAATTAGACAAGTATTTCCCAGTTACCCGATTTCCTCTCTTTACAATTACGCTCTCGCTGCTTTCTGTGTTCGCATCCATTTATTTTGTGATAAAGGATTTGTTGAGGAAGTAAATCCAAGTCCACAGTCTGCTGTTGATAGCTACTCTTAACCGTACCTCTACCTTTTATATAGGAACTAACACAATCTTGCTGTAATGTTTTTATCTTCGCATGAAACATAAGAGGATGGATTATTTACAGGCAATTGATACATTGATTTCTCCCGCTTCTGAAAGTGATCTGCCGGTTATCGAACTTTTTGCAAAAAGTTATGACCTTGACTGCGAAGATTTGTCATGGAAACAATTTATTGTTGCAAAAAATAGTGATGCCATCATCGGCTTTGGAAGATTGAAAACGTATCCTGAATGTACCGAGATCGCTACCGTTGGAGTACTGCCCGAAGAGCGCAACAAAGGGGTGGGTCTATCCATTGTAAAAGAATTGATTCGCATTGCGCCTTCAGAAATTTTTGTGACTTGCGTGATTCCGAATTTCTTTCACAAGGCAGGATTTGAAACAGTGAAACAATATCCATTCGTACTTCAAAAAAAAGTAGATTTTTGTAAACTATATGATTTCAGTGATGAACAGATTTTTGTAATGAAGCTCCAAAAATGAATGGGGGAAACGAAGAATCGGAGAAACGGTGATTAATACAGAAAATAATGGCGGAAAGGATTAATAGTTATAGAGATTTGAGAGTTTACAAAGCCGCCATAGCCGCCACAATGGAAATTTTTGAGATGACAAAAAAGTTTCCATCTGAAGAAAAATATTCCATGACGGACCAGATTCGCAGAGCATCACGCTCTGTATGTGCTAATCTTGCTGAGGCATGGAGAAAAAGAAGATACAAGGCTGCCTTTATCGCAAAACTTAGCGACTCCGAAACGGAAGCATGCGAAACGCAGGTTTGGCTGGAGATTTCTTTTCTTTGCGGATATATTTCAAAAGAACATTTTGAAAAACTTAATAAAGGATATGAAAATATTATAGGACAAATAGTAACTATGATTGATGGTGCAGATAAATGGGTAATTAAATAATTCTTCACCGTTTCTCCGTTTCACCTAATCTCCGTTTCTTTACTTAAATATGGCAAAGCAAAATACCAAAAAGGTTCAATCACAAAAGAAGCAACAACCTGCAGCTATTCCTGTGCCGCCTGCACTCTCTCCCATTTCTTCGTTCCGGCAACAATCTATTTTTATTGTACTGATTGGGTTAATCATTTATTTCAATTCCGTTATTTCCCACTGGGAGGTAAGAAGATATGCTGCGGATGCCAAAATACCTGCTGCGGATACTACAGGAGTAAAAAAGATCATCTTTAATTTTAACAATACAAAATGGTGCATTATTCCAACGCTGAATAAATACGCACTGGACGATGATATTGTAATGCGCCTGAATGATTATGTACAGCAAGGGTTTGCAGGAATTGGGACAATCATGACTACCGATTCGTACGATAGTTTTTTCAAATCCATGGGTTCCAAAGGAGAACTTTCAGGCGGGAGGTACCGTCCGCTTTCCATCTTCACCTTCGCGGTCGAACAGCAAGTATTTGGCGAGTGTTACGGAACACGCATGCTTGAAGTGCGCGATTCGTTGACGGATGTTGGGATGTTACAGATGAATCCTAACATTGCCAACAAGCTAATTTCTGAGAAAGCAGGTCTTGAAGCTAAAATTTCCCAGTCGCACGAAAACCTTGCCATGATCAGGCATATCATAAGCGTGCTTTTGTACATTCTTTCTGTGGTGCTGCTTCTTAAACTTCTGCGCGATTATGTTTTCAAATATGCCAATTTGAAATTCATCAATCACAACGACATTGCATTCATCACCGCCATTATTTTTCTGGTTCATCCTATCCACACCGAAGTGGTGGCGAACGTAAAAAGCCGCGATGAGATTATTTCCTTCCTTTTCATTGTACTTACGTTCATTTTTGTTTTTAAATACGATAAGAAGAAAGAGTCGAAAACGCTTTTTCTTGGATTGCTTTTTTATTTTTTTGCATTACTATCCAAAGAATGGGGCATCACGCTGATGGCGCTTATCCCTATGTCGTTTTTCATCTTCCGGAAAAAGACTATTGCAGAAAGCATTAAAAACTCCCTGCCATACATTGGGATTGGAGTATTTTACCTGATGCTGCGCTATCATTTTGTGGGTGCTGGAAAGACAGGCGAAATCACCGAAGTGCTGAACAATCCTTTTGTGTTTGCAACGCCTATCCAGAAAGTAGCCACTGAAATATTTGTGCTGATAAAATACCTTCGCCTGCTCATCTTTCCGCATCCGCTTTCCGCAGATTATTCATGGAAAACCATTCCGTATAGCAGTTTCGGAGACGCACTGGTTTGGTTATCCATTCTTGTGCATGTTGTTATTGTATATTATATGGTTGCTCTTCTGAAGAAAAGGAACTGGATCGCTTTCGCTATTGCATTTTATCTCTCGCATCTTTTTCTTGTTTCCAATCTTGCCATGCCGATTGGCGCCACTATGGGCGAGCGCCTGATCTATCATTCTTCCCTTGGGTTTATCATGGTTGCAGCGTTCGGATTGCTTACTCTGCTCAATCGCCTCAGCCAACCTCACCCCCAACCCCTCTCCCAGGGGAGAGGGGAGGAAACCCTCAAAGGAGAAGGGAACGAGAAGCGAAAAATGATTTTCGTTGTTTTACTTGTTTTACTTGTCGTTCCGATGGGATATAAAACTATGGCACGCAATCCGGATTGGGAAACCGATAATATTCTTTTCATGCACGATGCATGGGTGGTGCCAAACAGCGTATTGGCGAACGGAAATTCCGGTAAAGCATTTATAGAACTTACGCAAGTGACAAAAGACACCACCCAAAGGCGTATCTTACTCGACTCAGCCATTTATCACCTTGACAAAGCAGTTACGATTCATCCAAAATACGTGAACGGGTATCTGAATCTCGGGCTTGCCTTTTTTCAGAAGAGAGACCTGGATAAAGCAGAATATTACTGGGGACAGGCGAGAAAGTATTTCCCTTCGCATCCTTTTTTCCGCCAGTCCTATGATCCTGCTTTATCAAATGCACTGGTAGAACGCGCCAAGGACGAAGGTAAAAGAGGCAACGTGCCTCTTGCCATCCAATATATTTCCCGCGCATTGAAATACGACAGCACGAATGCAGAGATATGGTATCACTATGGCGGTGCAAATTTCAGTACCGGAAATATAAACGAAGCATACCGCGGATGGACAAGATGCCTGCGCTTAAATCCGAATCATGCGGAAGCGCTGAAGGGCATGGACATGCTGAAACAGTACATGAACCATCAGCAACCGGGGAAACAAGCAAACTAATTTTTTATCTCTTTTCATCAGAGTCACTTAACAGTCCGGAGGTCTTCCTCGGAGGAGAACTGCTCGGACGAAAATTATTACATTTATACAAGTTTTATTTTTAGAATTGAAAGTTAAAAACCTTATATCAAACTCCAAGAATTGGCAAGACTTCAAGTCTGCCATTGATATTGAAAACAACAAGGTTAAAGGAGATGCATTTGAGTTGTTGACCAAACTATATTTTCAAGTTAATCCTGAACATAAGAGTTTATATGAAGAGGTTTGGTTACTTTCTGAAGTACCTTCTAGTGTCCTAGAGTATTTGGAATTACCAGATCAGGATTTGGGGATTGACCTTATTGTTAAATCTGGAGAGGAATACCACGCCATTCAGTGCAAATACCATAGCGATATAACATCCTCGGTTACTTTTAAAGAAGTATCTACATTTTTATCGCTAATCGAAAGCAACAAGAAAATTTTACGAGGATATATTTGTTCAAGCGCTTTTGATACCTCTAAGAACTTTCAGAAGTTAAAGACTAAGCCAATTAGCACATTGATGTCTGATGTATGGCAAAATCTTGATGAGGGCTTTTTCCTGCAAGCTCAAATGGTTTTAGATGGAAAAGAAGTTAAGCTCACTCCTTCTCAGCCCCGAGAACATCAGAAGATAGCCATTGAAAAGGCTGTAAGGCATTTTGAAAATGAACATCACGCTAGAGGGAAACTTATATTCCCTTGTGGAGCAGGAAAAAGCCTTACAGGCTTCTGGATCGCTGAGCAACTGAAGTCAAAATCTACATTAGTAGCTGTTCCTAGTTTATTTCTGGTACAGCAAACGCTGGGGGTTTATCTAAAAGAAATAGTAGCAAATAATAGTAAAGTTAAATGGTTGTGTATTTGTTCGGATGAGGGCATAGGAAAGAATGATGATGTTGTTTTTAATACCGAGAACTTAGGAGTTCCTTGTCTAACGGACTCTAAATATATTGAGCAGTGGTTAATAAAGAATATGGATGAAAAGAAAATCATCTTTACTACCTATCAAAGTGGACGAATTATTGCAGAGATTTCGAAGAAGTTAAACTTCGCTTTTGATGTAGGAATATTTGATGAGGCACACAAAACCGTTGGTCCGGACAAGAAGCTTTTTTCCCATTTGTTATTTGAAGATACTATTTCAATAGCAAAGAGAATGTTTATGACTGCTACAGAGCGTTTTTATGTTGGTTCAAAGGATGATATTATTTCTATGGATAATGAAGGCATCTACGGGGAAACATTTGCTCAAATGAGCTTTAAAGAAGCTATAGAGTTGAAACTTCTGACAAATTACAAAGTAATAACTATAGATGTAAAGAAATCAGAAATAGCAAAATTTATAAGGGATAATAATCTTGTACAGTTAAACGATAAGTGGAAAAAAGAAACTGAAGCTCGTTCATTAGCTTCAATGTTAGCTTTAAGAAAGGCAATGAAGCGATTAAATATTAAGAATGCAGTTTCATTTCATTCTTCTATTGAGAAGGCTAGACGTAATAAGGATTTACAACAGTACATTACCAAAACCTACAATTATCAACCAATTGATACTTATACTGTAAGCGGGAAAGACAACATAGCTAAAAGAAATAATATCGTACAGGAGTTTGCGAACTCTGAAAAAGCTTTAATCACCAATGCTAGGTGCCTTTCAGAAGGTGTTGATGTGCCAAACATAGATTGTATTGTATTTGCAGATCCTCGTAAAAGTAAAGTGGATATTGTTCAAGCATTAGGGAGGGCATTAAGAAAGAAAGTTGGAAAAGAATGGGGGTATGTAATATTACCTGTAATATATGATGAAGCTACTTCTGAAATTGACAATGACAATTTTAATGAAATAATAGATGTAGTAAGAGCTTTAGCTTCTAATGATGAAAGAGTAATTGCATATTTTAAGGACAAAGCTGAGGGTAACATTAATGCTAAAATAGAAAAACAATTAAGCGCTGAGTTTTTTTCCGATTATCTTAATGAAACAGAATTAAAAAATAATCTTCAAATAAGAATCTGGAAGAAACTTTCTAAGTTTAATATGATGCCTTTTGAAGATGCGAGAAATTTCGTTAGGAAATTAGGGTTGAGCTCTTATAAAAATTGGTTTGCATATTGTGAGTCAGGTAAGAAGCCAGAGGATATTCCCTTTTCCCCTGCTTCCTACTACAATGGCAAAGGATGGATAGATATGAGAGATTGGCTTGGGAATGAAAAAAGATCTTTTGAAGAAGCGAGGGATTTTGTTAGAAAGCTCAATTTTAAAAGTTCAACCGAATGGAAAGCGTATTGCGAGTCAGGTAAGAAGCCAGATGATATCCCATTTTCCCCTGCTTCTTACTACAAAGGTAAAGGATGGAAAGATATGAGAGATTGGATAGGTAACGAACAAAGACCTTTTGAAGAAGCAAGAACTTTTGTAAGAAAATTAGGATTAAACTCACATAAAGGTTGGATAGAATATTGCAATTCAGGTGAGAAGCCAGATGATATACCTAATTTTCCGGCTTCATCATACAAAGGCAAAGGATGGATGGGTTTTAGTGACTGGATAGACAATGAATTTTTTCCATCAAGAGATAAGGAATATATGCCCTTTGAGGAAGCAAGAGCATTTGTTAGAAAGCTCAGTTTAAAAAGTTCAAACGAATGGTATACATATTGCAGATCAAGTGAGAAGCCAGATGATATACCTACAGCGCCCCACGCCATCTACAAAGATAAAGGGTGGGTAGGTATGGAAGATTGGATTGGCAAGACAAATATTTTTTTGCCCGTGGTTAGGGAGTATCGACCTTTTGACGAAGCAAGAGCCTTTGTTAGAAAGCTCAATTTAAAAAGTTCAACCGAATGGTATGCATTTTGCAAGTCAGGAGAGAAACCAGATGATATACCCACTGCGCCAGCAGTTCCATACAAAGATAAAGGGTGGACAGGTTTTGGAGACTGGCTTGGTAATTCGGAAAATTATTCACCGGTGGTTCGGGGGTATCGGTCTTTTGAAGAAGCGCGAGCCTTTGTTAGAAAACTTAATTTGAAAAATTCAACCGAATGGAACAAGTATTGCAAGTCAGGAGAAAAGCCAGATGAGATACCTACAGCACCACATTCTATATACAAAGATACAGGCTGGGTAGGTTTTAGGGACTGGATTGGAACAGGAAGTGTTAATGGAAGAGAGTATAGAATCTTTGAAGAAGCAAGGTGCTTTGTTAGAAAACTTAATTTGAAAAATTCAACAGAATGGTATACGTATTGCAAGTCAGGAGAGAAACCAGATGATATACCCACTGCGCCAGCAGTTCCATACAAAGATAAAGGATGGACAGGTTTTGGAGACTGGCTTGGCACAGGAAATATTATGAAACAATTTCGGGAGTGGAGATCCTTTGAAGAAGCAAGAGCATTTGTTAGAAAGCTCAATTTAAAAAATTCAATAGAATGGAATCAGTATTGCAAGTCAGGAGAGAAACCAAATGACATACCTTCAGCGCCAACTAGCAAATATAAAGACAAAGGATGGGAAAGTATGGAAGATTGGCTAGGTAATCCTCCATATTTATAGAAATTTTTTTCTTCCCATCAGAATCCTCCGCTGAACATCGGAGAGACCTTTCTTGGACATAATCTGCTAAAAAATGTTAAAAGTATTCTTCCTCCTCAATAATTCCATGCGCGCTTCGTTATGGGTATAATTTATGATACGCATGATGCATCTCTACTCTACAATTAACTACAATGTCAGTACCGCTTACATTCCGCAAGAATGGTTTCCCTTACACACGGGAAGCAAGCGATGTGCTCTATGCCGAATCGGCAGGGCAAAACTGCATACTGCATTTTGAAAACGGGGATACAGAATTTTACGGCTACCCTTTAAAGTTCTTTCATCAAAAAGTATGGAGCACCAATTTATTCAGGCGCTTGCACCGCTCTTACCTTGTAAAAATGAGCAAAGTGATCAGCCAGGTCTGGTTAAAAGCCATTCTCTTCAATGGCAAAATTATTTCCCTCAGCCGCAAAGGCCATAAAAGGGTGAAAAAACATCTTTCCGGCATTATGCAATCAACTCCTGAAAAAGAGTAAGCCACCGCTGCTCAGGAGAAAACACCGCTGCTCGGGAGAATGTACCGCTGTTCGGGAGAACTGGCAAACATTGCACACATTCCCTCCGTTATATCCCAAAAACAAGCACACATTAATACAAACAAAAGAAACCTCAATGAACCATTCAGAAACATATCCCCGAAACAATGCAATGCTGCTCCAAAGAAGTGTTGAAATGAACTCCTTCGGAGTAAACCCGCAAAGCGATTTTACAGTTTCAGCAAGCAGCGGATCAATGTTTCACAGGGGCTATACCATGTTTCACAGAGGTAGTTCAGTATTGAACAGGAGTAGTTCAAGGTTGCACAGGAGCTGCTCAAGATTGAATCAAAGCAGTTCAAGGTTGAACAGGAGTAGTTCAAGATTGAATCAAAGCAGTTCAAGGTTGAATCAAAGTAAAAAACAATTCAAAATAAACACTAACCCCCGATAACTATCGGGATAAAACCTAAAAACAATGTTACACATTATTGCAAAACTCGGATTACGCAGCATCAGCGATGCCGGACTTGGCGATTACGCTCAAGACAAAATTGACAAGATCAATGCGGCTCCCGCATTCGCGGCAGTGGATCCATCCACCGCCACGCTGCAAACAAAAACGGACGAGTACGAAAGCGCCCTTGTAAAATCCGACAACGGAACCGTTGCCGACACCGCGCTAAAAGACCAAAGGCGTGCGGAACTGGAAAACCTGCTCACCATTCAGGCGCAGAACTGCGCTGTAATTGCCAATGGTGATCTGCCTTTGTATTTAACCACCGGCTATGGCGCCAGGGATACCAAGGGCAGCCCAACAGGACATTTGCCCGCAGTTACCGGCTTGAATTTGTTTTATGGAAACAGCCCGGCAGAACTTGAGGCAAGCTGGGATGTGATGGAAGATGCCCAAAACTTTACCGTGCAGGTTTATACCGACATAGCCAACCCCGATGGCTCTAAGATAAAAGAGTACATGAAACCAAAGATCGGTAAAAAGAAAACAACGCTCGATGGATTGCCTTCGGGGCAGATGGTATTTGTGCGTGTACGTGCCAATGGTGGCAGCACCGGCTTTGGTCCATGGAGCGATGTGGCGGAGAAGAGAGTGCCGTAAATCAACGAAAAGCAAAACTGTACGAAAAATACGAAACAAAAAAAATCCTTAATCCTAAATAAAATGTCTGCTCCAAATATGCACCCCATCATTCCGAAATTAGAACTGCACAAACTGCACGATGATGAATTGGATGAATACACGCAGGAGAAGATCAATAAAATAAATGCGGTGAATGCAGAGGAAGATACGATGCTGTATGAAGATGGAGAAGAAATGCTTTTTGAAAATAATGAAATGATGATGTATTAACTAAAGCCCCACCCCCGCCCTCCCCATTAGGGAGGGAGAAAAAAATACAAGTCCTCCCCAATGGGGAGGATTTAGGAGGGGCACGGGGAAAAAACACAAACACCATGGCAAAGAAATGGTCAGAAAAAACAGAGAAGGCAACAGTGGTTGCCAATGATGAACTACTCATCCTGGACAGCGAGGATGCCAATGCAGCAACAAAAAACAAACGGGTGAAAGCAAGCTTGCTCCTTCCTCCCTATAAAAAATATGTAGCGCTGCTCACGCAGACTGGAACCAATCCGCCCACAGCCATTGTGCTGGAAAACACCATTGGCAATATAGTGTGGACATACCTTTCCACAGGAAGTTATACCGCAACACTTGCCAACGGATTTACCGGCAATGTATGGGCGATCATAGGAACCAAAGGAGTGGAAGCCGGTCCGCCTCAGCCCATTGCTTTTGCCAACCTGTATAAATACAGCAACAGCGAAGCGGTGCTCCGCACCTACAATCAGCAAAATCAAATCAACAACGATTTGCTTTGGAAAACAGCTATAGAAATAAGAGTGTATGCGTAAACCACCCCCTCTCTTATCTCCCCCAAAGGGGGAGAAGCTTACGCGTGAAAGTCCTCCCCTTTGGGGAGGATTTAGGTGGGGTGTGAATAGTAACTAACCTTCAACACCATGGGAACATTTTCAAACCTACAACCCGGCACAGCCGAGCTGGATGCTAAAAACCAGCAGTGGCGCGCTGCGCTTGCTAAAGCCAATGACGGCAGTAAAGCAGACACCGCCTACAAAAATCAGGTACGTGCAGAACTGGAAGCTATGCTCACCCTTCAGGCGCAAAACTGCGCTGAGATTGCCAATGGCGATTTGGTTTTGTATCTCAGAACAGGATATGAAGCAAAAAACACGCAGGGATCACCCACCCCGATGCTCGGGGCAGTAACCGGATTAGAATTATTTTATGGCGACAGTGATGGAGAGCTCAAAGCAATGTGGAACCCTATTGAAGATGCCCAAAACTTTACTGTGCATGCGTATTCCGACATCAGTAATCCGGAAGGTACCCTCATTAAGGAATACCTCATCAAAAAAATCGGCAAGCAGAAAATAATTCTCAGCGGGCTGCCCAGCGGGCAAAAAATATTTGTGCGTGTTCGTGCCAATGGTGGCAGCACAGGTCATAGTCCTTGGAGTGACCCCGCAGAAAAAAGAGTGCCGTAACGGTTTTCCATTGCCGTCTCAGGCGGGAATGAACATCTTATGCCTTTTTCACAAATTCTGATTTTAAATCCATAGGTCCGAATCCATCAACCTTGCAGGCAATATTATGGTCGCCATCGGTAAGGCGAATATTTTTCACTTTTGTTCCGGCTTTTATGGATTTAGAGGCGCCTTTAACAGGAAGGTCTTTGATGATAACAACCGTATCGCCATCGTTCAGCTCGTGGCCGTTTGCATCCAGTATTTTATCCGTGTTGTCAGTTTCTGCCTTTTCTTCTTTTTCCGCTTTCGGATCCCATTCATGGAAACATTGCGTACAAACCATCAGGTTTTTTTCGGGGTACGTTATATCTGAATTGCATTTTGGGCAGTGTGTGTTATCATTCATTTCATTTTGAATTTTAAAATCTAAAGGTAAGGAGAAAAAGGCTTGGCACTAACGTTCATGCATTGCCACAGGCAAGTATCGGGAGAGTGATGAGCCGAGAAACGGGTGCCGTAAAAAAAGCCCACCTCTGACGGAGTCCGATACTCGTCAGAGTCATCGGACCCATCCCGACAGCTATCGGGATTCCCAAAGGTAGGGGGCAAACCAAATCAAAACTTAATTCGTCTCCAGCACTTTCAGCAGTTCATCCAATTTTGGAGTAAGGATAATTTCTGTCCTGCGGTTTTTCGCCCTCGCTTCTTTTGTCTTTGCATCGTCAAGCGGAAAAAACTGGGATCTTCCGGCAGCAGTCAGTCGTTTTGGATCGGTAGTGCTGTTCTGCATAATTATTTTTACAACAGAAGTGGCGCGCACCGCACTGAGGTCCCAGTTGTCTTTTACATCGCCCAGCCCTTTCATCGTTACATCATCAGTATGTCCTTCCACCATCACATTTATATCGGTGTTTGTTTCCAGCACTTTGGCAAGTTTTTTCAGCACTTCCACGCCTTTGGGTTCCACCGCCCATTTTCCGCTCTGGAATAATAAACTTTCTTCGAGCGATACATATACTTTCCCATTCTTCTGGGTAACGGTCAATCCTTTTCCTTCAAATCCGGTAAGCGCATCCGAAACTTTTTTCTTGAGTGCATTCACGGCTTCGTCTTTTTGTTTCAGCACATCTTCCAGCTCTTTCACACGGTCTTCGCGTTTTTTCAATTCAGCGGTGAGCGCGTCAAGATCCGTTTTTTTCTTGTCTAATTCGATTTGCAGTTGCTTCAGGTCATCTTGTTTTTTTTGCAGCTGATCCTGTGTAGAGGAAAGTTGTCCGCTCAGTTTCTGGCTTTCGGAAGCACTTCCTGTAAGCAGTTTGTTGTATTTATCCAGAATGTTTCCGTTCACATCATTCAGTTTGTCGTATTTCGAGGTGAGATTTCTGTACGTACTGCCAAGAATGGAAGTATCCTTTTGCAAACCGGAAAGCCGTTTTTCGGCATCGGTCATTTTATCTTTCAGTTCATTCAGTTGAGTTTCCAGACTCTGAGAGGAAGATTTGTAGTTGGCAAGTTCTTTTTCACAGTTCTCGCGCTTGGCTTTTTCATCCTGGAATTTACTTGCAGGAACACAGGAAAAAAAACAAATAAACAGTAGGCAGTAGGCAACAGGTAAAATAATTTTTTTCATAATAAAGATGTTTTATTCCGAAGACTTCCCTTCGGGATTGATTTTCGAAAAACAAATTTGCAAGAAAATACGAGAATATGTTCTTTCGTATTTTTCGTATTGTTTTGCTTTTCGTTGATTTAGCAATATTATTCCTTTTTAATGGAGAAAAACTTAGACGGAGGGTCAATTATCAACACATTTCTGCTGATAAACCGGAAAATACCCGAAACATTTGACATGAATTTTCGTTTGATTCTATCAGTTGTGAGTGTCGGTTGTTAGTCTAATCTTGAACGTTTATATGACAGAATTAAGTAAAAACTGGCTTACCGAAAGGTGCATTGACTTTGAGTACAAGAAATATTTGCTCCTCGCCTATCTGCAGGATGTGAGCAGGCAATTTGGCGAAACAAAACTTTACCCTTGGTTAGCGGATCTCATTGAACATTACAGAAGCGCTGTGGCTGTCCGCGAGAACAAACAAAACCTGAAAAATCTTTTTCCGCACCGGATTTCAGGGATTGATGCAACCACCAAACAGTTGAGCTATGAAAATATGCTGAACGATGATGATCTTATGCAGGAACTTTCAACTATTATTGAGTATGCCATTCCCCAGTTTGAAAACCGTGTGGAAGAAGGCAAAACAGTTTATGATATTGTGGAAGATCATCTTCACCTTGAGCCGGTTGGCATCATTCCACTAAATGCAGAATATGGATATATGTTTTTGAAGGGAGGAGAAACCGCTTCAACAAATGTATATGAATATCAGGTAACGTTTTTTGAGAACGCCACCGAAAAATTCAAAGCAATACACACACATTTTATAAAAACATTTGCTGCAACTATTTCCACTACATTTCAGTCGATCAAAGTAAATTTAATAAGGGAAAATAAACAAATTCCGAACCCGGCAGTTTATTCTATTGAATCAGAAATAATTCTGCCGCTGGAGGAAACATTTCTCCCCATAGCAAAACGAATGCTTGTAAGGCATCTTTCTCAGGCAGGGAATAAAACGGAAAGTTAGCAAGAACTCAGCACCTTGGGAATACTACAGGTAGGTAATTGGTGAACAGCAATCAATAGTTAAACCGATAACTAATCACCTTTTATTACTTTTTATCCTTTTCTTCTTCAGGAACAAAATAAACGCTGGTCAAATCGCGGTACTCCATTGCGTTCACATCAAATTGTTTCACATTCTTTTGGATGAGCCGATAAACCTCATCATAAAAGATAGGCATAATAGCGCCCTCATCAATGGCAACTTGATCTGCCTGTGTATAAAGATCATATCGCTTTTTGTCATCAACTTCCTTCATTGCAAGAGAGAAGAGCGAGTCAAACTTTGCACTTTTATATCTTACCGAATTTATAAAGGAGCGATCCGATAAATTTTCAGGAATGTTTTCACCGTAAAGAAGGGTGAGAAATGATTCAGGGTCCGGATAATCTGATGTCCATCCTGTGCGCCATAAGAGTGTCTGTCCGCCTTCAATTTTATCTAAATGCTGTGTAAAAGGAAGTGTTTCAATATTTACATCAATATTGAGATTTTCCTTCAACATACTTTGAATCACCTGTGCGGTAAGCACATTACGGTCTCCGCCACCGCTGTTTATCTGAAGAGTAAGGTGAGGGAAGTTTTTCCCGTTGGGAAATCCTGCCTCAGAAAAAAGCTTTTTCGCAAGGTCCGGATCATACGTATATCCTTTAAGCGCTTTGAAATTATATCCTTTAGTTTTAAAACTGGCAGCAGGAGGAACAATGCCGTAAAAAGCAGGAATGCCATCTCCTTTGAGTGTGTAATCAACAATTTTTTGTCTGTCAATAGCATGATTGAACGCAAGACGAACACGTTTGTCATTAAACGGTGCCTTAGGATGAAGAAACCCATAATAGAAAACACTCATGGCTGGTGTTACCTGTATTAAAAAAGTATTTTCTTTTGCTTTCTTAAGATCAGAAAGGATATCGCCTATGTTTTCGGTTGGAATACGGTATACCATGTCCAGGTTTCCCTTTTTGAATTCAAGAAATTCCTGTTTCTTTTCTTTGATAAAAGAATAACGTACAGCATCTAAATAGGGAAGTTGATTTCCATCTGCATCTTTCGCCCAATAATCAGGATTTTTTTCCATGATGACCGTTTCTCCTTCTTTGACTGTCTTTAAAATGAAGGGACCTGTTCCTACTGTTTTGATACGCATTCCGTCTTCTCCATATTTTTCCAATGCTTCTTTTGGGAAGAGGTAGCATCCCGGCACAACAAGAATATTAAGAAATCCTGCAAAAGAATTGTTGAGTGTGATCTCTAATGTATAATCATCTATCACTTTTACTCCACTTACTCCACCTGCCAGTGATTTTTTATCTTTCGTGGATTGGTAATATTCGTTGGCTCCTTTTACGCGGTCTTTGAAGGTAGTGGAATACCACTGATTATGAGGACTTCCGGTACACAAATTATCAAAACACCACTTGAAGTCTTTCGCGGTAACTTCTCTTCCTTTTCCGCCAAAACATTCATCCTTATGGAATTTTGCTCCTTTGCGGATATGAAATGTCCAAACAGTAGCGTCTTCATTACTTTTCCAACTTTCTGCCAGTGCGGGAATAACCGATAAATCAATCTGAGATAATTTAACCAGTCCTTCATACATTTGGCTGGCGATGAATTTAGAACTTTCCTCTGTAATATCTAAGGGATAAAGATTACGGAAGTCTTCTACTATATTCAAACGCAGAACTCCCCCGCTATATTTTCCTCCGTTAAGTTTTTGAAGTCCGCCTTCAGTATTTACTTCCTGCCCGCAGGAATAAATTAATGCTAAGGCAACAAAAGGTAAAATAATTTTTTTCATATTTTATGAATACAAAAGTTAATCTTTGTAAATAATACATTTTCCGACACTTGCTCGGAATTGCAAATATAGATTTTAATTTATATAGAAGGTGTATTTTGCAAGAGTAAAATCTACTAATTATATATCTATTTCAACCATCAGGGGGCAATGGTCAGAATGTTTTGCTTCCGGAAGGATAATGGATCGCTTTAATTGCTTTTCAAGAGCTGCGCTGGCAAGGTGGTAGTCAATTCTCCAACCAAGGTTTTTAGCCCTCGAATTAGCCCGATAGCTCCACCAGGTGTAGTTATGTGGTTCCTGATTGAAATATCGGAAAGTGTCTATAAAACCACTTTTCAGGAACTGATCGATCCATTCTCTTTCTTCGGGCAGAAATCCGGTTGAGTTTGCGTTGGCAATGGGATTATGAATGTCTATCGGTTTATGACAGATATTAAAGTCACCGCATAGTATAAGTTTTGGTCTTTTCTTCTTCAGGGTATCAATGTATTTTCGAAAATCATCGAGGAATTCAAATTTGAAATCCTGTCTTATATCGCCCATTGTTCCTGAAGGAAAATAAACACTTATCACAGAAACATCCCCAAAATCCGCACGAAGAATGCGCCCTTCATCATCATATTTTTTTATGCCGCATCCGTATTCAACATGATCTGGTTTTTTCTTTGAGAAAATGGCAACACCGCTGTAGCCCTTTTTTTGCGCAGGATACCAATAGGTAAAATCATGAAGGTTGTCGTAAATTTCCTTATCTAATTGTTCGGGGTGTGCCTTAATCTCCTGCAGGCAAACGATATCGGGATCTGTCTTTTTCAGCCAATCCAATAATCCTTTACTGACTGCAGAGCGTATTCCGTTAACATTATATGATATTATTTTCATTTTCCTTAGCCTAACCTTCTCAAAAAGGAGAAGAAATTAAGGAAACAAATTTAGTAATTGCACGTTATCTGAAACGAATTACGCAACTTTGTGAAATCAACGAAAAACGAATTGCATACGAATTTACGAAATAGAATTTTTTTTCTTGCTACTTGTTGCTTGTTACTTGTTGCCTGTTTTTCTTTTGCTCAATCTAATTCCCGCACAAAGAACATTACTGTTTCAAACGATACGATGCGCTTAGACACGCTCAGTATTATCCCCGGAACGATTACAGTTAAAAAATTAAATGGAAATCCGCTGGATTCCTTCTCTTACAAGATTGACTATGTGAATGCTTTACTTATTTTATCCTCCTCCGGGAGTGGGCAGGGGGAGGATTCACTTGTGATTTTATATAAAGTTTTTCCTTTTCTGTTTTCTCAGAAGTACCAGCACAAAGACGTAAGCAAAATACAAAACAACCAATACGGAGAAGTTTACACATATTCCTATGATAAATCAAAAGATATTGATTTTTTCAAATCCGAAGGGTTGACCAAAAGCGGAAGTATCTCTCGGGGACTTTCATTTGGCAATAATCAGAGCGTGGTGCTAAACTCCAATTTGAATTTACAATTGGCAGGAAAACTCAGCGACAACGTTGACATCAAGATGGCTGCCACTGACCAGAACATTCCCATCCAGCCAGAAGGCACCACACAGCAGCTTCAGGAGTTTGATAAAGTATTTATTCAGTTTGGGATAAAAGACTTGCCAAAATCTGGAAAAACTACTGTCACCGCAGGAGATTTTCAGATAGGAAAGCCGAGCGGTTATTTCATGAACTTCAATAAAAAGTTGCAGGGACTGAGTTTTCAATCTGATGTTGCCGCTTCAAAATCGGATACGCTGAAAGTGACAGGGAGTGCTGCCGTATCGAAAGGAAAGTTTGCTCGTAATGTTTCTACGGAGAGTTCTAATGGAAATACTCTTAACGGAACAAGACAAGAGCGAAATCAGGGGCCATACAAACTTCGAGGGGCAGAGAAGGAGCAATTCATCATTGCGCTTGCCGGGTCAGAAACTGTTTACCTGAATGGGCGGCTCCTCGCACGCGGACAGGAGAATGATTATGTTATCAATTACAATACTGCCGAGATTATTTTTACTCCAAAAAATCTCATTACAAAAGATGCTCGCATCGTAGTGGAGTTTCAATATTCGGATAAAAATTATGCCCGCTCACTGATGCACGCTGGGACAGAATACAAAGGGAAAAATATCAAAGCAAGGATCAATCTATACTCAGAACAGGATAATAAAAATAAGCCTCTTCAGCAACAATTAACGGACGCGCAGAAAAATAAACTGGCAGGCGTTGGCGACAGCTTGCAAAATGCCATTTGGCCTTCGGGAGACAGCATTGCATTTAACAACACGGAGGTTTTGTATCAGAGAAAAGATTCGACAACAGGAACCTATGCTTTTTCCGGGATATATATTTATTCCACCGACAGCAGTAAGGCGTATTTCCGTCTGAGTTTTTCTTTCGTGGGCATTAATCAAGGGAATTATAACCTGAAACAATCGGCAGCAAACGGAAAAGTATATGAATGGATTATGCCTGACACAATCACTGGATTGAAAAGAGGTTCTTACGAGCCGGTAATTTTACTTACAGCACCGAAACAAAAACAAATGGTAAGCGCAGGAGCAGATATTATTTTGTCAAAAAATTCAAAACTTTCGGTAGAAGGTGCCGCAAGTAATAACAACATCAATACTTTTTCGCAGTTGGACAGGGCAAATGATATTGGGCTTGCTGGAAAGATACGTTGGGGTGTAAGATTTCCTCTTTCCTCTTCTCCTCTTCTCCCTGTCCCCGATTCTTCATTATCGGAAACGGGGAAGCAGGGAAATGGAGAAGCGGGGAAAAATGCAGGCTGGAATTTGCTGACGAACGTGAATTACGAATTCGTTCAAAAAACTTTTGCACCCATAGAGCGATTTCGTGCTGTGGAATTCGAACGCGACTGGAATTTAGGTGCCCCTGTAGCTTACGATCAGCACATCCTTGGAGGAAGCGTGGGCTTGGCGAAAAAAGAGAATGTCATCGTTTACGATTACAAGTCTTTGATGGAAGGAAGTTTTTATAATGGAATGAAGAATTCTTTGCATTCTAATCTGGAATATAATGGGTTACACTTCGCAATGGATGGCAGTTATCTTGATTCGAAGAGTACCATAAACGCGACAAATTTCCTGAGAAGTACCGCATCTCTTTCGCAAAAAATAAGAAATCTTACTATAGGAATTCGCGAACAGCAGGAACAAAATTTGATTAAGCCAAGAACTATTGATTCGCTTATTGCCGGTAGTTATCAGTTTCTTGAATGGGGTCCATATGCCGAGTTTCAGGATTCATCCAGAAATAAATACACCATTAATTACAAACAGCGGACGGATTACT
The DNA here is from genome assembly GCA_016213435.1 of Bacteroidota bacterium. Taxonomy (GTDB): domain Bacteria; phylum Bacteroidota; class Bacteroidia; order Palsa-948; family Palsa-948; genus Palsa-948. The sequence goes on from JACRAL010000181.1 coordinate 33,889, forward strand.
CTTTAAAAAATGCATTGATATCTAGAGCAACTTATGCGGAAAGTTTTGGAGGCGGAATTGAACTCATGAGCAATCCAAACAGCCAGTTCCGCATTACTGGCAGTTACCGCAGGCTGGTAATACTTGACACAAACATCACAACACAAAAACCCGAGAATACCGTTGTAGGAAGGACCGAATATAATTTTTCAGCGTTGAAAGGATTTTTTTCATCCAATATTTTTTATGAAGTTGGTTCGGGGCTGGAGGTGAAGAAGCGATTTATTTTTCTGGAAGTTGCACCCGGACAGGGCATATATATATGGAACACTTCTACCGACTACAACCGCAATGGTATAAAAGAGCTGAACGAGTTTGAAATCGCTTTGCCCAATGAGGGGAATTATATAAAAATATGGATGCCTACTTCAGATTATATCAGCACATACACTAACCAATTCAGTGAAGTGTTCACAGTGAAGCCGGCTGCTCTGTGGAACGGGAAAAAAGGAGTAAAAAAAATCGTTTCTCGATTTTCCAATCAAACTGCTTACCGCACGGATCGCAAGACCACAAACAGCGATCTGGGTGTAGCCTACAATCCTTTTTTGTCTGATACAAAAGATAATACGCTTGTTACGCTAAATTCTTCTCTTCGTAATACTTTTTATTTTAATCAAACCGATCCTGTTTTCGGAATGGATTATTCTTTTCAGGATGTGCGTAACAAAACGTTACTGGAAAACGATACTTCTACGCGCGCAAGCACATCCAGCGAAGTGCATCTGCGCTGGAACCTGAGCAAGCAGTGGACATTTCAGCATTCATACAAGAATGGGATTAAACAAAGTAATTCGAAATTCTTCGCCACACGTAATTTCAGCATTAATTATTTTGAGACCGAACCCAAAGTAAGTTTTCAGCCAACTTCTGCGTTCCGCATCAGCGCATCGTATAAATATTCCGAGAAGAAAAATACCCTTGCGATCGTACCGGCACTACAGCCAAAAGCCACCGCGCAAAATTTTGGCGGTGAGATTAAATACAATGCGCTGAACAAAGGAAGTTTGATTGTAAAAGCCAACTTTATACAAATTGCATACAACGATGCGGAGAATTCTCCCCTGTCCTACGAAATGCTGGATGGGCTGAAAACCGGAGAGAACTATACTTGGAGTGTGAATTACAGCCGAACGCTTGCCAACAATATTCAACTTACTTTATCTTATGAGGGAAGGCAATCTCCCGGAATAAAAACTATTCATACGGGGAATGCGCAGGTAAGAGCCTACTTTTAAAATGAAATAAGGTGGCGCGATTCCACATTTACTTCGGGATGGGGGCGTTCTTCTAACTGTTTTAAAGAGGGTACGACACTTTAATCGAATGAATTCCTCGCAGCTCTGCTGCGGGGTGGCTGTTAGTGTTTAGTATCTTTGTTGTGTGAGTGAGCATATATATAAGCGACACAATAAAAATTTATTGTTGTATCATTTGGTTTGTCCTAATAAAGTACCGAAGAAGTATCTTGTCTGAGGCGGTGGAAAAAAGTTTGGTTGATGTATGTCGTAGTATTGAGGAAAGGTTTGAAATACATTTTATAGAGATAGGAGCCGATGAGAACCACGTTCATTTTATGATACAAAG
>JACRAL010000183.1 GCA_016213435.1 Bacteroidota bacterium
AAATGTAACTATAAATGCAAACCCAGTAGCTACTGCAACTAGTAATAGTCCTGTTTGCGTTGGCAAACCTTTAACACTTACTGGTGGACCTAACGGAATGACTACATATTCATGGAGTGGACCATTAGCATATTCTAACAATACGCAAAGTCCTACAGTTTCCGCTTCAGCTACAGCAGGAATGGCCGGAATTTATACAATAACTGTAACTAACGGAAATGGATGTACATCTACAGCTAGCACTAATGTTGTTATTAATGCTGTTCCTGTTGCTACAGCAACAAGCAATAGTCCTGTTTGTGTTGGTAAACCACTAACATTAACCGGAGGTCCAAATGGAATGACTACATATTCATGGAGTGGACCATTAGCATATTCTAACAACACGCAAAGTCCTACTGTTTCTGCTACTGCTACTTTAGGTATGGCCGGGACATACACTATAACCATAACAAATGGAAATGGCTGTACCTCTACAGCAAGTACAGTTGTAGTTGTAAATGCTAATCCATTGGCTACTGCTTCCAGTAATAGCCCTGTTTGTATTGGACAACCGTTAACTTTAACAGGTGGACCTAACGGGATGACTACATATTCATGGAGTGGACCATTAGCTTATTCTAACAATACGCAAAGTCCTACAGTTTCAGCATCGGCCACAGCAGGAATGGCTGGTATATATACTATTACTGTTACTAATGCTAATGGATGTACATCGACTGCTGCTACCAATGTTACTGTAAATGCATCACCTGTTGCAACAGCTGTAAGCAATAGTCCTGTTTGTGTTGGGAAACCATTAACTCTTACAGGTGGGCCAAATGGTATGGCTTCTTATTCCTGGAGTGGTCCATTAGCTTATTCTAACAATACACAGAGCCCTACAGTTTCTGCTTCAGCTACAGCAGGAATGGCTGGCATTTATACCATTACTGTAACAAATGCTGGCGGATGTACTTCTACTGCAAGCACAAACGTAATTGTAAATGCATTACCAGTTGCCACAGCTGCAAGTAATAGTCCTGTTTGTATCGGACAACCTTTAACCTTAACAGGTGGACCTAATGGAATGACTACATATTTATGGAGCGGACCATTAGCTTATTCTAACAATACACAAAGTCCTACAGTTTCCGCTTCAGCGACAGCAGGAATGGCTGGAATATATACTATTACTGTAACAAATGCTAATGGGTGTACATCAACTGCAACTACCAACGTAACAGTAAATGCACTACCTGTTGCTACTGCAGCAAGTAATAGTCCTGTTTGTATCGGACAACCATTAACATTAACAGGTGGTCCTAATGGAATGACTACTTATTCCTGGAGTGGACCATTAGCTTATTCTAACAATACACAAAGTCCTACAGTTTCCGCTTCAGCCACAGCAGGAATGGCTGGAATATATACTATTACAGTAACTAATGGAAATGGATGTACATCGACTGCTTCTACCAACGTAACTATAAATGCAAACCCTGTAGCAACTGCAACTAGTAATAGTCCTGTATGTGTTGGAAAACCATTAACCCTTACTGGCGGACCAAACGGAATGACTTCTTATTCATGGAGCGGTCCATTAGCATATTCTAACAACACACAAAGCCCTACAGTCTCGGCTACAGCTACATTAGGAATGGCCGGAACATACACTATAACCATAACAAATGGTAATGGATGTACTTCTACAGCAAGTACAGTTGTAGTTGTAAATGCTAATCCATTGGCTACAGCTACTAGTAATAGTCCTGTTTGTATCGGACAACCTTTAACATTAACAGGTGGTCCCAATGGAATGACTACTTATTCCTGGAGCGGACCATTAGCTTATTCTAACAATACGCAAAGTCCTACAGTTTCCGCTTCAGCTACAGCAGGAATGGCTGGAATATATACTATTACTGTAACTAATGGAAATGGATGTACATCGACTGCTACTACAAATGTAACTATAAATGCAAACCCAGTAGCTACTGCAACTAGTAATAGTCCTGTTTGCGTTGGCAAACCTTTAACACTTACTGGTGGACCTAACGGAATGACTACATATTCATGGAGTGGACCATTAGCATATTCTAACAA
>JACRAL010000182.1 GCA_016213435.1 Bacteroidota bacterium
CAACTAATCAAACATATAGTGCCACAGCAAGCGGTAATTATGCAGTGATAGTAACGCAGAATTCCTGTTCAGATACTTCCTCCTGCATAACAGTAAACACAACCACAACAAAAGAAATTATTTCAGCAAAGAATATATCCGTTTATCCTAATCCAAGCAATGGAAAATTTAAAATTGAATTAGAACTGAACAGCAAAGCACAGATACTTATCTGTAATGTTTTAGGAGAAACAATTTACAAGGCACAAGCGCAGCAAGGAAAACAAGAGATCAATATCTCAGACTTTGCAAATGGCATATACATGCTGAAAGTGTTTAATAACGAGCAGCAGCAATATGTTCGAATAGTGAAACAATAAACCTAACCAATTGAAAAATATTTAAGTATGTCTCAAAATAACATCCTTGTGCCGATTGATTTTTCAGCGCAGTCTCTTATTGCACTGGAACAATCTTATAGTCTGGCAAAACATACAGGTTCTTCTGTCACCATCACTGTTTTATTACTGGATGTTATCAATAACATGGATGAATATAGCAAGAGCAAGTTTGATAAACTGGCAAAACAAGGGGCAACGCAATCGGATATTAAAACCAACATAATGGTGGCAAAAGGAAATCCGTATAAACAAATTATCAAAACAGCAAAAGAAATAAATGCAATGATAATTGTTATGGGACTTAACTCTTCAGAAAGCATTAGGAATATGGGGAACAATGCTTTTAGATTTTTAAGAGAATCGCCCTATCCTGTAATAACCATAAAAGGAAAAAGCCATCGCAAGGGTTGTAAAAACATAGTGCTGCCATTAGACCTGACGCAGGAAACAAGAGAGAAAGTAAATAAGGCAATAGAGTTTGCTAAATTTTATAATGCCGCTATCCGGGTAATCTCTGTTCGTTTACGAAAAGACAGGCATCGTGAAAATAAGTTGATCTTTTTCTCTCATCAGGTTCAAAAGTTTATTAAAAGCAAAGGAGTTACATGCACTATTAAAACAATGGAGGGAGAAGATATAGCCCCATTAGTGATTGACTATGCCAATGAAGCAGAAGCTGATTTGATCATGATCATGAGCCAGCCGGAGATTAATTTTAAAGAACTCTTTGTAGGCACCACTGCTCAAAAAATTGTTAATCTTTCGGAGATTCCGGTATTGAGCATTCGCCCCATGAGGAGGAAATCTGTAGCCAATTACTAGTTTCAATTTAAAACCACAGCTAAGAAGTAAAACTACTAAAAACAGAAAATAATGAGAAAAATACTGACAATTATAATTATGACTGGTAGTGTTATAATTAACACCATTCATGCTCAGGTAGCGCCACTAATGACAACCACGTGGAATCAAGGATGCTACTATAATACTGATTGTCCAACAATCTCCGGAGGTGCATGTGGAAAAGCATATACCGGATGCAATGCTACTGCTTTGGCGCAAATAATGAAATACTACGCACATCCGGCAACAGCATGGGGAGGAACCTATACCAATACAGGTACCCCGGTTCAAACTGTTAACTATGATATTGCAACTTATAATTGGAGCGTTATGCCAAATTCATTAAGTAGTGCAAATACAGAAGTTGCAAAAATAATGTATCACGCAGGCGTTGCTGTTGATATGCAATATAGCGCAACTGTTTCTAATTCTTCCTTTAATAGTCAAGCATTAAATAAGTTTTTTAAATACTCTCTTTCTTCAAAGAATGTTTTAAAATTATTTTATACAAATACTGATTGGGAAAATTTATTAAAAGATGAGCTTAACAACGGAAGGGTTGTATTTGTTCAAAGCCCCACTCACTTTTATGTGATTGATGGTTACCAAATATCTCCTTCATTAAAATTTCATTGCAATTTTGGATGGGGAGGATTATACGATGGGTATTATGATATTCATAATGTTATTGTTCTTTCAACAAACTATACACCCAATAATGCAACTATTGGAATTAAACCGCTTTTAAATATCGAAACATCTCCTGACACAGTGATTGTTTCTTCAAACACAAGCTTCGTTAATTATGAGATTTCATCCTTAAGCAGTTGGACAGTATCCTCAAATCAAGGATGGTGCATCTCTGCATTAACATCCGGCACCGCAGGTTATTATTCCTATACGAATGGAGCAACAGCAGCCATAACAACAAATTCAAGTTACTCTCCTCGTTATGCAAGCATTACAGTTACAGACGGCAGCAATTCTGCAACTGTTGTTGTTAAACAAAATGGCATAACGCCTTTCCTATCTGTTACACCGAACAACCTTACTTATTCTGCAGCAGGCAGCGGTCAAAATGTAAATATCAGCTCTGACAGCAATTGGGTAGCAACAACAAGTGATGCCTGGTTAACTATTTCTCCTAACAGCGGAATAGCAAGTGCAAGCATTACTATTACAGCGTCTGCTAATGGGTTAACTTCACGAACAGGTAACGTGGTAATTTCCCGCGGAAGTTTGCAGCAAAGCATTACTGTTTTTCAGGCGGCATCGGGCAGCTTTTGGTGCGTTCCTGCAATGACAACATCCGGCAGCAATGGTATTACTAATGTTACACTAAATACAATCAATAGAACTTCTGCAAATAATGAAGGATATATTAACACAGGTATTAGAACAACTTTAAAAATTGACTCTGCCTATAATATTGCTGTAACATTTACAGGTAGCAATGCTCCAGCTATATGGATAGATTGGAATATTGATGGCGATTTTAGTGACGCTAACGAAGCTGTAATGCCCGGTGCAGGAACTTGGTATCCTTCTTTTACAGGAACAAAAACATTAACTGTTACAGTTCCGGCATTTGCCATAGAAGGGGTAACCTGCATGCGGGTTTATGATAAAAATATGGGAACCGGGCCCGTTTCCGGTCCTTGTAGTACAACAGATGTTGGCGGAGATATTGAAGATTATGATATTACTATTCTAAATCATCATCACATCACTACTTCGCCTACTTCTCTTAGTTACTTGAATTCAGGTGGATTGCAAAACATAAGTGTTGATTGTGATAGCATTTGGATTGCAAACACAAGCGCAAGCTGGTTAACTATTTCTCCCACTAACGGAACATCAAACGGAACGGTTGGCGTTACAGCTTCAGTTAATACTTCTTTAACATCACGAAATGATGTTGTTACCTTTACCAGAGGAAGTAAAATAAAAACAGTTGCAATTAATCAAGATCCGGCTGATACTGTTTTAACAGCTTCCACAGCGAACATAAACTTTTTGAATACCGGTGGAATCAATTTGTTTAACATTACTTCCAATGTAAGTTACACCATTACTTCTGACCAAACATGGATTGTACCTGATGTAAATTCAGGCAGTGAAAATTTGGCCGTAAATATGACTGTTTCTAATAATCCAACAAATGTAATCAGAACAGGAACTATAACAGTTTCGAGCGGAACCTATTCGCAAGTAGTGACTATTACACAAGACAGCACATCAACTGTGTTAACTGCTTCTCCGCTAATATTAAATTATACTGAATCTGGAGGAACACAATCCGTAACGATTACTACACCAAGTTCATGGAATGCTACAATTAGCGATACTTGGTTTAATATTAATCAAAACAGCGGAACCGGAGATTTTACACTTAATGTTATTTGTGATACTAATTCTTTATCTACTCTAAGAACAGGGAGTGTTACTATTTCAAATGGGGTGGTAACAAATGTTATTGTAATCAATCAAGACGGTAGTTGTGCCATAACAACATCTATCAATTCATCGGTAATTTGCTATGGCGATAGTATTTTTCTGCAAGGAAATTACCGGACAACAGCAGGAACTTATTACGATACACTTACTTCGGTGAATGGATGCGATAGTATAATAAATACCAACCTGACTGTATTGCCCGCCAACACATTCATTCAATCATCCACAGTCTGCACAGGGCAAAGCATAACAGTTGGAAGTAATACGTATACAACCAACGGAACTTATACCGATGTATTAATTTCTGTAGTTAGTGGTTGCGACAGCACGGTAACTACTAACTTAACTGTATTGCCTGCAAATACATTTACTCAATCACTAACAGTATGTGCAGGGCAGTCTGTTACAGTAGGTACTAATACCTATACCGCAACAGGAACATATACAGATGTATTGGCAACATCTGCCGGCTGCGACAGCATAGTAAGCACTAACTTAACTGTGAACGCAGCAGTGGATACCGCAACAAGCATGAGCGGAACAATCCTTACAGCAAACGCAGCAGGAGCAACGTATCAATGGATAGATTGCAATAATGCAAATGCCCCCATTGCCGGAGCAACCAATCAAACGTATACTGCTACAGCAAGCAGTAATTACGCAGTGATAGTAACTCAAAACAGTTGTTCAGATACTTCTTCCTGTGTATTGGTAAATGTAACATCGGCAAAAGAAATTATTTCAGCAAAGAGCGTGTCGGTTTATCCAAACCCAAGCAACGGGCAGTTTAAAATAGAATTAGAACTGAACAGCAAAGCACAGATAGTTATCTGCAACACCTTGGGAGAAACAATTTACAAGGTACAAGCGCAGCAGGGAAAACAGGAAGTCAATATTTCGGACTTTGCAAAGGGAATATACATGCTGAAAGTATTTAATAACGAGCAGCAGCAATATGTGAGGATTGTAAAACAATAATTATAAAATCTAATCATCATGAAAAAAACAGACATCAGATTCAGGGCGTTTGTTGTAGTTCTTCTCCATCTTTCTGCCGTTTGGCTTAAGACTGACGGGAGACTGTACGCACAAGAAGCCATAACAACCTCAGGCAGTAATGCTTCCGGAAGCGGGGGTTCGGTGAGTTACACCGTAGGAGAGGTTGTGAAAAAAATCAACAATACCAATTCAGGATGGACAAGCAATAATCCATTTCATACAGATGTTTTTGTTGAGAACTTCGGGCAGTTTGATAATCGGGCTAATACGGATTCTCCTGTTAAATATGCAGTGAATAATTCCGATAAAATTTTCTTCACACAAAAAGGAGTAACCTTTAAGCTGGAGAAGGTGGATAAAAGGAGCAAAGAGGAGCGTGAGGAAATGGAGCAAAAAGGATGGGAAGAAGGAAAATCAAAAATGGAAACCTATTTCGTTACTATGGATTGGGAAGGGGCTAATCCCAACGCGATAATGGAAGTAAGTGTACAGGCAGAAGGATATTATACTTTCGGAGAACAAGGATATGAAAAGATAAAAGCAAAGGGATATAAGAAACTAATTTATAAAAATCTTTATCCGCAAATAGATGTGGAATATGCCGTTCCGGAGAAAGGCGGAATAAAATACCGGTTAATTCTTCATCCCGGAGCTGATTTGAGTGCAGTGAAAATGCACTATGCAGGTGATGTGGAAGAAGTAAAAATGGACAACAATGGAAATGCATTGATAAAAACACCAGCTGGAAATATAACTGACCATGCACCGCAAAGCTTTTATGAAGAGGGGAAAATAACGATACCCTCTGTTTTTGAAATAAAAGGGAATGCCATTTCATTCAAACTCCCAACGGAGAACTCCCAACGGAGAACTATCGTCATTGACCCTTGGACTACCACTCCAACAAGTTTGACAACAAACAACGTTGCGTATGATATAGACTTTGATGATAATGGAAATGTGTATGTTTCAGGAGGTTCTGCTCCATTTAAACTTTCTAAATATTCAAACGCTGGCAGTTTCTTGTGGACTTATACAAATCCTTCAGGATGGGGCACAACGGGTGGTGCTTGGAACTTCTATTCTAAATTCTGCATTCTTTCGCAAACAGGAACCATTTTTATTGGAGAAGGGGTGAATCAGAGTGCTGGACCAAGAGTAATGAAAATTGCATCCGATGGTTCACTTACAAAGACATCATCAAATTTTCCTGGTAATGAGGAACTTTGGGTAATGTTTTATAATAGATGTAATGGGCAATTAATTGGATTTGGCGGAGGAACAGCTTTTGGTGGAAAAAATATGCAAATAATATCAGACACAAACCTGACAGGAAGCTCAGTTAAAAATTCTAATGGGAATAGTGCTTGTTGTAATGACATTGCTTCTGCTAAAATGGATTATAATGGGGATTTCTATGCTTTAATTTCATCCGGGATTCCCTCTATTTCTAATTACTTGCAAAAAAGTTTAGTTTCAACTAATTACAATCCGCCTTGCGCTTGGAATATCAATACAGGATATAACTTTCGAGAGTTTGGCATTAATATATTCACCAATCCTAATAGTGAATCAGTAAGAGCAAATGCGTTAGCATTAAACACTACTTATCTTTTCAGTTACGATGGGAAAACACTTAAAGCATGGGATAAAACAAACGGAGCATTGTTAGCTTCGATAATTGTCAATGCCGCATATAGCGATGGTTCCTACAGGAGTCATGAAGGGATTGATGTGGATGAATGTAACACAGTTTATGTAGGTGGAAATAAAGAAGTTCATATATATAATTTTAACGGAACAACTTTTACAGCAGGAACATCAATAATAAAGGATATTCCCAATGAGGTTTATGATGTAAGATTAGATAAAACCTCAAACACACTCAACATCTGTGGAAAAGGTTTTGTTACTGTAACACAAGTTGTTTCATGTGGTACAAGCTCTCTTAATACTAAGGATTCTGTTAATAATTGTTTAGGATATGCAAGTGCAACTGTTCTTGGTGGAGGCACTCCACCCTACACTTATTTGTGGAGTAACGGGGCAACTACAAGTAGTATTTCAGGCGTATCCGTTGGTACCTACACTATAACAATTTCTGACAATTCCTGCCTTATTCTTAGAAAAAGAGATACTGTTGTTGTTGACTCTTCTTTATTTCTTACCACAATAACTAATCCGGATATCTGTCAAAAAAGTGTAGGTACAGCCACCGTTGTAGTAGGCGGAGGAGTTGCTCCATATACCTATTCATGGAGTCCTCTTTCAGCAGGACAAACTACTGCTGTGGCGAGTAATTTATCAGGAGGAACTTACACAATTACTGTAACAGATGTAAATGGATGCTCACAAACACAGATTGTGAGCGTAACCCAAACACCCGGTATAACTGCATCCGCCAGTGCAAGCTTCTACACCATTGCCATAGGTGACAGCACAACACTTACCGGCAGCGGAGGGGTTACCTATCAATGGTCTCCATCAACAGGATTAAGCGATCCTGCTATTTCAAATCCGGTGGCAACACCACTTCAAACCACCATATACTGCGTTACTGTTGCCGATGCTAATGGTTGCTCCGGCAGCGATTGTATTACTATTAATGTAGATGTTCCCTGCGGAACATTATTTATTCCCAACGCCTTTTCTCCGAACAATGATTCGCAAAATGATATGCATTGTGTAATGGGCGGCTGCATAAGAATATTTCATATTAAAATTTACGACCGATGGGGAGAAAAAGTATTTGAATCCTACGATCAGAAACTATGTTGGGATGGCGTGTATCAGGGTAAATTGTTGGATGCAGCGGTATTTGTTTATGATATGAAAGCAACGCTTACCATCGGAGAAAAAATAAATAAAAAAGGAAATATCAGTTTGATGCGATAAAGATACGAAGCAGACATGAGAGCAATTGATACATTGTTTAGTAGAACAGGAAAAACATTAATGGAGCAAAGAAATATTTCAGGTAATAATTTTACCTTTGATACATCTAAAGAGGCAAGCGGTATTTGCTTTTTAGAGATCAAACAGGATAGGCATGTTTCAAGAATAAAACTAGTGAACCCTTATGTCAATTAATAATTCAGCCCTGATTACTTATGTATCCTTAAACATAATCATTCAGAAAAATAGATGCTGTTTTATTTCCTTTCTTTTGTTTTTAGCCGGAACTTGGTCTTCTGTTTATGCTCAAAACAATACAGCTTTTAGCTATAAACAAAGCGCAGTATTTAAGAACCAAAAAACAGCAATCATTAATCTGAGCGAGGTCAATGATGATCCGGATATACAGATAGAGGCAAGAAAAGAAGAAGAAACCCCCAACCGTTTTCAGCACCTCGACAGTGTAAAGAATATCCTTAATCAAAAAAGAACAACAGCAAATTCCGGGAATCCTACATACTGGAAGCAGTCATACAATAAAACAAATTCTATTCCTGCGTATTCTTTGTTGAATAATTTTCAGGGGAATTATCAAAATGGCGTCACACCCAACGACAATCATATTGCTGTTTCCAATGCGGGGATTATTGTGAGTGTGGTCAATACGAATATCAGAATCTTTAACGATACCGGAAAGATATTGCTTTCAAAAACATTTGCACAGTTTGCCTCCTTCTTAGGACCGCTTACCCACACATTTGACCCAAGAATAATTTATGATCCTGTTGCAGATAAATTTATAATGATATTTCTGAATGGCAGCAATTCCACCAACACGAATTTAATTGTTGCTTTTTCGAAAACAAACAACCCTGTGGGGAATTGGAATTTTTATCGCTTAGACGGCAATGTCAGAAAAGATACAACTTGGTCCGATTTTCCTATTGTCGGGTTTTCTAACGATGAATTATTTGTTACCCTGAATCTATGGAATGATCATGAAACCTGCTGGGATTGCGACCCAACGGATGCAATCATCTGGCAGATCAACAAATCAAGCGGATATCAAGGCGACTCATTGATCAGCAAATATTACGGAGACATTAAAGTAAACAACCGGATAGTGTGGAATATCTGTCCGATGAATGGCGGTTCTGCTCCCTACGGTCCCAATATGTATTTTGTTGCAAACCGTAATATCCCTGTGCAAAACGACAGTATTTTCTTGATAGAAATTTCCAACACATTGCTTTCTCAGCAGGCAACCCTTAGTGCCAAAACATGCAAGTCTAATGTCAGCTACGGCATTCAGCCACATGCCAGGCAGCCGGATGGAAGTTATCTGAGAACTGATTTTTGCGATGTGCAAAGCGGATTTTTTGAACACGGGAAAATATTATTTGTGGGTAATTCTATTGATACAACAACAAAAGGTCCCGGAATTTTTTTCGGAACAATAAATAATCCTCAAGCAACTGCGCCAATAGTGGACGCTAAGATTTTTAGTTTTGATACATTGGATATAAACTACCCAAGTATTGCTTTTGCAGGGAACAATTTCACCGGTACGGCTGCCATCATTAATTTTCTCCATACTTCCTCTGCAACATTTGCAGGAATATCTTCTGTTTTTGTAAATGATTCCGGAGTATTCTCCCCTGTGCTTAGAGTGAAATCAGGAATCAGCTCTGTGGATATGCTGTATGATTCTATTGAGCGATGGGGAGATTACACAGGCATTCAGCGAGTATATAATGATCCCGGCACCTGTTGGCTTTCAGGTTCTTTTGCTTTCTCCAATGGAGCTATTTCTACATGGATAGCAAAAGTAAAAAGCAATGATTCGAAGCTAGGCATTCCGCAAGAACCAACTGTTCTTGCCTCGTTCAATCTTTATCCAAATCCTTCGCATGATTACATAACCATTGATTTTACAAATTTTACAAATACGGCTGTAGGAACAGTTGAGATTACCGATATGTCCGGAAGAAAAAAAAATTGGCTGAAAATATTTTTATTGGACAAGGAGAAAACTCAGTAAGAATAAATACTTCAGGATTTGCTTCGGGAATATATTTACTGCATATTAAAAACGAATATTCTTCTGTGATTTCAACCAGGTTTATTGTATGGAAATAAGAAGGAAGAAGCATGGCAAATAAATTGTAGCAGCAATAAGTTGAATCATTAATCCTCCTGCACACATTATTCCCATTAGACTTCTTCGGATAATAGGGGGATTGAAAAATCAAACAACTGGCTATTGGCAAGATAATTTGAATTTCCTAAGAAATCTGTTACTCATATTAAATAGTCGCACCTCAAAAAGTAATTTTCAGTTAAATTTTTACTGATAACTCGTTTAATGGATATAAAAACCGAAATATCCATCGGAGAAAAATAAAAAG
>JACRAL010000184.1 GCA_016213435.1 Bacteroidota bacterium
ATTGTCATTTTAAAGTTAATAATATCGAATAACGAACGTCGAATAACGAATTCTGAAGTGCGTAAAAGTTCGGCATTCTGCGGTTCGACATTCGATATTCATAATTAAAGCAATTGTAAACTTTAATATTTTACAAGCCCTTAACAAAATAGATTGCAGAATAAATAAATAAATGTAAATTTGGAACTTTAGTTTTTTAAAATAAAATATACTAATTCTTGCCTAACGGTAAATTTTACAATGATAAAAAAAATACTTATTGCAAATCGCGGAGAAATCGCCGTAAGAATCATGCGCACATGCCGCGAATTAGGCATCCCGATTGTTGCGGTTTATTCTGAAGTTGACAGGCCGTCAATGCATGTTCGCTATGCAGAGGAAGTATACTGTATCGGTCCTTCTCCGTCTTCTGAAAGTTACTTGGTAATTGATAAAATTATTGAAGCGGCAAAAAAGACAGGAGCTGATGCCATACATCCGGGATATGGCTTCCTGTCAGAAAATGCAGCATTTTCCGAACGCTGTAAAAAAGAAGGGATAATTTTTATAGGCCCCGACGCATATGCCATCGCTACCATGGGCGATAAAATTACAGCGCGTAAAACCATGCTAAAAGCGGGAGTCCCTGTTGTCCCGGGAACAACGGAAAGCATCACAGATGAAAACAAGGCGATTGAAATAGTAAAAGAAATCGGCGTTCCGGTTATGATAAAAGCTTCTGCCGGCGGAGGCGGTAAAGGAATGCGCCTTGTTAAAAAAATGGAAGATGTGATTCCTTCTGTCCGCGCTGCACAATCGGAAGCAAAAGCGGCATTCGGCAATGATGCCGTATATATCGAAAAATATATTGCCTCGCCCCATCATATCGAATTTCAGATACTCGCAGACAAACACGGCAACACGATTCATCTTTTCGAGCGTGAATGCTCCGTACAAAGACGCCACCAAAAAGTAATCGAAGAAACCCCCTCTTGCCTGCTAACTCCCGAAGTCAGAAAAAAAATGGGAGAAATAGCGGTTACTGCCGCAAAAGCAGTAAAATACCACGGAGCAGGAACTATTGAATTTATTGTTGACAATGATCTTAATTTCTATTTCCTTGAAATGAATACCCGCTTACAGGTAGAACACACCGTTACGGAAAGAGTTGTCGGGGTTGACCTTGTAAAAGAACAGATAAATATTGCCAATGGCCTCCCTCTGACATTGAAGCAAGAGAATTTATTCCAGGACGGACATTCAATACAATGCCGTATTTATGCAGAAGATACTGATAATAATTTTATGCCCTGCCCGGGTATAATCAGGCATGTAAGAGAACCTCACGGTTTTGGGATAAGGATAGACGGATATGTTTTTGAAGGTTTTGAAATACCAATTTATTATGACCCTCTGATTGCAAAACTTATTGTTTGGGGAAAAACACGCGATGAAGCCATTAAAAGAATGAAAAGAGCTTTATACGAATACAAGATCACAGGAATCAAAACGTCTATTAAATTCCTTGAAAGAATTATGGATGCAAAAGATTTTGTTTCCGGAAAATACAATACACATTTTATTGAGAACAACGAGGTTTTTCTTTTTGAATCAAGAGCCGATAACAATTTCCAGAGAGATATTGCAGCCATGGTTGCTTATTTTGATTACCAGTCGCAGCGTGGAAAAAATGACATTGCAGAAGATTTAAACCCGGCAGTCAGCGAATGGAAATCTTATGGCAGAAAAACAAGCATGATGCGTTTATAATTATTTTTTAAAAACGATTTTTATGATACTCGAATTAAACATTGACAATAAACATGATTGCAAAGTTGAATTGCTGAAAAGGGAAGAAAACCTGATTACATTTAAAGTGGATGATACAATTTATGAAACCGATATTGTTAAGGTTACAGAAGGCGTTTATTCAATTGTAGTTGGAAGCAAATCATTCAATATAGAGATTTTCCGCGGCGAAAACAATAAAAGTTACGAGGTAAAAACCTACCAGCATACGTATAAAGTTGATATAATAGACGCTGAAGCAAAATATTTGCAAAACAGAACAAAAGGACTTGATGATGAATCAGGGATTGTAATTTCCACCCCAATGCCCGGAAAAGTAATAAAAATCCTTGTAAAAGCAGGCGATTCGGTAAAAGAAGACCAGACGGTGATCATTGTTGAGGCCATGAAAATGCAAAGCGAATACAAAGTAAAAAAAGACAGAATAATTAAAGAGATCAAAGTTAAAGAAGGGGATACCGTTGCTGCAAACCAGCCGTTGATTATTGTTGAATAGTAAAAATCGGTAAGCAGTAGGCAGGAGCAGTAGGCAGTAAGTTGAAAGCAGGAAGACGGAAGACGATAAACATTAAACCCAAAAATCATGAGTTTAGAAGAAAAATACAGCCTTTTCGAAAGTAAGAAAAAAGAATCTGAATTAGGCGGCGGAACAGAAAGAATTGAAAAACATCATAAAACAGGTAAAAAAACTGCCAGGGAAAGGATTTATGATTTGCTTGATACCGGATCATTTATCGAAACAGACAAATTTGTTACCCACCGATGCAGTGATTTCGGAATGGAAAAAAATAAAATCCCCGGCGATGGGATCGTTACCGGTTACGGAAAGATTGATGGCCGGTTGATGTTTGTTTTTGCACAGGATTTTACAGTATTTGGAGGTACCATGAGCCGCGCAAATGCCGATAAAGTTGTAAAACTGATGCAAACAGCCATGAAAATGGGAGCCCCTGTTATAGGGCTAAACGATTCAGGCGGCGCAAGAATCCAGGAAGGAGTTGAAAGTCTCGCTGGTTATGCCGATATTTTTTATCTCAACACAATAGCTTCAGGCGTAGTGCCTCAGATATCGGCTATTCTCGGGGCATGTGCCGGCGGAGCTGTTTATTCGCCTGCAATTACTGATTTTATTCTGATGGTTAAGAAAACCAGCAATATGTTTGTCACGGGCCCGGATGTGATAAAAGCCGTAACCCACGAAGAAGTAACAAAAGAAGAACTTGGCGGCGCAATGACCCACAACACCAAAAGCGGGGTTGCGCACTTTGTTGCCGATAACGATGAACAGTGTATGATGATGTTGCGGGAACTCATCAGTTTCCTTCCCCTTAACAACATGGAAGAACCGCCTCATAAACCATGTATGGACGATATATACAGGCTTGATGAAAAATTACAGACCGTGGTTCCCGATGATCCGAATAAGCCATACAATATGAAAGACATCATTACAAGCGTGGTAGACAATCACAACTTCTTTGAAGTAATGCCATACTACGCGCAGAACATCCTGATTGGCTTTGCCCGCCTTAATGGATTTCCTGTGGGTATTGTTGCCAATCAGCCGGAAATGCTTGCCGGCGTGCTTGATATCAATTCGTCTATCAAAGCAGCCCGGTTTGTGCGCTTCTGCGATTGCTTCAATATCCCTATCATAACTTTTGTTGATGTACCGGGTTTTTTACCGGGAACAGAACAAGAATTCGGAGGCATTATCAAACATGGGGCAAAATTATTATACGCTTACTGCGAAGCTACCGTTCCGAAAATTACTGTTATCACTCGCAAAGCATATGGCGGAGCGTATGATGTGATGTCGAGCAAACATATCGGCGCAGATGTAAATTTTGCATATCCTACCGCAGAAATTGCCGTAATGGGCGCTGACGGAGCGGTAAATATTATTTATAAAAGCTCGATCTCCGATGAGGAACGCAAAGATGCCGTTGATAATTACAGAAATACTTTTGCAAACCCATATAAAGCAGCAGAACTAGGCTATATAGACGAAATCATTTATCCGAAAGAAACCCGCCCCAAATTAATTCAGGCTATGGAGATGTGCAGGAACAAACGCAAATCAAATCCCCCAAAAAAACACGGCAATATTCCGTTGTGAACTACCCTGCGCCAGAGAATGCAGGGTGTTCCTGATAATTTTATAAATTAATCCGCTTTAAGTTAAAAAATTTTTACTTTTAAAGCCTGAAGTTTCATTATGCATCTTAATACCCTGCAAAAATTTATCCTGATTTCGCTCGTCTTTTTTCTGATGGGTTGCAGTTATGCTTTTTCGCAAAACAAACATACTACAGACAGCCTGGAAAATGTTGTGAAATCGTCTCCTCTGGATACAGCTGTGATGGGCGCTTTGGGAGATCTGTTTTCAGTGTACATTCACAACAATCCTGACAAGGCTCTCAAAATGGCTGAAGACGGTTTTGCCATGGCAGAGAAAAAGGGATATAAAAAAGTTTCTGCGCGGTTTTTAAATAATATCGGATATTATTTTTATGTGCAGAACAATTATGCAAAAGCGCTGGATTTCTACCATCGGTCGCTGAAGATCAAAGAGCAGGTTAGTGATAAAAAAGACCAGACAAGAATGCTTGTCAACATTGGCAATATCTATGATGAAACCGGCGACCTGAACCATGCGCTCGACTATTATTTAAAAGCGCTCGAACAATTCGAAGATATGTTTTATAAACAGGGTATAGCTTATTGTCTTAACAACATCGGCTCTATCTACGATGAACAAAAGAACTACAGCAAAGCTCTGGACTTTTACAAGCAATCTGTAAAGATAAAAACCGAACTCAATGACAAACCGGGAATTGCAAAATGCCAGATCAACATCGGGATAATATATAAAAACCTGAATGATTGGAATACTGCAAACAAATACCTGACTGAAGCCCTCAAGACCGCTGAAACGACCTGTGACAAATCGCTGCTTGCTCTTGTTAATTTGAATCTCGGCGAAATAAATTTTAAAGGGAAAAAATACAAGGAAGCGGAAGCATTCTATCTTAAAGCCCTTGAGTATTCAACAGAATTAGACAATCTGCAGGATATTCATTTAATTTATGAGGGGCTGATCGAGGTATATGCAACTGCCGGGGATTTTAAAAATGCTTATCAATATCAAGATGAATACCTGAAATTGCACGACAGCATTTTAAACAGTCAGTACCAAAATAAAATTGCTGCAATCACTGCAAAAAACGACAAAGAAAAACAGGACATTCAACTGAAGATAAAACAATCCGAAACCGAGCGGAATTCGTTATTGCACAAATTCAGGATACTTGCAGGAATTTTGATTATAATTCTTGTTCTTGCAGTAGCCATAGCTTTTATAAAACACAATTAACAAAATAAAAACATTGATATGACTTTGAAAACTTTTTTTACGACTCAAATCCCCGACGATGAATTTATCATTCAAACGTTAAGGAAAAGAGAGATGCGGATTGAGAACCTGATCAACCGGTTCCGGATCATCTTTTTTTTGCTGCTGATTGTTTTCGAATGTGTTGTTAATATCGTACTAAAGAGACTTACAACAGACGCATTACTAGATTTATCTGTTTATTTGTTTCCAATCGCAGGTTTTACAATCATTCACTTTCTTACCAGAAAGGGGACCTACCGGCCCTGGGTAAAATACTATACGGTTACCTCTGACCTGGCGGGTTGCTGTATTTATGCTTTATTTTTTTTAAGCGTTGAAAATTTTTCATATCCGATCGGCAAAAGAGAATTCCTTCTCTGCATGTCTTTTGCCATTCTGTTTTTTCATACACTCAGCCTTTACAGGGGTTATTACCAGATAGTGCTGTATTCTTCTATTCTTGCCATTGCGACAAATTCGGTCATGTTTATTTATAATGAATACTTTTTTATGATGGGCGTTTTCACCACACTTATGATCATTAATTTTTCATTCTTCTATTTCTGGGCAGGAAGAAAAATTATTAATAATATCATTTCGAATTTACAATTAGATACGGCTTACAAGGAAATAAAAGAAGCAAATGCGGAGATCACGCAGCAAAACGAAGAGATATGCACGCAGCGTGATGAGATCGAAGCGAAAAGTAAAATCATTGAAATAAAGAATCAGGAAACCCGACAGAGCATTGAATATTCACTGCGGATTCAAAAAGCATTGCTTCCGGAGATTGATTATATTAACAAATTCTTACCGGATTCATTTATATTTTATCGTCCTAAAGATATTGTAAGCGGCGATTTTTACTGGATAAAACAAATTAGTAACGAACCCAATAAATTCACCTCTGCAACAGATAACCTGAAACTGGAAACCGAAAACCATAAACTGTTAATTGCTGCTGCAGACTGCACAGGACATGGAGTACCCGGGGCATTCATGAGTTTAATTGGAGCGGAAAAACTGAACGATGCCATTGACCACACCACACACGTTGGAGAAATATTAAAACTTCTCAACAAAGGCGTAAAATCAGCGCTTCACCAGGATGCTTCGGATTCATCAACTCGTGATGGAATGGATATCGCTCTATGTTGCTACGACACCATATCAAAAAAACTATACTACGCAGGGGCAAACCGGCCTCTGTGGCTCATAAGCAACAACTCCCTTATTGAAAACAAACCTACGAAAACCGCTATCGGCGGACTCACGGATCAAAACCAGGAATTTGAGGTGAAGGTGATCCCGCTTAAAAAAGATGATACCTTTTATATATTCTCCGATGGTTTTGCCGACCAATTTGGCGGACCTGACGGAAAAAAAATGATGACCAAAAGATTTAAAGATTTTCTTCTTCAGATTAACTCCCTTCCGATGAATGAACAAAAAACTGAAATCGAAAAACATTTCACTGCATGGAAAGGCAATTGCGAACAGGTGGATGATGTCCTTGTGATAGGCGTGAGAGTATAGCCGGGTTATAAAAATATTGAAATTACCATCAGGGTAAATCTTTGCCCGTGTGTATTATTATTATGTAACCAAAAACACCTGTTTTATGAACCGGAATAATGAATTGATCTATAGAATCTTGAGGAAAATCGGGCTGCGATCCCATGAAATTGAATCCGGCAGAGATTTTAAAGACGATCTTGGACTGGACTCGATAGAAATCATCTATATGGTGAATCTCTTAGAAAGTAAATTCAATATTTCCATACCGGACCAGGATATTCCTTATTTAAAAAACACCCCTATAACCGTTAACTATATTAATAAAAGAGTAAGCGCTTAATATAGCCGACGACATTATTGTTTTATTGCCAACCTCATCCTGATCCTGATCGTACTTTCTTCAAAAAATGAATTGCGTTCCTCAGGGTTTCCCGCTCTCTGACTATTTCCATGCATTCCTCCGCCAAATACAAAATCTTAGTAAAATTGTTAAAAATTAGTTAATACTGTAAACCATTTACAAATAAAACTATATTTGCATGCATAACCAATGAAAATAAATCAGAAAATATCTATTGAACAGCCCGTGGGAAGAATTCTGTCCTATGCGGGAAAAGCCTTTTTAACATTGCTGAATGCACGGCTCGATAAACTTGATATCGAAAGGAATTTTTATGCATTGCTCCTGATAGAAACAGGAGAGGGGAAGATCACACAACAGTATCTGGCAGACCTATTGAAAACTGATAAAACAAGCGTTGTACGCATTGTAGACTATCTGTCAGACAACGGATATGTAAAAAGAATAAAAAGTCCGGTTGACAGAAGAAAATATTCTCTTACGCTTACACCCAAATCAAAAAGGGAAATCCCGATTATAAGAAATGCGATATATGAAATCACCGAAATGGCATTTAAAAGCCTTAAAAAATCACAGGTTAAAGAGTTTTACAATACATTAAAAATAATAAATAATAACCTGACGTGGCAAAACCAAATGGAAGAATCATCGTTCGTTAATCGTTAATTGTTCACAGTTAATGGGGTGAAGGACAAACCACAAATAAAAAACTTTGAAGACCTTGAATGCTGGAAGGCATGCGTAGAGGCAAGAATAAGGCACCAATAATCTGCTAATAATATATGAAATTCTTAACATTAATATTCATTTCGCTTTTTATAACAGGATTCATTTCCTGCAAAAATGGAAAGAAAGATAAAGGGACAAAAGAAAAACCCCCACCGGGCGTAGATGTTATGATTGCGGCTAACGAAAAATTTGAAAACACGGTTGAAGTAAATGGGACTGTGTTGTCAAATGAAATGGTTGAGTTGCATCCTGAAATCAGCGGACGACTCACCTATCTGAATATTCCGGATGGCGAAAAAGTTTCTGAAGGAACTATACTGGCAAAGATCAATGATGCCGAACTGCAGGCACAATTAGAACAACAAAAAGCACAATTCGACATAGCCGTAAAAACAGAAAAGAGACTGAAAGATTTATTGGCAATTAACGGGGTGAACCAGGCCGATTATGATGTGGCCATAAGCCAGGTAAATACGCTTCAGGCAGGTATTAAAGTTTTAAATGCCCAGATTGATAAAACCGTTATCAGGGCGCCGTTCACCGGAGAACTCGGATTGAGAATGGTTAGCCCCGGAGCATATGTCACGCCGCAAACATTGATCGGAACATTACAGCAAACCGATAATGTGAAAATTGATTTCACAGTACCCGAAGGATATGCATGCCTTATAAATAAAGGGAAGTCTATAACCATTCAAACAAATGTATCCAACGAAAATAAAACAGCGACCATTGTAGCCATTGAACCGCAAATAAATATTTTAACAAGAAACTTAAAAGTGAGAGCGCGGCTGACTAACGGCAATATTAATCCGGGAGCATTTGTAAAAGTTATACTTACGGAAAAAAAGGAGGGCATTTCAGTACCTACAAATGCCATTATTCCTGATGCCGCCTCCAATCAGGTTGTTGTTGTAAAAAACGGCAAGGCTGTTTTTAAAAATGTTGAAACAGGAGTCAGAACGGAAAATGCGGTTGAGCTTATAAGCGGAGTAAACCAGGGAGACAGCATTGTGGTGAGCGGGGTATTATTTGTGCGTCCCAATGCCCCTGTGAAAATTAAAAAGGCGAAGAAGGTAAATGATAAAAAATAAATATCTTTAATTTGTAATCAGTAATCAGTAATCAGTAATCGGTTATCAGTTTAAAATTCCGATTACTGAATACCGATTACTGAACACCGAATGTATAATCTTATTCCATTGGAGGAATAATATTTTTGATTTAGAGAATGAACATTTCAGAACTATCTATAAGAAAACCTGTACTGGCAACCGTAATGAACCTGTTCATCATACTATTTGGGTTTATTGGGTTTACATTTCTGGGTGTTCGCGAATACCCTGCCATTGATCCGCCGGTTGTTACCGTAACAACTTCTTATATCGGAGCAAATGCAGACATTATCGAAAGCCAGATTACTGAACCTTTGGAAAAATCAATAAATGGAATTCCCGGTATCCGCACCATTTCTTCCACAAGTTCCGTTGGAAGAAGCAGCATTACCGTTGAGTTTAACATCAGCGCAGACCTGGAGGCGGCAGCCAATGATGTACGCGACAAAGTAAGCCAGGCGGCAAGAAATCTTCCGCAGGACATAGATGCTCCGCCTGTAATTTCGAAAGCCGATGCAAACAGCGATTTCATTATTTTGCTTGCGGTTCAGAGCCCAAGCAAGGGGCTCCTTGAACTGAGCGATTATGCCGAAAATGTATTGCTGAATAAATTTCAAACCATACCTGAAGTAAGCGCCGTAAACATTGTGGGGCAAAAACGCCCGGCCATGCGTTTATGGGTCAACCCGGATAAAATGAATGCTTACAATATTGCTTTTAACGATATTACAAACATATTGAATAAAGAGAACATTGAAGTGCCTTCCGGAAAGATCTATGGCAATAAAACCGAATTAATCATCAGGGCATTGGGAAAGTTGAAAACGGAAAAAGATTTCAGGGATCTGATCATTCGCGAAGATGCAGCTGGAATTGTCAGGCTTGGCGATGTTGCTAAAGCTGAAATAGGCCCCGAACAATATGAACATAGCTGGAAACTCAACGGGGTAAGCGGTGTTGGATTAACCATTGTTCCACAACCCGGCGCTAATTACATTAATATCTCTGATGAGTTTTCGAAACGACTCGAAGAAATTAAAAAATCGCAGAAGGGTGATTTAAATTTTATCACTTTAATAGATAATACAACCAATGTGCGCCGTTCGCTGAAGGAAGTCGGAGAAACTTTACTAATCGCTATAAGCTTAGTGATATTGGTAATATTTTTCTTTTTCAGGAACTGGCTTATTGCAATCCGCCCTCTCATTGATATCCCGATATCTTTGATTTTTACTTTCTTCATCATGTATATGGCCGGATTTTCAGTGAACATTCTTACATTACTGGCAATCATTCTTGCAACAGGGTTGGTGGTGGACGATGGAATAGTGGTTACCGAAAATATTTTCAGGAAAATAGAAAGAGGAATACCCGTGCGAAAGGCAGCGATTGAGGGAAGCAAGGAAATTTTCTTTGTAGTTATATCAACATCCATAACTCTGGCTATCGTTTTTCTGCCTGTATTGTTTTTGCAGGGATTTGTAGGCAGTTTATTCAGAGAATTTGGAGTGGTTCTTGCCTGTGCCGTTTTGATTTCTGCATTTGTTTCTCTCACCATTACTCCGGTTCTGAATGTTTTTCTGAATAAAAAAAGCGCCGGACATGGAAAATTTTATGAAAAAACCGAACCCTTTTTCAGCGGTATGGAAAGCGGGTATAAAAATTTAATAGCGCGTTTTATAAAACATCGCCGGATTGCCTGGATGATTGTATTATTGTGTCTTATAATCGTTGTTGTAATCGGGAAAAACCTGCAAAGTGAAATAGCTCCTATTGAGGATAAAAGCGGTGTACGCTTGCAGTTATCGGGCCCCGAGGGAGCCAGTTTTGGTTATATGACCGAAGCCGGTGAAAAAATAGGGAATTTTTTAATTGATTCTGTACCGGAAAGAGATTTTTCTTTTATTTCCATTCCGGGCTTTCATAGTTCCGGCATTAACAGCGGTATGGGAAGGATAGGGTTGGTCCCTGTTTCAGAAAGAAAAAGAAGCCAGAGCGATATTGTAAAGGAGCTCTCAAAAAAATTAATGCGGTTCAATAATGTCCGTATTTTCCCGATTGAAGAGCAAACCATATCCGTAGGACTTGGATCGAGAGGTTCTTTACCGGTGCAATTTGTTATACAGAACTTAGATTTCGATAAATTGAAAACTGTGATTCCAAAATTTCTGGATGAAGCAAAAAATGATAAGACTTTTCAAAATGTAGATGTGAATCTGAAATTTAACAAACCGGAAATTGATATCACCATTGACAGAATAAAAGCCCGTGAGTTCGGACTCACCGCTACCGATATTTCCGATGTTATCCAGAGCGCTTTCAGCGGGGGACGGCTGGCATATTTTATTATGAACGGCAAACAATACCAGGTGATCGGCCAGGTTGCGCTGGGAGACAGGCAGCAGCCTGCAGATATATCAAAATTATATGTCCGTAACAATAAAGGAGATAATATTTCATTAAAAGCGGTTACCAATCTTGTTACATATGCAAATCCTCCATCGCTCTATCATTATAACCGGTATAAAGCGGCAACCATTTCGGCTTCTCTTGCAGAGGGTAAAACCATTGGCGACGGGGTAAAAACCATGCAGGAAATTGCCGACAGGATATTGGATGAAAGTTTTCAGACCTCGTTGAGCGGGCCTTCCCGTGATTATGCCGAAAGTTCATCGAATATCGCATTTGCTTTCGGCCTTGCCTTGCTATTGATTTTTTTGGTGCTTGCTGCACAATTCGAAAGTTTCAAAGACCCGTTTATCATCATGCTTACGGTTCCCTTCGCTATTGCCGGCGCATTATTAAGCTTATGGATATTCGGGCAAACACTGAATATTTTTTCAGAGATCGGGTTGATCATGCTTATCGGTCTGGTTACAAAAAACGGAATATTGATCGTGGAGTTCGCAAATAAAAAGAGAGACCAGGGATTATCAAAACATCAGGCAGTAATTGAAGCGGCAACGCAACGGTTAAGGCCGATTTTAATGACCAGTCTGGCAACAACGCTGGGAGCTTTACCCATTGCATTAAGCTTAGGCACAACTGCAACCAGCCGTATTCCATTGGGAATTGTTGTTGTGGGAGGAATATTATTTTCGTTGGTTCTGACATTGTTTGTGATTCCCGCAGTTTACACATTTGTTTCAAGCAAACACAGAAAAAATAAAGAAGAAACAGCTAAATTATTTGAGTAAAAAATGAATCGAATATTTAAGACTACTCCAAAAACTTGCTTTTTGAAAATCAGCCCTTGCCCCAACCCTAAATGGTGGCTGATTTTCGGCGATTTCCCTTTAGGGATTAAAGGCAAAAAATCGCTGAAAATTATTTCTCAGACTTTTTGGAGTGGGCTCATATTTAAAATTTTTATACTAAATAAATTACGCTTTAATCTTTTTGCTTTAACCTTTTTACTATTGCTTATCTCGCTTATTACTCATGCACAGCAAATGATTACACTAAAAAGCGCCATTGATTCTGCATTGAAGAATAATTTCGATATTCAGATTGCAAAGAACAATGCTGAAGTCGGCAAAATGAACAACAACTTTGGTATGGCGGGCGGACTGCCTTCAGTGAATATCACAGCAGGAGATAATGAATCGGTTTCAAATATTTACCAAAAACTAAGCAGCGGTACAGAAATTAATAAAGACAATGCCTTGGGAAACAACCTCGCCGCAGGTGTTAATGCAAGTATGTTCTTGTTCAACGGATTCAAAGTCTTAGCCACAAAAGAAAAACTGAAATCCATCCAAACACAGAGCGAACTTTTGCTGAACCAGCAAATACAAAACACCATCGCTGCCATTATGGTAAAATATTATGACATCATCCGGCAGATGGGTTATCTGAAAATTATACAATCGTCGCTGGAGGTATCGAAACAAAAACTTGAAATCATCACTCAGAGAAAAAATGTAGGCATGGCTAATGACGTGGAGCATCTGCAGGCACAGATAGATGTGAACGCCGGAGAACAAAATATCAAGACACAGCAACTGATAATCGGGCAGGCTAAAACGGATTTATTGCAACTCATGAGTGTGAAAAAATATTTCGCCGCCGAGATAAAAGACACCATATTAGTTGATAAAAATATTCAGATGGATTCCATCATAAATTATCTTAACCGCAATCCGCAATACCTTTCAGCAGAACAGCAAATAAAAATCAATGAGCAGATCGTTAAGGAAGTTTCTGCGCAGCGGTATCCTTCTGTTAAAATTAATGCGGGTTATAATTTCAACTTAGCTCAAAGCGATGCAGGGCAACTTTTATATAATCAGAATTACGGACCCTCTGTCGGGATTACGTTGAATATACCGATTTTTAACGGTACTATATACAAGACACAACGCGATGCTGCGGTCTTTAATGTCAATAATTCAAAACTTCAAAAAGAGAGCCTGCTGAATTCTCTAACCGCAGGTACGGTGAAAACATATCAATCTTACAGTAACACGCTTCAGCAAATCGTGTCACAGCAAACAAGCAATGAGATGGCCGGGCAATTAGTAAATCTGGTCATAAAAAAATTCCAGATGAACCAGGCCACACTTCTTGATGTGAAAACAGCACAGGCGAGCTTTGAAGATACCGGTTATCAATTAGTAAACCTGCAGTATGCTGCAAAAATCGCAGAGATTGAACTGAAACGAATGACCTATAGGTTAGTGCCTTAGCAATAAAATCTTGTCGCTAACAACAAATATTTTATCTTTGAAATCACATTGTGTAACAAACGGGAATCATCAGGCAATATTATGATATCTAAAGAAGAAGCAAGGAAAAAGATTTATCATCTGAGGGAACAAATCGAAAAGCATAATTATAATTATTATGTGTTATCCCAGCCTGTTGTTTCTGATTTTGAATATGATTTTCTGATGAACGACCTGATGGCGCTCGAAAAGATGTTTCCTGAATTTTCCGATGAAAATTCGCCTACACAGCGTGTGGGCAGCGATATCAGCAGCGAATTCCGGCAGATAGAACATAAATACCCGATGCTTTCGCTGGGGAATACATATTCTGAAGAAGAACTTCTTGAATTTGACGAAAGGGTTAAGAAAGTGATCGGTGAAAATTTTGAATATGTCGCCGAATTAAAATACGACGGGGCATCGATCAATATGACATATATAAACGGTAAGCTCCGGCATGCCGTCACGCGCGGTGATGGAGTCCGGGGCGATGATGTAACTTCAAATGTAAGGACCATCCGGAGTATCCCTCTTATCTTGAAAGGAAACGATATTCCAAAGGAGTTTGAAATCCGGGGCGAGATATTGATGTTTCATGATACCTTTAACAAACTGAACCATGAACGGGAAGCTGCCGGAGAACCCCTGTTTGCAAATCCCCGCAATGCGGCTTCAGGCGCTTTAAAAATCCAGAATTCATCCATGGTTGCAAAGCGGAACTTAGATTGTTTTTTATATTACATAGTTGGCGAGGGGCTGCCATCTGAAACGCATTATGACAATCTTCAAAAAGCCCGTGAATGGGGATTTAAAGTTCCTCAATATATTCAAAAGTGCAGTTCGATGGATGCGGTTTTTAAATTTATTGAACTATGGAATCATAAAAGAAAAGAACTGCCTTTTAATATAGACGGCATTGTTGTTAAAGTGAATTCGCTGAAGCATCAGAAACAGCTTGGTTTTACGGCAAAGACACCGCGCTGGGCCATTGCATTCAAATTTAAAGCCGAACAGGTTACAACCAGATTAGTTTCCATAGATTTCCAGGTGGGAAGAACCGGCGCTGTTACTCCGGTGGCAAACTTAGAAGCCGTACATCTTGCCGGCACCATTGTTAAACGCGCATCCCTGCATAATGCAGATCAGATAGAGTTGCACGGGGTATGGATCGGCGATCATGTGTTTGTTGAAAAGGGAGGAGAAATTATTCCCAAAGTTGTGGGCGTTGATTTATCTAAGAGAACACCAGATTGCATTCCGGTGCAGTATATTGAGAATTGCCCTGAATGCGGCACAAAGCTGATCCGCCAGGAAGGAGAGGCAAAACATTTTTGTCCGAATGAATCGGGTTGCCCTCCTCAGATTAAAGGAAGAATCGAACATTTTATCAGCCGCAAAGCCATGGATATTGAAGGCTTGGGTGAAGAGACGGTTGAACTATTATATAATGAAGGTCTGATCCGAAATATCGGAGACCTGTATCATTTATCCATAAGCCAGCTTATACCTCTTGAAAGGATGGGGAAAAAATCTGCCGAAAATATTATTAAGAGCATCGAAAACTCCAAGCAGACACCTTTTGAAAGAGTTCTGTTCGCATTAGGAATACGATACGTTGGTGAAACCGTTGCCAAAAAATTAGCTAAAGCAATAGGTTCGATAGACGCTTTAAAAACTTCCTCATCAGAGGATTTAAAGCAGGTTGAAGAAATCGGCGACAAGATTGCTGAAAGCATTATTTATTTTTTTAAAGACGAGAAAAATCTTTCCGTTATTGAAAATTTAAAAAACGCCGGAGTTAA
The DNA here is from genome assembly GCA_016213435.1 of Bacteroidota bacterium. Classification (GTDB taxonomy): domain Bacteria; phylum Bacteroidota; class Bacteroidia; order Palsa-948; family Palsa-948; genus Palsa-948. The sequence goes on from JACRAL010000184.1 coordinate 15,420, forward strand.
ACTTGCCGTTGAAGAGAATTCAACCCAATTGTTATCTGAAAAGCTGAAAGGCTTATCTATTCTTATTTCCGGCACATTTGAAAAATATTCGCGCGACGAGCTGAAGGAACTGATTGAAAAACACGGCGGGAAAAATACCGGTTCCATATCATCAAAAACAAGTTTTATTTTAGCCGGGGAAAACATGGGGCCGGCTAAATTAGAAAAAGCCAGAAAATTCGGAATCAGGTTAGTTTCAGAACAGGAGTTTTTAAAAATGATTGAATAAAATTTATCATGCTCTGTTATTATACTTTGATGTACCTAAATTTAAATATTTTTCAAATGATAATCGGTAATCGGTAATCAGTAGAAACCACCGACCTGCCTGCCGGTAGGCAAGGTTTCTGAACACCGATCACTGATTACAATATATACAATTTCCTGCCTGCCGCAGGCAAGTATTTCGTTTTTTGTATAATTTTTCGTGTTTCATTTTGATTTTTTTTTAAAAAATTCTGTTACCTTTTTAAAAGAATCAGCGTCTAATAAAAAATTAAACCAGTATGAAAAGATTTATTGCTTTTATGATTTTACTAACGATCAGTTTTTCTTTATCAGCACAACAGCAGAAATATTCGCGGGTAAAGTTATACCTTGACGGGAAAGACATCAAAGAGGTTGCCAAATTAGGCGTGAATGTGGAAAACGGAAAACTTAAAAAAGGAAAATATTTTATCGGCGAGTTGTCGGCAACCGAATTAGGCACTTTAAAAAAGAACGGGTACGCGTATGATGTGCTGATTGAGGATATGAGCAAATATTATAAAGACCGGAACAAAGGCGTAAAATCTGAGAAAAAGAAAAAGTCATCTGAGTCATATCCAACACCCGACCATTTTAAATTAGGCTCCATGGGCGGCTTTCTCACATATAATGAAATGCTGCAGGAATTTGATTCCATGAGGCTTTTGTATCCAAGCCTGATATCATTGAAACAACCCATCGGAACAACAAATACTATTGAAGGCAGGCAACTTATTTATGTTAAAATATCGGATAATCCCGACACGGACGAAAACGAGCCGGAGGTTCTTTACACGGGCCTTCACCATGCGCGCGAACCGGCAGGCATGCAGCAACTCATTTTTTTCATGTATTACCTTCTGGAGAATTATAATACAAACGATGAAATAAAATATTTAGTTGATAACTTAGAGATGTATTTTATTCCCTGTGTCAATCCAGACGGTTATGTATATAACCAGACCACAGACCCGGATGGCGGCGGCATGCACCGCAAAAATATGCGGCCCAACGGAACCGGCAACCCGGGAGTTGACCTGAACCGGAACTATGGTTATGAGTGGGGCTATGATGATGTGGGTTCATCCAACGATCCGTCAGACGACCCTTATCGGGGAACTGCAGGTTTCTCAGAACCTGAAACACAACTGATACGGGATTTTTGTAATAACAGAACTTTTAAATTGGCTATCAACTATCATTGTTACAGCAATCTGCTTATATACCCCTGGGGGTATTTACCCGATTATGAAACTCCCGATTCATCGTTGTTTCATAATTATTCAGCGCTGATGACAGCCGTAAATAATTATATATATGGCACTCCGATGCAGACTGTCGGATATACCGGAAACGGGACATCGGACGACTGGATGTATGGCGAGCAAAGTACAAAACCAAAAATCATCGCATTTTCGCCTGAGGCCGGCAATGCAGATGATGGCTTCTGGCCGGCAATAAACCGGATCGAAGATGTGTGCAGGGCGAATATGGATATGAATTTTTATATTGCACGATTCGCTTTAAAATATGCAAAAATAACTGATCTGACACCCACCTTTATCAGCAGCCAGAATGATTACATAAATTTCAACCTGAAGTGCCTCGGGTTGGATGCTCCGGCAGATTTCACAGTCTCCATCTCTCCCCTGACATCAAACATACAAAGTGCGGGAAACAGTAAAACATTTTACAGCATGGCCACCCTGCAGGAAGCGAATGATTCAATTGATTTCTCTCTTGTTTCCACAATCCAGCCCGGACAGAACATGAAATTTTTAATCAACGTGGACAACGGGCTTTATATTTATTCGGATACAATTTCGAAAATCTACGGACAGCCGCAAATTGTATTTACCGATCCCGGCAACACAATAACAAACTGGACAAGCACCGGGTGGAATACAACCACGGCCAGTTATCATTCGCCTACAAAATCAATCACAGATTCTCCCACCGGAGATTATAACATGCCTCCCGTAAATTCTTCCATTACCTTAACACAAGCCGTAAACCTCGCCAATGCAACAAACGCTTACCTTACGTTCTGGGCAAAATGGGATGTAAATCCGGCACAGGATTCGGTGATCCTGAGAATATCCACAAACAACGGATCCACGTGGACACCTTTAGCCGGACATTACACCTCTGCAGTAAACATGGGCCACCCGGTCTATAACGGGTTAATGCCGAACTGGGTGCAGGAAGTAATTGATTTAAGTCCCTACGTGGGTCAGAGTGTAAAATTCAGGTTTACCCTGAAAAGCCAGTGGAATTATATGCAAACATATGATGGCTTTTATTTTGACGATTTTACAGTTTCCACAATCCCGAATACGGTTTATACAATTCCTGAAATTACCGATAATATAATGATCTCAGAGATATTCCCGGTTCCTGCAAAAGATCAGGTGGTGATACATTATAATATTCCATACTCTACATATTCACCGCATATCCATATTTATAATTCGATTGCACAGGAAATTTTTTCGAAAAATATCGGCTTTTATGAAAATTCTGTTCATCTTGATTTATCAGGGTTTTGCCCGGGAATCTATTTTTTTGGGATTGATTCAGAATCAAAATTTTCAATGATTAAGAAGTTAGTTATTGTAAAATAGCAGCGCCTGCTAAAATGAATAATTATGACCCGCCTATAATATCCTGTTTAAAAAAAAATTGTTTTTATCAAATATTTTTATCCTTACATTTTGCCAATATTAAAAAAAATATATATTTGTAAATATGTAATTGCTGAAAGTTTTCAACACAATGCAACTTTTAAATATTTTGATAGTCTATTAATAAGTTTAATTAAATTTTAAAATCATGAGAAGAATACTTTTACTTTTTTGGGTTTTGTTTGTGTTCTCAGGGGGAATTACAAACGCGCAACAGTCTATTAATGTTACTAAGATTTCAAAAGGTAACGGGGTAGCGACAATTCAGCAAAAAAGGAAATGCGGCACCATGGAATACAATGCGCAGTTGGAAGCCGCCGATCCAGGCATTACAATCAAAAAACAGGAAACTGAAAAATTTATCCAAAAATGGATAGAGAACAACCAGGATTATATCAATAACTCAAAAACAGTAGTTACTGTCCCGGTTGTTGTTCATGTTGTTTATAAAACTACTGCTCAGAATATTTCTGACACGAGAGTTAATGAACAGATTACCTGTCTGAACAGGGATTATGGCGGACTTAATACCCATTCCATGGGTTCTTTTGCCACAAGTCTTAAGGCAAATACTGAACTGCAATTCTGTCTTGCACAACGGAAACCTGACGGAACTGCAACAAACGGTATTGACAGGGTATCCACAACCGTAACGTCGTTCTCTACTAATAATGCGGTAAAATATACAAGCCAGGGCGGAGCCGATGCATGGGACCCTACCAAGTATATGAATATCTGGGTTTGTAATCTGGGGAGCAGTCTTTGCGGGTATGCGCAATTCCCCACCAGTGGTATCAACGCTACTTTTGGTGTGGTTATATTATATCAGTGTTTTGGCGTTACAGGCGCTTCACCGCCCTATAATCAAGGCGGAACAACCTCACACGAAATTGGCCATTGCTTTAATTTGTATCATATCTGGGGCGATGACGGCGGTACGTGCAGCGGTACGGATTATTCTGCCGATACTCCTAATCAGGCCAGCGAAACATATGGAGCGCCTACCGGCGTCCTTACGGATGCCTGTTCACCCTCATCTCCCGGTATCATGTATATGAACTTCATGGATTATTCTGACGATGCTGCATATGCAAACTTTACACCTAATCAGAAAGCAAGAATTCAGGCTCTTTTTACACCGGGCGGTTTATTATATTCATTGACTTCTTCTCTTGGATGCGTACCTCCTGGCGGCGCCACCATACCTACGGTTACTACAACCACTGCAACTTCCATTACAGCTACTACTGCTGCAAGCGGCGGAAATGTAACTGTTGACGGCGGCGCTACAGTAACGGCAAGAGGCGTTTGCTGGGGAACTTCTGCAAATCCGGTGGCTACCGGCTCTCACACTACCGATGGTTCAGGAACCGGAACATTTACAAGCAGCATTACCGGATTAACAGCCAGCACGCTGTATCACTACCGGGCTTATGCTACAAACAGTGCCGGTACTGCTTATGGAAGCGATTTAACTTTCACTACATCCGCAAGCGCCAGTTTACCAACCCTTACTACTACTTCCGCATCGTCTGTAACCAATACGACAGCGGTGAGCGGAGGTAATATTTCTTCGCAGGGTTCATCGGCAGTAACAGCGCGGGGTGTTTGCTGGGCTACTACATCAGGTCCCACTATTTCGGGTTCGCATACAACAGATGGATCGGGTACAGGTACATTTACAAGCAATATCACAGGGCTCACGTTGGGCACTCTTTATTATGTCAGGGCTTATGCAACGAACACTTCAGGAACCGCTTACGGAAACGAAATTACATTTACAACAACAGGCGGTACAACAAGTTGCGATACGCTTATGCCAGCATCATTTACCAGCGGTACATGTAATTTGGCGATTTATTATATTGATGTTTCACCCTATGATAGCGGATATGTATGTGGACAAAATGCATGGCTTGACAAAGAAAAAGCTATGTTGTATTCAGGAACCGGCGGCGGAACAATTTCTGACGTTTTTGTATTGTATGGATTAAAAAAAGGCACTACCGGCAATACATCCGTAAAAATCTACAGCTCAAATGGCGGCGCTCCGGGCACACTTTTAGGTACGAGCGCTACTATTGTTAAAAGCGCTATAGATACAACAAATCAAGGAATTAATTTTAATAATAAGTACCATTTTTCAACTCCTGTTACTGTAGGCGCAGATTTCTTTGTAAGCGTGGTTTTACCAACAGGTTTTAACAATACTACCAATCAGCTTGCCATTTGGTCAGTTCAATATGCTTGTAGTTCGACTTCACCTTTAGCTTATGAAATGTGGTATGATGATAATTCATGGCATCCATTCTCAACAGTGTATGGAACAAATATTGACATGGCAATTTTTCCTGATCTTTGTCCTCTCGTTGATGTAAACAGCAATCATATGGTTAATACCATTAATATTTATCCGAATCCATCAGAATCATTTATAAATATTGATCTGGGCAAATACTCGCTGAAAGATGTAAAAATATATATTTATGACGCTATCGGTAAACAGATAGGATTGATTAACAGGAACGATGCCGAGAACAAACTTCGGTATGATTTTACGCCTTATGGCAATGGTTTGTACATTATTTATTTTGATACTCCGGAAGGTAATGTTGTTAAAAAAGTTTCGATTAACAGATAACTTTATTTGACTCGCAGAAAAGCTCCCGAGAGGGAGTTTTTTTATTAATATAAGGCAACTGCAAAGTTTAAACTGCGTCTTACTATATGATGTTTAATGATTTTTTTCTTTTATGATTTTTATTTATATTGCAAAAAATTAAACCTCTTAGTTATGAATCGTATAAAATTATTCCCGGTTGTTTTTACCATGATGGTTTTCCTTGGACAAATTGCATACGGACAGGGAACCATTAATAAAAAAAGAAAATGCGGAACAAATGAGGCACATCTTGCCCTGATACAAAAAGATCCAACCTACCTGGAGCGATACAACAAACTTCAAAAATTTGTTAACAATTTTGTATTGGCGCATCCTGACGGATATTCGCCCAAAGTTGTTGTTACAGTACCCGTGGTTTTTCATATAGTTTTAAGTTCTGCACAGATGAGTTCTTTTGCCGATTCCCGAATACAGGAACAAATAACAGTATTAAACCAGGATTACGGAGGACAAAACACTCACTCTATGGGATCATTTGCAACAACCCTTAAAGCAAATACCGACCTGCAGTTTTGTCTTGCAGAAACAGACCCTTCCGGGAATTCAACAACCGGCATAGAACATCTCACCTCAACGCATGGAGCCTGGTATATGTCATCGGATATTAAACATACGTCTACCGGAGGTATGGATCAATGGGATCCCGACAAATATCTCAACATCTGGGTATGCGACCTTGGAGGCGGACTATGTGGATGGGCTCAGTATCCGACAGCTCCCCTGAGCAATGAATTCGGGCTTGTATGCCATTATGAGTATGTAGGCGTTACAGGAGCTTCAGCGCCTTATAACCTTGGAGGAACAGCTTCTCATGAAATCGGCCACTGTTTCAATCTGCAGCATATATGGGGCGATTCCGGGGGTTGCAGCCCTGACGATCAGTGTACAGATACGCCGGTACAGGATGCAGAGACCTATGGCGCGCCGACAGGGGTTGTAACAGATGCCTGCAGCGCCGCATCCCCAGGTATAATGTATATGAATTTTTTGGATTACGTAGATGATATAGCGTATGCAAATTTTACTCCGAATCAAAAAACCCGGATACAGGCCTGTTTTGCTGCCGGCGGTTCGTTAGAACAGTTAGGCCAGTCGGATGCCTGCCAGCCAAGCAATGGCCTGAATGCTAATTTCAGCGGAACACCGTTAACGGGAAATCCGCCATTATCGGTTACTTTTACAAACAGTTCAACCGGAGTTCCACCGCCCAACAGCTGGATATGGAGTTTCCCCGGGGGAACCCCTTCTTCGTTCAGCGGACAGACGCCTCCAACTATTGTTTACAGTACACCCGGAGGCTTCGATGTAACTCTGATTGTTTCAAACGGAACAACCACTGACACTTTAACTCAAAACGGCTATGTACAGGTTAACGGCCCGCCTCCCACGGCTAATTTTGCAGGCAACCCGCTGACTGTTGTTGTCAATGGCTCAGTAACGTTTACAGATCTGTCAACCAATAATCCTTCATCCTGGGTATGGAACTTCCCGGGAGGAACACCCTCGTCGTACAGCGGACTAACGCCGCCGCCGCTCGTTTATAGCGCTGTTGGCGTTTACAATGTAAGCCTTAGCGTTGCAAACAACAACGGAGGCGATACGTTGATAAAGACCAATTATATTCATGTGGTATTGCCCAATTACCAGCATCCGGTTGCAAATTTTATTGCAGAGCAGACCACACTGCTGGTTGGCGACAGCACCAATTTTATAGATCTTTCCACAGGAATACCTCTTACATGGCAATGGAAATTTACAGGAGGAACTCCTTCTACCGCCAACATTCAAAACCCTATGAATATCAAATACAATGCGGTCGGAAACTATCTGGTAACATTAACTGTAGCAAACACCAATGGCAGCGATTCTTTGAAAAAGCAGGCATATATTCATGTGGTATCAAACATAGGGACACAGCCTCCGGTTGTCGAATTTGATGCATCAGCAAGGTTAATACCAATAAACACTACCATTTATTTCACGGATGAGTCTACCAATAATCCCCAGATGTGGGACTGGAGTTTCCAGGGAGGTTCTCCTGCCACTTCTGATGTTCAGAACCCTACAGGAATTACTTATAATAACCCCGGACAATATTGTGTAACGCTTAAAGTCGCTAACCTTAACGGAGATGATTCTCTCACCAAATGCGAATATATAATTGTTACCCCTTCGTATATGAATAATTACTGCGATACGATTACCAATATCGGCCATTCGGAAAGCGTTTGTTACCGGCGATTGTCTGATACCTGGGGAATGTTGCCCGGACCAAACGGAAAAGGGATAAAAGCATATGCTGATAAATTTACGGATTACACATGGAGTGAAGTAGACGCGATTCTTGTACCTGTAAAAATAGCTAGTCCCGGATCTTCATCATCCACGATACGGTTCAGAATATGGGGCGGCTCTGACATTCCTTCATCGGAACTGGGCTATGAAGATCTTCTCCTGAATACATTTCATTCAGATTATTATAAATTAGTAACCTTCAATCCTCCGGTTCATGTAGACGGTACTTTCTTTGTAGGGTGGGAAGTTCAATACGGAACCTCGGATACCCTTGTGGTAACCATGGCTGTTGACAGGGGACCCAGTGGCCTTAATACATTATATGTAAAGCAGGCAAGCAATGCATGGAGTACATGCAAGGATGTTTTTGGTCTTACAACATCCCTGGGAATAGAACCGGTAGTGTGCCTGATCAGCGATGTTTCTGTTCAGAAAACTGAAGACAACCTGCTGATATTCCCCAATCCGTCGCATGATATGATAAATATCCAGGCTGAAGATGAGAATATGCTTAACGGTATTGAAGTAAAAGTGTTTGATATGCTTGGGAAACTAGTAAATGTTACCAGCGGGAAGCCATACGCAAATATGATGCAATTAGATTTCAGCAATAAAAATACTGGGATATATTTCTTACAGATAATAAAAGGTAATAGAATTACTGTAAAGAAAATTTCTATTTATTAACTTTTATTTTATCGGAATATTATTCAGGATTTCGAGCAGTAAATCCCAGAATTTCTGAACCGATGGGATATTGATTTTTTCATCCGGCGAATGTACGCCCCGCAAAGTGGGACCGAATGAAACCATATCCAGATCGGGATATTTTTCGAGGAACAACCCGCATTCCAGTCCTGCATGAATAGCTCTCACGTTGGGTTCAATACCGAACAGTTTTTTATATGATATTTTTGCAATATTTAAAATTTCTGAGTTGGTGTTCGGAGTCCAGCCGGGATATCCTTCGGAATGTTCAACCGCAGCGCCTGCAAGAAGGAATACGCTCTCAACCATATTGGCAATATCCCGTTTGGAAGAATTAACCGAACTGCGCTGGCTGGTAGTTACAATAATTTTATCGTCTTTAAATTTTATGGATGCAAGATTTGACGATGTTTCAACAAGTCCCGGCATGGACCGGCTCATGGCTATCACCCCGTGAGGGCAGGCATATACGGCATTGATAAGATTTTTTTGAGTAGCGTCGTCAATTAAAAACGATGGAAGGGAAACTTCTTCGTAGCTGAATTTTAATCCCGGTTCGGTATGCGATAATTCAAATTTAACGTCTTTTTCGAAATACCTGACATATTCAGTAAATTTGTCTTTATTCTCTTTTGGAAGAGTAAGTATAGCATAAGCTTCACGGGCAATGGCATTTCTTAAGTTTCCTCCATCTATTGTAGAAATTTTTGCATTAAATTTATACGTGGAATTCCAAATAAAACGGTTTAAAATCTTATTGGAGTTGCCTAATCCTTTCTCGATATCATCGCCGGAATGCCCACCCTTTAAGCCTGATACCTGAATTTTAACGGCACAATGATCGGCCGGAACCTTTTGTGTATTGTATTGAAAATATGCAACAGTATCTATCCCTCCTGCGCATCCGATAAATAATTCCCCTTCATCTTCAGAATCGAGGTTTAATAATATTTTACTGTCGAAAAATCCTTTTTTCAAAGCAAATGCGCCGCTCAGGCCTGTTTCTTCATCAACAGTAAAAAGACACTCGATAGGTCCGTGTTCAATATTATTTGCAGTGAGGATAGCCATTTCAGCAGCTATACCGATACCATCGTCTGCGCCGAGGGTAGTTCCTTTTGCTTTCACCCAGTCGCCATCTATAAAAGGTTGTATCGCATCTTTTTCAAAATCAAAAACCACATCGCTGTTTTTCTCGCAAACCATGTCAATGTGGCTTTGAAGAATTATGGGTTTCAGATTTTCTTTTCCCCGGGTGGCCGGTTTTTTGATCAGTACATTTCCCGCTTCATCCCTTTTGGTTTCGAGATTATTTTTTTTGCCGAATTCAAGAAGGAACTGAATCATTTTTTCTTCTTTTTTTGAAGGCCTCGCAACCTGGCATATTTCTTCAAAGTAATTCCAGATAGCTTCAGGTTTTAATCCATTAAATGTATTCATAGATATATATTTTAGTTATGTTTACAAATTTTATTGAACAATAGTTCGGTAATTTTTGGGGTCATTTTGGCGTGAGCCACGTTGTGGCAACGCTACTCATCGTGGGCTAAAGCCCGCTATTCGTGAGCGTTTTGACTTACCCCGACCTTAAGGTCGGGGTAAGTGATAAAACGCAGAAATACCAAGGGCTTTAGCCCTTCATTAAAAAAATTACCGAAGTATTGATTGAAGATAGTTTGCATTATCTTCTGCATTGCAAAAGTAGAATAAAAAATGAAATTCACTTGTTGTTCAATGACATAAAAATTCTACCTTTGTAAGAAAATCATTATGTAATTAATAGCTATTAAGTATATTTAGATGAAAAACATTCAGTTATTTGTACCTACCTATAATATTGACGAGTGCCTTGCAGAAATCAGGGAATGCCTGGAAATAGGATGGACCGGTATCGGTTTTAAAACCAACCGGTTTGAAGATGCCTGGAAAAATTATACAGGCCTTTCGAATGCGCATTTTTTAAATTCAAATACAGCAGGATTACACCTGGCATTAAAATTATTTAAAGAAGAATTTAAATGGAACGACAGCGATGAGGTGATTACTACGCCTCTCACCTTTATCTCTACGAACCATGCAATTCTTTATGAACGGCTTCACCCGGTTTTTGCCGATACGGATGATACACTATGCCTTGATCCGGAATCTATTGAAAAAAGAATTACGCCAAAAACCCGCGCTGTAATGTATGTGGGTATGGGAGGAAATGCAGGGAGACTGAACGATGTAATTGATATTTGCAAAACGCACGGATTGAAACTTATTTTAGATGCAGCCCATATGGCGGGAACGGTTTTTAATAATAAACATATCGGGCATGGAATTGATTGCACGGTTTTCTCATACCAGGCCGTTAAAAATTTACCTACCGGTGATTCAGGTATGATTTGCTTCACGGAAAATGAATTTGATACAAAAGCAAGAATGCTTAGCTGGCTTGGAATATCAAAAGATACGTATTCAAGGGCAAAGGGAAATTATAAATGGCTTTATGAAGTTGAATATGTGGGATTGAAAGCGCACGGAAACTCTATTATGGCTGCGATCGGGCTGGTACAGATCAGATATATGAACAGGGACAATGAAAAAAGAAGAGAAATCGCACAAAAGTATGATCAATATTTTTATGGCATTTCGGATTTGAAATTAATTGAGCATTTGGATAATTGCATTTCGTCCCGCCATTTATACCAGATCCGGGTTCCGGAGAATCTGAGAGATGAAATGATTGTATATTTAAATTCCAAAAATATTTTTCCCGGTGTTCATTACCGTTCCAACACAGAATACAAAATGTATAAATATGCACTGGGCACTTGTCCTGAAGCAGAAAAAGTTTCAAGAGAAATCATCAGCCTGCCCATGCATTTACGATTAACCGATGACGACGTACAGTACGTATCAGAAACCCTGCTGAATTATATTAAAGAAAATCATTGAGAATAATGAAAGTTCTGATGATTGCACCCACCCCGTTTTTTGCCGACAGGGGCTGCCATACTCAAATATACGAAGAAATCAAAGCCCTTCAGAAATTCGGGCATGAAATCATTTTATGTACTTACGGGCTTGGAAGAGATGTTCCGGAAATTAAAATTGTAAGAACCATCAATTTTTTCTGGTATCATAAACTCTCGGCAGGTCCTTCTTATTCTAAAATTCTCTTATTGCCTTTCATGATTTTAACAACCATCAGAACAGTTCTGAAATTCAAACCGGATATCATTCACGGACATCTTCACGAAGGCGCCATAATAGCAAGAATCTGCAAACTATTTTTTCCGAAAAAAAAATACATTTTCGACATGCAGGGTTCATTAACCGGAGAATCACTGCAACATGGATTTATTGAGCAAGGAAGTATTTTTCATAAGTCTTTTATTTGGTTTGAAAAAAGAATTGTCAACTGGTTTTTTGTTATAACGCAATCGGAAAGTATGCTGAAAGAACTCGAAACCGCCGGTGTGCCTGAAAAAAGAAGAAGAAATGTAAAAGACGGAGTTGATACGGATAATTTTTGTCCGTTACCTTTTAATGAAGAAATAGCGGAAAAATATAAGATTGATAAAAACAGGCCGAGAGTCCTGTTTATGGGTTTATTAGAACAATACCAGGGCGCTGATGTAATGTTCGAAACTTTTAAGTATGTTTCAGAAATAATGACCGACATTCAGTTTATTGTTATCGGGTTTCCTAACATTGAGAAATATAAAGAAATTTGTAAAGATTATGGAATTGAGGGAAAAGTTAAATTTCTCGGAAGAGTGGATTATAATATTCTGCCGCAGTATTTATCATTAGCTGATATAGCGATTGCTCCAAAAATTGCTATCACGGAAGGCGACGGGAAAATTTATAATTACATGGCCATGGGAATGGTCACTGTTGCGTTTGACCGCAGCGTTTCCAGAGAAATACTGGGAGATACCGGCCTGTTTGCAGAGTTCGGAAATGCAAAATCAATGGCTGAAAGAATTATATGGGCAGTGAATCATCCGGATGAATGCAAAGAAATAGGGAAAAAAGCAAGAGAGCGCGCCGTTCATAATTTATCATGGGATGCCGTAGGGAGAAGGATTGATGAGGTGTATCGAATTTTGGGCGTGTAAAAAATTAAAGTTTTCTTTTACATTAATTATGAATATCGAATACCTGCCCGCTTCGCATTTATCACGTTTTACGTGAGCAGGCGGGTCGAACCGTAGAATTTTGAAATAGGGCAAACAGCCAGTGACTGTTTGAGCCAGTTCTGTGTGATAGACACACTTCGACATTCATTATTCAGTGTTCATTATTCGATATTTTTAAGTTTAAAATGACAAAGGTATTTCTAAACAAAGACTTTATAATTGATGAATTTTATGAATTGCCCCGTATGCAATAATGAATGTAAAATTCTGTTCGAAGACGGGAAGGATTATTTTATTCTTGACGGGAATTCTCCAACCTTTGGAATATCATACTGCGATAACTGTGAGATCGGTTTATCCACACCCTTCCTTTCTGATGATAAATTATTATCTTACTATCCTGACGAATATGAAGCATACAAACCCAAAAAATCTTTTGCTGCATTTCTCCAGACAAAAAAATACCGGAGCGATTTGAAGATTATATTGAAAAAAACAGGATATAAGAACCCAACATTGTTCGAAATCGGATCTGGCAGGGGCGAATTTTTAAATGAAGCAAAAAAAGCGGGATTCATCGTCGAAGGAATTGAGCCTGGCAAAAGCGGGATTGATTTTGCAAAAAATAATTTTAATATTGATTTGCAGAATGGCTTTGCCTCCGAAATAAGATATAATAAAAAGTATAATGTTATTGTTGCCCGCCATGTATTGGAACACATCAATGGTTTTAATAAATGCCTGGCCGATATTTATCAAAGCGGTTTAGTAAATTCAGGTTTATTGTTTATTAAAATTCCCCGTTTCGATTCATGGGAAGCAAGATTTTTTGGTAAGTTTTGCAGTGGTTTTGACCTACCCAGGCACAGGGTTCATTTTACAAAAAAAGGCATAAAAAAGCTGCTTTCCCAAATTGGTTTTGTAAATATCAAAATCCTGGACGAAGTAGTTCCTTCCGATATCATCAGGAGTTTACAATATTATTCGAAACACGGGTGCAATTCTTTTCTTATTTTAGCGGCCAGAATATTTACTGTTTTCCCATACCTTATGAAACTTTTCTTTGCCCAGTTTATGGGGATTATTTTATCTCCTTTTGGAACCGGCAGAATGATAATCGTAGCAGAAAAAAAACCGGATTGACGAAAGATACCATCATATTATTCTATCCATCTCCCTGGCCCGAAGAGACAAGGGGCAGAATACCCTATGCCCTGCTTTACTTAGAACGGATGATTCGTGACCTTGGCCTGCAGATTATATTAATTGATGAACAGGTTAACAAAGATTATCATTACAGAATTGAACCTGTTAAAGACCGGATCCTTCTGGCAGGTGTGAGTTCAATGACCGGCTACCAGATTAAAGGCGCCATAAGTTTTTCAAAATATATTAAAAATCAAAATAATGCGTTGGTCGTGTGGGGCGGGTGGCAGGCAACGCTTCTCCCGGAACAGGTACTGGATGAAGATTATATTGATATGGCAATAATGGGACAGGGTGAAATACCTTTCAGAAACCTTGTTCAAGCTCTTGTGAATAATCTTGATATTACTGAAATCAGAGGGTTGGCCTATAAAAATAATGGGAAAATTATTATAAACCCGAATGAGAAATTTACAAACTTCAATGACTTCCCAAAGATCAATTATGGTTTGATTGATATTAATGATTATGTATTCAAAAGCGCATATGCCGGCAGGTGCTTAGGTTATTTCACAAGTCATGGCTGCCCTTATAACTGCGGGTTTTGCTGTGTGGCAGAAGTGTATGGAAGAAAATGGTATTGTAAAAATGTTGATGAAATAATATCAGACCTTGCCTATTTTAAAAAAGCTGCGAATATTGATTGCGTAACATTTGATGACGATAATTTTTTTGTCAATAAAAAATTCACGGTTGAATTTTGCGAACAGCTTATTTCATCAGTATTAAATTTGTTTTGGGATACCAGCGCACATGCGGGACTGTTTTTGAAATTGTTTTCAGACTCAGACATTGACTTGTTTTACCGGTCTGGTTGCAGGCAGATTTATATCGGCGCTGAATCAGGAGACGAAGAAGTGATGGAAATGATCGATAAGAAAGCAACGGTCGAGGATAATTATACTTTTGTCAGAATATTGAATAAGCATAATATCACACCGTTGTTTTCAACTATGATAAGCTTTCCCTCAGAGAGCGACAGAGACATTGACATGACGCTTGATATGATCCGGCAGGCAAAGCTGATAGACAAATCGCTGAGAACACGTATTTTCTTTTATACGCCGTATCCGGGAACCGAACTTTACAAAAAGGCGATTGAGCATGGTTTTCGTCCTCCTGAAAAAATGGAGGGATGGGCCACGCATACGTTGCGGAAATTTCATGCTCCCTGGTGGAAAAAAGACTATCGCTGGAAACTTGAAGTGTTTGCAAATTTTTATCTGCCTCTTGTAAATCCGGGGTTTTATAAAATGGTTCCAAGGAACATGCAGCCGGTTGTTTTTATAATAAACAAACTTTTTTACCCGATTGCTTATTTACGATTTAAGTACAATTTGCTGCGATTCCCTATAGAAGCTATTGTATTTATTATATTACTCCGTTTGTTCAATAAACTGTTCCGGAAAAATTTTGCACTGGGGTTTGAAAGTTATCTTGATTAATTTTTTCGTTCAATTTGAAATTTAATAAAAACATATTAAAATTATTTTTAAAACTGCTTATTAGCGCCGTTCTGTTAACAGTTTTTCTTTATCATATAGAACTTAAAAAAGTATTCGAAATATTTTCTCAAATATCGGTCAGCACGATAATCCTTGCCATTTCAGTAAACATTATTGCAATTCTTGTCAGCGGCTATAAGTGGAAATTACTGATTCCCCGGCACCATTATTTTAAGATTATTCTTATCGCCATGATCGGCAGGTTTTACTCCATTGTGCTCCCCGGTCAGATAGCGGGAGAAGGAGTTAAAGCATGGATTTTAGGAAAAGGGCATGAAGATGCCGAGCAAATTGCAGCATCTGTGATTCTCGACAAGATCACAGGAGTCATTGGGACTTTGATAATTTGTATTCTGGGTATTATCTGCTCCATGAAGATGATTCCGCGGGAGGTTACAGTTTCAATTATTCTGTGTGTCCTTTTGCTTTTCATTATTCTGTTCAGTTTGCGCAATGAGCGTTTTTTCTCATTTATAAATAAAATCTGTCAATATTTTACCCGTTTTAAAAAAATCGAAAAAACGGTTAATCATTTACTAAAAGCCATTGCAGAATTTAAATTATATCTCAAAAATCCGGGGCTGATATTTATAAATATTTTTGCCGGCTGCATTTACCAGTTGCTGGCTGTTTTGCTTATATACGTATTTAGCAGAAGTATCCAGATAGATGTTGGTTTCTTTGATTATTGCTGGATTTTTGGAATTGTAACCATTGCGTTAATTCTGCCAGTAACCATAGCAGGATTGGGTGTAAGGGAAGGTACTTTTTTAGGTTTACTGGGATGGCTTGGAGTTGTAAATGAAAAAGCGCTTGCGCTTTCGATAGCTTTTTTAGGAATGCAGCTTTTAGATGCTATCATTGGAGGCGCTATACATTTCACAATGATATATAACAAACAGCACACTGTTTTAAAAAAATAAGTTAAAATTATCATGAGAAATTCAAATCAATTCTTTAAAATCCTGCTTATCTCGATATTTGCAATCGCCATCCTTTTTACTGTTTATTCTTTTTATGCATATCTTAGTCAATACCCAACGGCAGACCAGTTGCAATTTACACTTCCCAGGTTCATGGATTTTTTTAAAGATATCAATTCTGTTACTGTATCTGATGGTTCAAACCTGTCTTTTATTTTCGTAGGGTTCCCGGGAAGACTGATTAATCATTTGTTTTTTTCAGGATATCAATCCGGTGATTTGATTTCCGGGAATTTTTATTACACTGCGGTACTACCTTATATGATTGTTCAAGTCACTCTGTCGCTGATCCTTTTATTCTACTGCATCCATATGATTGGCAAAATTTCCGGATTAACATGGAAAACAAATTTCCTGTATTATTTATTCATTACTTTAATTTTTCTCAATTATCCGATTCTGATAGGAGGAATAAAAGTGTTCAAATACGATGCATTGTCAATTCCCTGTTCAATTGCAGCCATCCTTAATTATATCCTATTTATTAAAGGAAATAAAATCAGTCACCTTGTTTTATCTATTGTTTTTATAGCTTTTGCAATCATTGAAAAAGACACAACATTCATCACATTTTTCATTATATTATTTTTTGAAATTATTTTTATTTTATTTCAAAAACTTAGCCTGAAAATAGTTTTTATCAGATTATCACGAAGACTATTGTTAATTTTTGCAGTATTCTTCGGAACCGTCTTTTTACTGGTACCGCAATTTTGGCTGAACCCGTTGAAAATTTTCATGATTTTTAAGAACATCGCCTTCCTGACAAAGGAAATAAGTGTTGTTACAATAATATACCTTCTGTTTGCATCGGTTATTGGTTTTATAGTGATACGTGCGTTATCTTTTCAAAAAGAAACTGTTTTAAAACGAATCTCTGAGATTAAAACGGCAAGAGCTCTTAAAATCCTTTTCATATTTTTTATTTTAATTTTTATTTCCTCTGTTTTTTTTCAGGAAAACAATATGATCGGTTCCTACTATGCCGATGGGGCTGTTAAAAATAAAATTGCAAGCGGAGAAATATATTCAACCCCGGAAATAGCCCAGGTTTCCATTACAACCATGGATAAAAGTTCATTTCTTACCCGTTTAAAAATCTCTTATAATATGTTCCGGTTGTTTGTTTATTCAGCGCCTGAATTAATAGTATTACTTTTTTTCGCTTCGCCTTTATTTTTTTTATGGGCACAACGAAAAAAAATATTTCACCAGGATAAGTTGCTCCCTTATTTAATATTGTTCCCCTTAATTTCATTCATTTCATATTTTGCATTAATGCCCCCGATAAATTCAAGATATTTATTACCATTATACCTTCTTATCATGATTTTTGTAATTTACTTTTCAGTAAGAATTTTACTATCCTTACAAAGCAATAAGTTTGTTTATATATCATTGTTTTGTTTACTTGCACTTACGCTTCGCCCAATGATTGCCGCCTACCCGTATTACCTTGGATATATGAGTTTTTTTCGCAGTAGTACCGTAGAGAATAAAGATTATCTGGACATGAATACATACAGCGAATGGACATGGCTTGGCTGGGGAGAAACAGCACATCCCTGTTTTAAATACATTGAAGAACAATCGAAAGGTGAAACGAAGGTACTCTATGATTATATTAATTCATGGGTTTCCCCTAAGCGATTTGGGCCTCTTTATTCCGCTCAGGGCAGAAACCGGTATATGACATTCGGATATAAAGAACTTAAAAATATGCTTACCCAATTAAAAGAAGGGAAAATCGAGTATATTCAAATTAGTAAAAATGTCGCATACCGGGGCGTTCCGGGAAATTATATTATGAATAATTACAGGAAACTGGCTGCATTTACCGATAAGGTATGCGGTGTCGAATATGGCTGGGTATTCAGAACGGACGACCTGTTAAAGGCTGTTCAATAAAATAATATTAGTAAAAAAGTTGTAGATTTGTCATCTTGTAATGAAAATTAATAAAAACAATTAAATTTTGGAATATTGAAAATTCTCATTATTAATTACGAGTACCCGCCATTAGGAGGAGGAGGAGGGAAACAATCAATGTATCTGGCAGAATTGTATGCGCAAAGCAATGAAGTCTACTTTTTGACTGCCGGATGGAATGAATTCGGGGTCATGAAAAAAGACGGGTATATACTGCATCGTTTAAAAACCAAAAGAAAAAAAATTTATTGTTGTTCAAATAAAGAGATGTTTGATTTTGTAAAGAAGGCATGGTTAGCGATTCCATCTGTATTAAAAATATTTAAACCAGACATTATTCAGATTTTTTTTACTATTCCCACAGGCATGATCGCCTTTCATCCAAAATTAAGAAAAATACCATATTCTGTTTCAATCAGAGGGTCGGATGTTCCCTTTCATAATCCTGATTTAAGTAAACTCATTTATTTTTTGTTTCTTCCTTTTGTAAGAAAAATATGGAGTAAAGCTCACTCGTTGATTTCAAACAGTGAAACGCTAAAATCAGAAGTTTTGGCTATCTCCCCGTCTCTGAATATTGATGTTATTCCAAACGGCATAGATATTTCGAAGTTTAAACCAAAAAAGTTTAATACAGATTCTAAAGAAATTACATTGCTTTTTGTAGGAAGGTTAATTCCGCTAAAGCAGATTGATTTTATCATTCGTGCACTTCCTGATGTTAATAGGTTAAGCGAATCAAACATTTATCTTACGATAGTTGGAAACGGCTGTGAGGGAAAATATTTAAGGAGTTTGGTTAGTCAATTGAACCTTTCAAAACATGTTACATTTACCGATGAAGTAGATTTTTCAAAGATACAGGAAGAATATGCAAACGCTGATATATATATACAACTCTCCAAGGTTGAGGGCATGAGCAACACCGTTATGGAAGCAATGGCAAGCGGATTACCCGTTATTACTACAAATGTTGGAAGAAATTGTGAGCTGATAAACGGTAATGGTATTCTTATTAATGAGGTTTCTCATAACAGTATTGTACAAGCTATTTTA
Source organism: Bacteroidota bacterium (assembly GCA_016213435.1). Taxonomy (GTDB): domain Bacteria; phylum Bacteroidota; class Bacteroidia; order Palsa-948; family Palsa-948; genus Palsa-948. Next base: position 34,884 of record JACRAL010000184.1, read on the forward strand.
AAGTACTCCAATAATAAAGAGAAGATTATTTCAGATGGAATTATTTCCAGAAAAATTATTGAGAAGTATTCATGGGATAATATTTTTGGGCAAAACCTAAAAATTTTAAGCAATGTGCGGGATAGCAGGGTTCAACTGGATTGATAAATCTGTTATAAAAATAATGACTGATAAAATCAGTCACCGCGGGCCTGATGGTGAAGGGTTTTATTTTGATCAGTCATTATCTTTGGGACACCGTCGTCTTTCCATCATAGACCTTTCTGAAAAGGCAAACCAGCCGATGATATACAAAGACTATATTATTATTTTCAATGGTGAAATTTACAATTTCCAGAAGATAAAACAACAGCTTATTCAGAACGGTCATAACTTTGAGTCTGATTCAGACACAGAAGTCTTGCTACACGCTTATGAAGAATGGGGCACGTCTTGTGTGAACCAGCTGAATGGCATGTGGGCTTTTTGTTTATATGATAAAAATAAAAACCTGTTGTTTCTGTCGCGTGATCGTTTCGGAGAAAAACCATTGTATTACTTTTTCAACGGAAATCAGTTTATTTTTTCTTCTGAATTAAAGGCTATCAGGGCGCATGACCTTAATCTGCAAATCAATGAAAATGCTTTGAATTTCTACTTCTATCAAAAATACATAGGAAAAGATCTTGCCATTTTCAAAAATGTATTCAAATTAAAACCTGCCCACAATTTATATTTTAATTTACAAACAAAATCGCTTGAAATATCGCAATACTACAACCTTGATTCCGAAATTCAATTGGCAAAAACGTTAGAGGTTTCACAACGGTTAAAGGAAATAAAAGAATTGATTCCTGATGCCGTTGAAAAAAGGCTCATCTCTGATGTTCCTGTCGGGAGCTTTCTTTCAGGTGGAGTTGATTCGTCTCTGATATCAGCCATTATTGCAAAAAACCATTCGGATTTCGATACCTTTTCAATAGGCTTTAAAGAAAAATCGTTTGATGAGCTCCCCTATTCTAAAATTGTAGCTGATCATATCAAAACAAACCATCTCTGGGAATTTTCAGAAATCAATGAAGATATAATAAAGCACATTATTGAAAATATGGATGAACCTTTTGGAGACTCATCAGTGATTCCGACATACTTACTCTCTCAAATCACAAAGAAAAAAGTTACAGTCTCGCTTTCCGGCGATGCGGGAGACGAAGTTTTTGGCGGGTATGATACGTATCTGGCGCATAAGATCATCCTGTATTTTCCTGAATTTCTTATGGGACTGTGTAAAAATCTCTTGAAAATAATTCCGCCATCAGATAAAAAAGTCACACTTGCATTTAAGGCAAAACGTTTTTTTGAAAACTATAATAAAAATATAAACCACAGGCATTTTAACTGGATGGCAACATTCAAAGAGGATGAACGGAAAAAGCTGCTTGCTGATTATCTTTCCGATAATGCTCTTCTTGATTTTCCTGACGAAAAAAATGATATAACAGTTGTTCAGTTAAATGACTTAACCTACTACCTTGCAGAGGATATCCTTAAAAAAGTGGATTCGGCCTCTATGCTTAATTCATTGGAGGCGCGCGTGCCTTTTCTCGACCACAGGCTGGTTCCGCTTGTATTAAGCTTGCCTGAAAAATATAAAATCAGAAGACTTTCCACAAAATGGCTTTTAAAAGACATTGCAAAAAGTTTCATCCCCGCTCAGATCATAAATAGAAAAAAAAGAGGGTTCACGGTTCCTGTTTCAACATGGATAAAAAACAGTACGTTTATATCAAAATGCCTGACAGAAGATTTCTATTTTGAGCATAAATTACTTAATAAAGAATTTGTATTATATTTGTACAACACCCATATCAGTAATAAAAAGGACTATGCAAGGCAACTATGGCTGGTGTTTGTTTTTAATTACTGGTGGGTAAAAAATATGCGTAATGCAGTTTGATTTCGGTAAAAACTGGGATGATTTTTCCAAAAATGCACTGACTGCCGACAGCATCAGCCAGGCAAAAGAGCACTTTGATAAATTGTTCTCAGGAATTGATATTATCGGGAAATCATTCGTTGATATAGGATTCGGACAGGGTCTGAGCCTGTTGATAGCATCAGAAAAAGGAGCAAAAACCGTAGGTTGTGATATTAATCCGAAATGTAAAAATGTACTTGAGAAGAACCTTGTTTTTTTTCGTGACACGAAAATTGATGCTGTTCAAACGATTATAGGCTCTATTCTTAAAAGCGAAATAGTGGATGTTATTAAAAATTGTTCGCCCGACAGGGAGACCAGTCAGTATGATATTGTTCATTCATGGGGCGTTTTGCATCATACGGGGAAAATGTGGAAAGCTATTGACAATTCAATGCAATTGGTAGAAAAAGATGGATGGTATATTATAGCCATATATAACAAACACTGGTCATCCGGATTATGGAATGCCATTAAATGGTTTTACAATATTTCTCCCGGTTTTCTGAAATGGTTCATGATTAAAATATTTTATGTGATCATCTCCATCGCAAAATTTATTGTTACAGGAAAAAATCCTTTCACGCAAGTCCGCGGAATGAGTTTTTATTATGACATTATTGATTGGTTAGGCGGCTATCCCTATGAATACGCTTCTGTGGATGAAATAAAAAATTATATTGAAAAACAGGGTTTTCGTTTGATTAGATTTAATATGCCGGCAACGCCTACAGGCTGTAATGAATTTGTATTTCAGAAAAAAGGGGATCAATGAAATTTGAATTATATATAACTATTGACACGGAACCGGACTGTGATATTCACTGGAACCGGTCATTCCCTTTTACTTTTACTTCAGTGCTGCAGGGTATACCGGAAATTCTCAGGCCTATTTGGGATAAATATAAAATCAACCCGATATATTTTGTTTCACCTGAAGTGGTTTCAGATAAAGCCTGTTGTGACGTTTTAAAAAATGAAATCAGTAAGGGTGCAATCATAGGCACACACTTACATTCCGAATACATTGAGCCAAATCGTACTTTTGTAAATGGAGGTACATCAAATGAATTTCCATGCTTCGCACATGATAAAAATATTGAACTGGAAAAAATAAGAAATCTCACCGATCTCATTAAAAAAAATCTTGGCTACAACCCTGAATGGTATAGAGCTGCCAGATTTGGAGCAGATTTAAATACTATTCAATCATTACAGAAATTAGGTTATAAATTTGACAGTTCTGTTACGCCGCATATAAGCTGGGCTAAACAGGGAGGCCCGGATCACAGCAAGGCCCCGGAACAACCCTACTGGATCTCTGCTGACAATTTTTACCAGTCTGTTTCTCGGGAAAAAAGTATCGGGATCAAAGAATTTCCAGTAAGCATTTCCGGAAAACGCATGGGCGCTTTTGGGTCTGTATTGCCAGATAAATGGTTGTTCTACAACTGGCTTCGCCCCTCTCACATGTCTGTTGCTGAACAAAAAAAATTAGTTAATACATATATAAAACGTTATAAAAACCCTACGTTTGTGATGATGTTTCATTCCATGGAAATTATGATCGGGAAGACACCTTATGTAAAAAATAAAAAAATGCAAAAATATTTTCTGAACCGTTTAGAGAAAACAATAGAATATATAATTCAAAAAAATGGATAAATCATACAGAGACAGAATATATAAACACTACCTTGGCAGCATATTTAATACGGGCCGGGATATTCAGAATATTGAGAAGGAGTACAAAGATCATTTTTTGTATTTCAATAAAAACTATTCCCGTTTTTTGCCTTCAGATAAAAATGCAAGAATACTGGATGCCGGTTGTGGATTAGGCCATTTTTTATTTTATTTAAATAAACTGGGTTACACCAATTCTGTTGGGATTGATCTCTCTGAAGAACTTGTAGATTTTTGCAAACAAAAAGGCTTCCATGCAGAATCATCTGATTTTTTCAACTATCTGAAAAATCACAAAAATACCTTTGATGCTATTGTTATAAATGACGTGATAGAACATTTATTCAAAGAAGAAATTATGGATCTGCTGGATATTATTTTAGAATCACTAAGACCTAATGGTTGTGTGATGATCAAAACGCCCAATATGGCAAATCCTTATACAGCCGCATCAAGTGTTTATATTGATTTCACGCATGAAACGGCATTTACAGAAACCAGTATGAAAGAAGTTCTTGCTGTTACAAATTTTAAAAAAGTTATTGTAATTGGAACAGACATTTATGTATTTTCGATGAATCCGATAAATCACTTGGCAAAATGTATTGCATACATCTCATTCAAAATTTACTATTTTAGAAATTGGCTGTATGGCCGGAAAAGTTTAAAAATATTTGAAAAAGATCTGCTGGCAGTTGCCTACAAATAAAGTTATATTTTTCAATGAAAAAAAATTACGAACGATATCAGAATGTAGATGCTGACGATTATGAAAATCCCACACTGGTGAGTCGTTTAATTGGTAAAGCAGGAGATAATTTAATAACCGGGATACTCAATTCAATTACTAATAAAAATGTTCTGGAATTGGGTTGTGGTACAGGCAGGTTCACAAAACTATATTGTAAAAATAATAATGTCACTTGTGTTGACATAAATACACATCTTTTTAAACTGAATAATGTCAAATTAATTGAAGGTGATGTAACAAAACTTGAAACATTGCTGAAAGATGATACTTTTGAAACAGTTCTTTCTTTCTGGATGACAGAATATTTGAACAATGATGATTTCAAAAAAACGCTCATCGGTTGCAAAAAATATTTATCACAGAACGGCAAAATTATTTTTACTGTTATTTCAAAAGGTTTATGGGGCAGATGCTATGTTGCCGGAGCAAAATTAAAAGGAATTAACAAATACAATTACAGCAATAGTCAGTTAACTGAAATAGCTCAATATTCAGATTTGGAAATTGAAAAAACAATTTCTGTTAAACGGTTTGGCTTTGAGTTCGGCAAAATCATTATTTTTCAAAACGTATAAGCCCCATGAGATACGCTTTGTTAATGCTTGGAAAATTTTTTAGGTTTAAGGATATTTTCTTTTACCTGAAAAAAATTATTGATTTTATTTTTTATAAATACCTGAGCATTGCTCCTCCCATAAAACTCCAGATAGAACTCGCCTCGTTTTGCAACCTCAAATGCAGTTTCTGTGTTCTCAGCGAAATCAAACGGGAAAAAAAACTGATGCCTTTAGATGATTTTAAAAAAATTATTGATGAATCCGGTGCCCGTTACATTCAATTAAGCGGTGTTGGGGAAACCTTTCTGCACCCCGATTGTATAGAAATGCTGAAATATGCAAAATCAAAAACGCAATTTGTAAAAGTCACAACAAACGGACTTGTGATCACGGAGGAAATGGCAAAAGGTATTGTTGATTCAGGTCTCGATATGCTGGATGTTTCTATTGATACAACAGATGAAAATTTATATAAAGAAATTCGCGGCGCTAAACTGGAAAAGGTTCTGGGTAATATTAAAACTGTTTTTAACTACAGAAACCAGAAAAAATCCAACCTGAAAATCAGGGCGAAAAATGTGTATAACGAAAAAAATATTTATAACCTTCCCAAAGACATTGAAAAATTAGATTCGCTTCCGTTCGATGAAGCCCTTTTTTTATGGATTGCTGATCTTTATGAGGGATCCACGCACAGCACTGTGAAAAAAGAATACATCGGGGTTCTGAACGAAGCCATTGATGTGGCAAAAAAAATCAGGAGACCCGATTTGGTTAAAAATGTGAAAATCCTGATTGATATTGTCTGGACAAAAAGTGTTCCTGTTGAAAAAAGGGTTTGCTATGAGCCGCTTTATGCCCCCTATATAACGGTTGACGGAGACCTTATCCCCTGTTGCACGAGCGCTATGTGGGTATTGCAAAACGAAAAAAATATGCTGCAAATGACGATGGGAAATGTGATTAAAAATCATTTTATGGAAGTCTGGAAAAGCGTGCATGCAATTAATGTGAGGAAGAAAGTTCTTGCCGAAAGACAAAATTTTGCACTATGCAAGGATTGCCTGTTCGATGAAAATTATTTTCTTAAATTTGTTTATAAAATTGCAAAACAGATAAACTGATGAAAAAATTTTTTAATAAAATATACATAAAATACTTTATAACCTGCGGTTTACTGGTTTGGCTTTTTCTGAAATTTGATGTCGGCAAGGTATTCGCAATAATTTCAGGATTATCTGTTTTCGTTTATTTGATGGTAAATTTTATTCATCTTGTTTCATACATTTTCAGCGCTTTAAAATGGAAAATTATTCTTCGTAAAATTTCATATATTAAGCTATTAAAATTATATCTCATCGGCAGCTATTACTCGATGGTATTACCCGGGCAAATTGCGGGCGAAGCGGCCAAAGCATACATTCTCGGGAAAGATGATAATGAAGCGGAAAAAGTTGCGGTTTCTGTAATAATAGACAAAATCACGGGAATCATCGGCCTGCTTTTGCTGAGTATTGCCGGCATATTTTTTTCCAAGATGAACCTTTCGCCAAAATTAGCGTATAGTTTCTCTGCCGCTGTGATTATCTGTATTATGTTATTATTTTCATTAAGAATTTCAGTTATTTACCATTTTTTTTATTCCATAACAAACTCATTAATGAAACATTTTCCTAAATTTAAGGCAAGTATTATTTTTCTGCAAAACATTCTTTCGTCATGGCAGTTATATATTCGCAAAACAGGACTGATGCTGCTTTGCGTTAGCATGGGCGTCGGGTACCAGTTGTTTGCCGTTCTGATATATTCAACACTTGCATCAAGCATGGGAATTATTATACCTTTTGCCGACTGGTTATGGATTATCGGGTTCCTTTCCATTATTTTACTTTTACCTATTTCAATTGCAGGAATCGGTGCCCGGGAAGGAACTTTGATTGGCATTTTGGCTACCCTTGGAATATCATCAGAAAAAGCAATGGCCTTATCTCTTTCAATTCTTGGGATACAGATTGTCTGGGCAATTATTGGGGCATTAATAGAAATTAAACGATAGACGTTATATGATAAAAGTATTATATAATCTGATTTTCATGAAGCTGATCAGTGGAATGCGTACAAAATTTTATGGGTTATTATTAGGGCATATCGGCCAAAAATCAATTATTCTGAAAGGCTTTGGCATGACATGTCCCGGGAAAATATTTATTGGCAACAATACCCAGATCAATTTTTATGTTTTCATGGACGCAGGCGGCGGTATCGAAATCGGAAATAATGTGATGGTTGCTTCATATGTTTATATTGCTTCAGCCGATCATGGCCATGCCCGCTTAGATATACCAATGAACCAGCAGGAGAATATCTGTGCTAAAATTACCATTGGAGACGATGTCTGGATCGGGGCTCATGCAATAATTACAAAAGGCGTTACTGTGGGGAAAGGAGCTATTATCGGCGCGGGTTCCGTTGTAACTGAAAATGTTGAACCTTATGCCATCGTTGCAGGCGTTCCTGCAAAATTAATCCGGTATAGAACAGAAAAATTTGTTAAATAAAAATCCAATGGATATGGAAAATATTAACAGGTTGCTGAAACCGGTTGTAACAGTCGTTTTAACAATTGCAGTTATTCTTACAATATATACTTATTATGCCTATCTTAATCAATACCCTACCGCAGATCAGCAACAATTCTCCTTAGCCCGTTTTAATGATTTCAGGAAGGATTTCAGGCAAATTAATTTTTCCGAAGGGTCCAACCTGTCTTTTATACTCGTTACATTACCGGGCTCCGTTTTGGACAGATTGTTAAAATCGGATCATCTGCCGGGCGACAAGCTATTCGGGAATATTTCTTATAATGAAGTGTATGCTTTCACCTTCTTTCAGGTTACTTTTTCGCTTCTGTTCTTACTTTATGCCGGTCTTCTTTTGGGAAAAGCCCTGCAGCTTAAATTAAAACAGGATGGATGGCTGTATCTTTTTATGCTCCTTCTCATCATGAACTACCCGATACTGAAAGGAGACATTAAAGTTTTAAAATACGATGCCTTCTCCATTTTATGCTCTTTTATCGCTGTTCTTCATTACATTTTATATAAACAATGCAAACGGAAGATTTCATTTATTTTATCCATTTTATTCTGTGCGCTGGCATTTATAGAGAAAGACACTACGATCATTACATTCTTTTCGATATTGTTTGTTGAATTAATTTATGTAAGCCTGCTCAGCGTGCCTTTAAAAGAAGCCATCAGGCGTTACCTGAAATTTTTACTCATAAGTATCCTGATTTTTTTTATAACAACAGCAGCCCTGGTTCCGCAATTCTGGTTCAATCCCGGAAAATTAACCGAGGTGTTTATAAGCCTTCCGTTTCAGGCAAAAGCGATGGATCTGAAAAATGTAATGATCATTCTGTTTTTAGCAATACTTTATTTTCTCGGCTCGCGTTTGATTGTATTACAGCCTGAAGTAACATATTCCTGTTTGAAAAAAATCAATTTCCGTTTGGTTCTTCTTGTGTGCGGATTCGCATTTTTATTGATTTTTATCTCTGCTGTCTTATATCAGACGAATAACATGTATGGCATGCATTATGCAGATATGGCATTAAAACAAAAGGTAAGCGACGGCGCCTGTTATGCCACTCCTGAACTTGCCAATCTTTCTATTTCAACTCTCGACAGCAGTTCCCTGCTTACAAGGGTGAAGATATGTTACAATATATTCCGGGTTATCGCTTATTCCGTGCCGGAACTCATAAGCATTCTGTTTTTCTTATCTCCATTCATTTTGCTCCTGGGAGTAAAATATAAGCTTTATGAAAATACCACACTTTTAAAATATTTCATTGCATTTCCTTTACTGTTATTCTTAAGTTATTTTATTTTTCAGCCCCCGATAAATTTTAAATACCTGATCCCGGTTGTTCTGCTTATCATTGCATTTATATTCTACATAATGATTCGTTTTTTCACCGGCGAAAATCCATTTTATAAATACCGGTTTGTGATTATTATCCTCTTTTCTGCATTGCTGATACGTCCTGCTGTTGTGAGTTTTCCGCACTATCTCTGCCACATGAGTATTTTTAGAAATACCAACCTCGAAAACTCAGATTATCTGGATATGAATATTTATTCCGAATGGACCTGGGTTGGCTGGGGTGAAACTGCCGGAGCCTGCTTTAAATATATTGAAGACCATTCAAAAGGCGAGGTTAAAGTACTTCACGACTATGTATTGCCGTTTTCATTCAGCAAAAGGATAAAACCACATTTTTCGGTACAGGGAAGAAACCGGTACCTCGCTTTCTTGAAGAAAGATCTGAAAGAGATGCTGAAACAACTGCGTGATGCTGATATAGAATATATTTTAATCAGCAAAAATGTTGCATACCGGGGATCCATCAGTAATTATATTATGAACCGTTATAGAAGGAATGCCGTATTTGCAGATAAGGTTGGCGGTATAGAATATGGTTGGGTTTTTAAAACAGCGGATATATCAAAAGCTGTGGAGCAAACATTTCCTGAATAAAAACAATTGATTATTTGCAATATTTTTGTAACGCCTCATCTGCTTTTGCCATACCCAGTTCTTTCGCCTTTTTAAAATCATTGCAAGCAGCCGTCTGATCCTTTAAATTATATTTAACAATGCCACGGTTGAAGTAATAATCGGCATTATTTTTTTCCAAATCAATGGCTTTGCAATAATCTGTTAACGCTTCTTTATAATTTTTTAAACTGAAATTCACATTCCCCCGGTTACTGTAAAGTTTTGCATTGGGCTCTTCCGATAAATCAATCGCTTTATTGTAATCTTTCAAAGCTTCATTATAATCTTTCATTAAATAGGAAGCATTCCCAAGACCAAAAAAAGCTTCTGATTTCTTCGGGTTAAGTTCTATTACTTTTTTATAATCAGCTATGGCGCCTGTTAAATCGTTGCTTTCAAGTTTTGCATTGCCCCGGTATAAATAAGTGTCATAATTTACCTTATTAAAATTTATTGAAGCATCGAAATCTTTAATGGCATTTAGTTTATTCCCCAAAAGCAAATTTATGCGTCCTTTATTATAATAGGCATACGCCTTATTCTCATTATTAGTAAAATCCAATATATCCTTCTGTAATGAAATCCTTAAATCATCTTTGCTAAAAGCAGTTTTTGATATAGTTGATACTTTTATTTCGATTGCCTTATTCATATCATTCAATGCTCCGATATAATCCTTTAACTCTTTTTTCGAAATTCCCCTGTTGTAATATGCCTCGGCAAACTCCGGATAAAGATTTATAGCGACAGAGTAATCTTTGATGGCTTTTACATAATCATTTGTTGCAGTTGCCCTGCAAAAATAGGACATGTAATCCTTTGGATCAATTTCTATGACTTTAGTAAAATCAGTATATGCGGGTTCATAGTTATTTTGGAACAAATGAAGCTGACCTTTATTGTAAAAAGCAATTTTACTTTTCGGATCATATTTTAATATAAAATCAAAATCTTTAATCGCCCCTTTATAATCGAGCGACTGAGCTTTTGCAATCCCCCTGTTTATTAATGCTTTAATGTATCTCGGGTAAATTTCAAGTGTTTTATTAAAATCACTAATTGCGCTTTTGTAGTCTTTCATTTGCATATAAATACAACCGCGGTTGTACCATGGGTCAGGGTTTCCATGGATTAAACCCAGGGCTATATTCAAATCGCTTACAGCTCCTTTGTAGTCGCCGATTTTTGCTCTGGCATTTCCCCTGTTGTTGTAAGCAAAAGCAATATAATGATCTTTTTTTATTACATCGCTGAATAAGGTTATACTGTCTTTCCAGACTTTTGTCCTGTTCCATGTTGTCAGGATAATGGAAAATAAATATATGCCGAATAACCCCCAGATAATAAATTTAATTTTAGGAATAATTTTATACTCGGAAATATAAGTTAAATATTGACCGCTTATAAAAAAGAGACCTAAATAACCGAGGTAAGTATATCTTTCTGCAACAAAAGAAACTCCTTTAATTGGAAGAATATGCAAAACCAAAGAAATGGTAATTATAAAAAACAGGATACCAAAAACAATATCTTTTTTAAAAAGGGTTCTCTTTTTCAGGAACAGGATAAACAGAGCGATTAAAACAATAATAATAAATGAGGAGGCATAATAAATAAATGGCAAATATCCGCTTACTTTCATGGGGAAAGGATGAATTAAACATAAGTTATACGGTGCAAAAAATCCTTTTAAATAAAAAACCAGCGAATTTGATAAAAAGAAAAATTTATCAATCAAAATATAGTTAAAGTAATTGACATACTGGTCTACCTTGTAATCACTGATATATTCAATATTATATTTATATAAAAACTGCGGGCTTATCTGAAGGTACCCGATAATTATCATAACTATAAAAATCGGTGATTTCTCTAAAATATTTTTAAGATTAAACTTTCTTGAGTAATAATAATCTATCAATAGCAGCACAATGGGGAATGTTACTGCGGCTGTTTTTGATAAACAGGAAAAACAGGCAAAGAAAAAAGATAATACTAAATATTTGATTTTATAATTGGTCCGAATATAGTAAACATAGCTGATTAATCCTAATAAAAAGAAAAAAGTGTAGAGCACATCCTTTCTCTCTGCAGCCCAGGCTACCGACTCAACCTTAAAGGGATGAACTGCAAACAGAAATGCAACAATGCCCGCTGTCTTTACCCTTGCAGTTAATAATTTTACAAAAAAGAAAACAAAAGCGATATTGCATAGATGAAGTAAAATGTTTATAAAATGATAAGGCAGGGGATTATTACGAAAAAAATAATAGGTAAAGGCGTGAGACAACAAAGTTAATGGGTCTCTGATTAAAATTTCAGGAGTACAGAATATGTGAAACCCTTTAACCGGAAATTGCGTGACATACTTATTTTTATAGATCAACCCATCATCATCCCAGTTTGTAAAATCGTTAGTTAAAATTTCAGAGAATAAAAGAAAAGAGAAAAATAAAATTGAGAATAAAACAATTAAAGATTTGATTTTAGATACAGTGTTCTGGCGGTTTAAAGCATCATCCATAAGCGTTACAAAAATAAGAATCGGCATCAAATATATAAATCATTTTGCTAATATATTTCTTAATTTTTTTGTAAACTTAAATTTTATACTAAATTTGCGTTATACAAGAACAAGAAAGCAATGTTGAAATGATGAAAAAGAGTCTGTTTTTATTTAAATTAATTTTTTTCGCATTGGTAATTTATGGGCAGGATACTGTTCCGGTTACTACTATTCCACGGGATACAGCATCTAATGACATGGGCGTGAGCGTTTCCCCTTCTTCCATGTATTTGAATTTAAAGCCGGGAAGCAGTGTTATAAAAGAAATTACGGTAAACAACAATTCCAACAAAACACATAAGTTTGCCATTGGGTTCAACGATTTCGAGATGGACAGAACCGGGAGAAGGATAACCACTGAAAAAAATAAATATGCATTATCAAAATGGATTTCTCCGTCGCCATCTTTCATTGAATTAAAGCCTTATGAAAAACAAAAAGTTAAATTATTCATTTCTATTCCCGATACTGCATTTTTTGCCGCCTGGACAATGGTTATAGTTGATGAAATCACCGAAAGGAACCCGTTGGATATTCAGGGGAATGAAAAAACCATTGCATTCGGAATTTACCAATCGGTGGGATTTGGCATATTTATTTTTCAAAACCCGCCGAATGTAAAAAATCATGATGTGGAAATTCTAAAATTTACATTTTCTGACACAAATGGCAAAAGAACCCTGACTATGGAAGTAAAAAATATTGGCGACGGGATCGGTTTTTCTTCTGCCTATGCGGAAATTACAAATCTTAGCTTGGGTAAGACCACCAAAATACCGGCCAAGCGCTTTACTATTCTTCCGGGATATTCGAGAGATTTTGTTTTTGACCTGCCGGATAATTTAGAACCCGGAAAATATTCCGTAGTAGGCATATTGGATTTTGGCAGCAAAGTAGAAATAAAAGCTGCAGAACTGGAATTTAACATTGAGTAATATATAGGCTAAAAAATCAAAACCCTGTAGTTCTGATAAAATTTAGCGGTGTAGTTTAATGGATATAGCAATATCACAAAATAAAGTTCCGGTCAGATTAACCATTGAAAGGTGGATACATATAGTTGAACATCACGATGACCTGGCAGGATATTACGATGAAGTTTTGAATGTAGTTGAAAATCCGGATTTGGTTATTTCGGGATACCAAAATGCGTTGATAGCATTAAGAGAAATAAAAGCAGGAAAATATTTAGCAATTGTTTATAAAGAAATTAAGAAAACGGATGGGTTTATAATAACTGGCTATTTTACTGCGAAAATGAATTTGAAAAAACAAATTATTGTATGGAAAAAGTAGCAATAGAGAAAAGAACCATCAGGGATATTTGCAAAGTGGCTTCGATGTTCACAAAACTTCCTGCAACAAAATTCTGGGTTGACTATGACAAAGAAGCAGATGTGCTTTACATCAGTTTTTCCCGTCCGCAAAAAGCAAGCGATTCAATAATGCAGGATGATGGAGTGTTGTTACGCTACAGAGGAAATAATTTGGTTGGTATGACCGTATTGGATTTTTCGCACAGGTAAAAATACATTTATTTTTTTTTATTAAAAAAATTAAATTAATTTTGAGAAAAATTATTATTGCTAACTAAAACCAAAAAGACAAAAGAACAGAAAGAGGAAAACAAGCGAGCCTGAACTTTTATGCAGCATAAGATTTCAGCAAGTGACGCCATCCCTACAACAATGGCACAAATTAAACTAGTTTAATAAATGTATTGTTGAATTAAATTTTAAACAGAAAGATATGAAAAGATTAATTTACGTAATGGCAATTTTAGGGCTGTTTGCGTTTTCCAAATCCACATTTGGCCAATTGTTGGACGAGAAAGATGTAACCATAACCATGGATTTGCAGCCAATTCTCCAACTCAATATGGTTGGATCAGATCAACTCGATTTCGTTTTTGATGATATCAGGAAATATTATGCCGGTATTACCAGATACGGTGCAACACAATTAAAAGTCAGTTCAACTGTGAACTGGGACTTATATGCAGTGGGTTATTCAATGTCCGGAACAAACTTTGAGCAGGTTGTTAAATACGGTGCCGGTACAGGACTAAATTCAATTGATGGTATTAAATGCCATGCTCTTGAAATTCATCAGACACCCAACAATGCTCAATCAACCGGAAGTACTGGTTTGTGGGCTGATTATGATGCTACTTTTAGTTTAGTTACTGCAGGAACAACGAATGCCGGAATAAATGGTATTTATTCCAGCGCAACACCTTATACCGCACCCGCTTTAACTGAAAAATATATTTTTGGGCATAAAGTTGAGGGTTCAGGCTCTTGCGGGCTTGGTGGCTCTTATTTAACGGCTACCAACGCAGTTACAGGTACTATGACAGGGGTAGGAACAAGTTATTATTTTATTTTAGATTACAGAATTCTTCCCGGTTTACCTGTTGTTTTCCCAATGTCTGGAACCAATGCTAATGCTCAGGATGGTCTTACAGCTGGTAGCTATGCACAGCCTGGCGTATATCAAATGAATGTTAAGTATATTATTGTTGAAGATTTACCGTAATTTTAAATACAATTAGATTAAAAAAAGGTTATCTTATATGAGGTAACCTTTTTTTATTGAGTATTTTTCCCCATTTTTTATTTCATTGTTTCTTTATTTGTATAAAATTTTAATTATTTTTAAAGTTTTATTTATTGATTAAAAGGCGTTAATGAAATTATTTTTATTAATTGTTATAATATTTTTTCAGATACCTGCTTTTGCCCAGTTTCTTCCGTGCGAGTGCAATCTAGATCTACCGGCTGATGATTGTCAGAATATGCTTGCTGATCCCACAGTTGGTTTATCCTATAGTTCATATATGAAACCTGTCGAATTTAAGTTTGATGATATGTCTGATTATTATGCAGGACTAAACATCAGCGGACAGGTTCAGTTAAGGATCAATGTTAAAGATCCGGCTGTTCCAACGGGTAATTGTGTATGGGGACTTAAGATGTATATTACTACAGATGATGTAGCTCCTAATTGGAAATCATGGGCAACATATGGTCACGGGACTGGAAACCCACCTCTTTTTAACCTACTTGAAGTTAAAGTAACAAATGGCTGCCAGACTCCGGATAACCTTATTGATAATACATGGGTGCCTTTTCCTGCAGCGCCTAATTACGGCCCCAATTACGTTATAAATATCATTGATAACCTTGCGCAACAACTTCCCTGTGCAAATTGCGGTGTCGCTTGCCGGGACCAGGAAGTAAATACGGTCGGAAGTTTTTTAACTTATTATGATCAATACACGTTCAATATTGATTTTAAGATTAAGCCGGGTTTTTCTTATATAGCCGGTAATTATAAAGTAAAAGTTTGGTTTTGTATTTATGAACATTAAATATCCGGATTTTTTTATTCTTTGAAAATAATTGTTGAAAAAAAATAAATAAAAGATTTTCCATGCGCTTGAAGATAAATATTTTTTCAACAGTATATTTTCTATTTATAGTTCCTTTTCTGCTGGGATTTTTTTCTACTTCTGTTTTATCTCAGATAAAAATCACATCTCATAGTAATCTTAACGGACAACCACAAAATGTTGTCGCTAAATTTGCACAGGAAGAAATATATTTTGACAGGGGAGAGATGATTTCAAATCTTCTCTTTGTACGGAATAATTCTAAAGATACGATTTTATTTTCAGTTGATCTGAGTTTCCCGACTATCTGGAAAAGCTTAACGCGCAATAATAAAATGTTCAGGCTGGCCCCCAATGATTCCATTTTCATTCCTGTAAGGATTATCCCGCTTGATGTAATAAAAGGGAATACCCGCTACTTAGTCAGCGCTTTTCTGCTTTCAGGAGAGAATAAACAACTTGCTTATTCCTATTTCTTCGCTTTTACTAAGAAAAAAAACAGTTGGACGATTAATGTGCTGCCCGCGAATAAAATTTATTTTCTGAATAATGAAAACACTGCCATGTTCTCGGTAAATATTGCTAATACCGGGAATGAAGACCAGGATATTTTATTGTCTTATGAAAACTTAAATTATAATTCAAGCGTTACTGATACATTAGGGAAAGCTTTAAAAAAGCCTTCATTTAACATTACCCTTCCTACCGACAAAGACACATTCTTATATTATTTATTTACATACTCAAAAAACCCGCGGAATTTTTCCAGGATCGATATGGATGATTACAATCCCAATAGCCTTGGCGAAGAAAGAAAATATTCTTTATTCATTAATTCGAGTGAACCCAGAACAGGGACATTCGAATCCTTCAGAGCGGGGAAAAAGATTGACTTCATCAGGCTGTCCGATATATCTAAGGTAAACCCGTTCGGATATCGTTCATTACCTTTAATAATGGATATAAATGCTTATAATATTCTATTGGACAATCCTATGATGAGCGTTGATTTAAGAGGATATACCGCAATAAAACGAAATACTTTTTTAGCATATTCCACACGTTTGTTTTTTGATAGTTATTTTTATACTAATAATCCGATAAAATTCGCCCCTTTATATATAGGGTATTATAATAGCGATTTATTCAGCATTGAATATGATGATACCCGGACAGGCCGTAATTTAAGGGGTTCATATAATCTCTTAAACAGGCATAGATTTTCTGCACAAATAAATCAGGGCCCCGCATTTTCAAAGACAGATTACTGGGGGGCGACTCTTAGCTATTCTACGCAATTTAAGCTGAATAACAAATGGGTTCCATATATCAGTCTGGGACCGTCTTATTTTCACTGGAGTTATTTACCTACAAAAACAAATACTGATTACTTAAGGCTAGGGGTAAATACCAATATTTATAAATTTACGGTTTCCCCGTTTGTCGGAATTTATAGAATTAATTATAACAATGATTCTACAAAAAATATTTTCCCTTTTGGAGGTTCGCTAGGTTACAGCGACAGTTTTTTTAAAAACAAATTAAAAACCGCATTTAACGGGAAATATGGAAAAAATGAATATGTTTATACCTATTATTCTTCAAATAATAAATATGAGCAATACCAGGCTTGCCTCAGTAATTCTTATGACTTAACGGATAAGCATAAGCTATCTTTATACAATTCTTTCAATAGCCTGAATTACAACTTTAGTAATTATTCGAATATAACTCAGGATTTTGAAAATCGTTTAAATTATATCGTAAATACAAAATATGGAAATTTAATTTCCTCTCTTTTTTACAATATGTTTAAAAGAGACCTGTTTGTTTATCATTCCCGGGGATTAAATTTCGGGTTTGGAAAATACGATTATAAAAATAAAAACCGATACTTTAGCAACATTAATACAGGGTATAACCGGGCCATAAATTATTCTGATGAGAAAGATTACTTTTTCTTTCGTTATTCTTTGATTCTCGGATATAAAACCTGGTCTGTATATTCTTATTACTTTTATGGTTACTCGGCTTTGAGTATGGCGATGATGCAATCCATGTCCAGAAAATATCCCCAATTAGTTTCCTTTACACTACAAAATCAGTATGTTTTTCCGATACCCTCCTTTGTATTGGAATCCAGATTTGGATACGCTTATTCAAACATAACCGGGCATAGGGCTACTTTAAATCCGGAATTTTATTATTTTACGCGATCCGGGTGGCGATTTAAACTAAGCCCGGAATTTTATTACTCTTATTCAAATCCTGTAACAGGAACCGGAAACTACTATTTACATACCACAGGCGAAATTCAAAAAATTGAATCAAAATCAAATTTCTCATTCGGCTGTAATCTCGGGATCCGAAAAGAATTTGGTATTCCAATACCCTATAGTAAATCAAAATATTGCAGCATCGATTTTATAACATTTATGGATGTAAATGGCAACCGGCTTTTTGAAAAGGGAGAACCTTTATTAGAGAATGTTGTGCTTAATATTAACGGGAATGAGGTGATTACAAACGACAAAGGAGCCGCTACAATTAAAAATATTGAAATCGGGGCATATCCTTTCTTGGTATTTTCATTAATTGATTTGCAGGGTTGGTTCCCTTATAAAGAAGACTCTGTTTTACTTATTAAATCAGAGATAAAATATATTCCCTTTTTAAAAGGAATCAAGGTTTATGGAGGAATTGTTTTAGATAGAGAAAAATACTCAGGGACTTATGATATGCCGATTGATCTTTCAAAAATTAAAATTTCTGCAAATAACGGAAAAACAGCATTGGTTACTCTTACTGATAACAAAGGTAACTACTCAATGTACCTGCCATATGGAAAATATACGCTCACAATTGATGAATCCTTATTTGGCGATCGGTTTATGGTTGCCGAAAACAACTTTGAACTCACCATTGACGAAAAAATTGATAATTTATATATACCTTTTTATGTAATTGAGAGAAAACGTAAAATCTCCGTCAAAAAATTTGAAAACGGAACTGTTAAGAGCGACGAAGATTCGCCCGACCTGAGGAAAAAGAAAGAAGATGAAGAAAAGAAGCGGCAGCAGCAGGAGGCAGACAAGAAGCGGCAGTTGCAGCAGCAAGAGTCGGATAAACAGAAAAAATTGGATGAGGAAAGGAAAAAACAGGAAGAATTGGATAAGCAGAAACAGTTGGATGAAGAAAAGAAAAATAAACAGGATGAAGACTCTGCCAAAATAAAGAAGACGCAGGATGGGGTAATAGACCTCACGTCGCATGGCGAAGTCAATAAAGATGATATTAAAAATCTTAAGGATGCTATTCTCGATAAAATGAGCGATAAAAACAAGACAGATACTGTTCAGGATAAAACCAAGACCAAGGATGAAGGCAAAGTAAAAGATGAAGGCAAAGTAAAAGATGAAGGCAAAGTAAAAGATGAAGGCAAAGTAAAAGATGAAGGTAAAGTAAAAGATGAAGGCAAGGTAAAAGATGAAGGCAAGGTAAAAGATGATAAGAAAATCGAAGAAGAAGTTGTAAAGAAAGATTTCAACGACCTCAAAGCTCTGAACCGCGCCATCAACAAAGACGATTTCTTAGATGTGGAAATTGACGGCCTTTTATATCGCGTCCAGGTGGCTGCTTCCAATACAGAAGTGCCTGCTTCATGGCTGAGAAATCAATTTAATATCAAACAGGATGTCTATCTCTTTAGAAATGATGATGGCATGATGAATTACTGCCTCGGTGATTTCAAAACAAAAGGGGAGGCAATAAAATGGAACGAAAGATTTGCATTACAGAAAAAAATTAATTCTTTCATTACATATTATTATAACAACAAGAGGGTGCCGTACCAGGTGATCGAAAGCATTTACCATGCAATCATTGAGCAGATAAACCAGGAACGCCAGCAGAAAAGCGATCAGCCCGATATGCAGAAAACCCTGCAGCAGCATAATGATTCTCTTAAAAAACTTCAGAACGACACTATGAAATTATTGCAGGATACCCTTAAGAAATAACATCATTCAAGATTTTTTTTTATACTAAAAACGGGATAAAATTGTACATTTTGTAATTGCTGAAAGTTGCAAATTCCAAATTCCAAGTCCCAAATTCTAAGGGAGAAAAGTTATATTAGGTTCTTGAACTTTTGATCTTTGGACTTGGTTCTTGAGACTTGGGGCTTGAGGCTTGGGGCTTTCAAATAAATGAGTCCATTCAAAGTATAACATCAAAAATCGTAATCATAATTTGTTTAACATGAAAAATTTTATTGCTTTTGGGATAGCGTTTATAACGGTTCTGCTTTTATCGTGCTGCAGAGAACAAGCTAATGAAAACACAGTTGCCGGTAAAAAGAATGAAACTGCAAATGAGCCGAAATTTGATAACAAACTTACAGACCGGGAAATTTCCGGAGGAGTGATGACACCAGAGATTATGTGGAAATTCGGGAGGGTCAGCGAAGCCCGGATTTCACCCGACGGAAAAATTGTTATATATGCTGTGAAACGATTTGATGTGCCAACCAATAAAAGTAAAAATGAAATATTTTCGGTTTCTGTTACCGGAGGCGAACCCAAGTTGTTAACGAATCATATCGGCCAGAATTTTAATCCCCGATGGAGGCCCGATGGAAAAAAGATCGGGTTTCTTTCTGATAAATCCGGCGTTCCGCAGATTTGGGAAATGAATCCTGACGGATCGGATAAAAAACAGGCGACAGATATTCCCGACGGCATCAACAGTTTTGAATACTCGCCTGCGGGTTCCCGCATCCTGTACACCAAAGATGTGAAACTCGATAAAACCGCTTCCGAAGTCTATTCCGACCTTCCCAAAGCCGATGTCCGCATTATAGATAACCTGATGTACCGCCACTGGGACAACTGGCACGATTATGCGTACAGCCATATTTTTGTTGCCGATTATATGAACGGGAAAATGAACAACGGGGGAGACATCATGCAGAATGAAAAATTCGACTCCCCTCTTTCTCCCTATTTCGATAATGCAGAAATAAGATGGAGCCGTGACGGAAAAATGATAGCCTATACCTGCAAAAAAATGTCAGGGAAAGAATATGCTCTCAGCACCAATTCTGACATCTACGTCTACTTCCTGGAAACAGGGAAAACAGAGAATATCTCACAGGGTATGAACGGGTACGACAAATACCCTGTCTTTTCTTACGACAGCAAATATATTGCATGGCAAAGCATGGAGACTCCCGGGTACGAATCGGATAAGGACCGCCTGATTATTTATGACTTTGCTACGAAAGAGAAAAAAGATGTTACCCAAAACTTTGAAGAAAGCGTTTCAAATCTCACATGGAGTAAAGACGACGGTAAGATTTACTTTATAAGCGGGATAAAAGCCACATTCCATGTTTTTAGTTTCGATATCAAAGTTAATAAAATATCACAGGTTACAAAAGGCGTTCACAATTATCATGCATTGCAATGTGCCGATAATACGCTGATCGGTGAAAAGACGTCCATGTCTATGGCCAATGAGATTTTCCGCATTGATGAAAATACGGGCAAAGAAACGCAGCTTACGTTTACCAATAAAAATATTTACGATAAGATTGAAATGGGTAAGGTTGAGGAACGCTGGGTGAAAACTTATGATAACAAAGATATGCTTGTGTGGCTGATTTATCCTCCGAAATTTGATCCTAAGAAAAAATATCCCGCCATCCTGTTTTGCCAGGGCGGTCCCCAGGATGCCGTGAGCCAGTTTTTTTCTTTCCGATGGAATTTCCAGATGATGGCCGCTAACGGGTATGTTGTGATAGCCCCCAACAGGAGAGGCCTGCCAACATTCGGAAGAGAATGGAACGACCAGATTGCGCTGGATTATGGCGGGAAAAATATGAAAGATTATTTATCGGCTGTGGATGCAATAAAAAAAGAACCCTTTATAGATACAGATAAAATAGGCGCTGTGGGGCCAAGCTATGGCGGGTATTCCATCTACTGGCTGGCTGGCCATCATGAAAAACGTTTCAAAGCTTTTATAGCGCATTGCGGTATGTTTAACTTAGAAAGTCAATACGGCACTACCGAAGAATATTTTTTTGTGAACCACGATCTGGGCGGGCCTTACTGGAACAAACCCAAGCCTAAAAGTTATGAATTTTCTCCGCATCTGGCAGTTCAGAATTGGGACGCTCCGATCCTAATCATTCATGGCGGAAGAGATTTCAGAATCCCCTATACACAGGCAATGGAAGCATTCAATGCAGCCCAGTTGCGCGGCGTTCCCAGCAGGTTCCTGTTCTTCCCCGAAGAATCGCATTTTGTCCTAAAGCCGCAGAATGCCATACTCTGGCAGCGCGAATTCAAAGCATGGCTTGATAAATATGTTAAAAAGTAAGTTATTGTATTGTTAATTTTATAGACATTCAAATGAAAAATGTTGTTGTATTATTTTTTATTCTTGGTTTTTTATCTTTCAGTAATGCACAGAAGCTTGACCTGAAAGATAAGTTAACACTTGATCCCAACGTGCGGTATGGTAAGCTCGATAACGGGCTGACGTATTATATACAGGTGAATAAAAAACCGGAGAAACGGGCGCAACTGATGCTTGCCGTTAATACAGGTTCGGTTTCAGAAGATGATGATCAACAGGGGCTGGCTCATTTTACCGAACACATGGCTTTCAATGGTATTCCGAGTTTCCCGAATAATAAATTAGATGAATACTTAGAATCTGTGGGTATAAAAAAATCTAATGCCTATACCAGCTTTGACCGCACCGTTTATTATATCGAAACGCAGACAGACAAAGACGATGTGTTCGGCAACTGTATGCAGATCATAAAAGAATGGTCGCACGACGAAATGCTTGACTCCGTTGAAATTGATAAAGAAAGAGGCGTTATTATTGAAGAGTGGCGTCTGGGCCAGGGCGCTGAAGAACGGATGAGAAATAAATACAGGCCTGTGCTCATGAAAGATTCCCGGTATGCCGACCGCTTACCCATTGGGAAAAAAGAAATCCTGGAATCTTTTAAATACAATACAATCCGTAAATTTTACAAGGATTGGTACAGGCCGGATAATTTTGCCGTAATCGTTGTCGGCGATATTGATGCCGATAAGGTGGAAAAAATGATAAAAGCAAAATTCGGCGATATTTCCAAAGTAAATAACCCCAGAAAAGTCCAGGAATATGAAGTACCCGACCATAAGGAAACAAGGATTGCAAAAGTAACAGACAAGGAAGCTTCCCGCACCACGCTTATGATTTCTTATAAACATCCCAAAGAAGAAACGAATACTGTTGCAGATTACCGGCGTCAACTTGTATATAGTTTATATAATTCCATGCTGAATAAACGCCTCTCTGAACTGCAGAAACAGGCAGATCCTCCGTTTACATTCGCATACACCTATTTCGGTCGTATGGTGAAAACAAAAAACAATTACGTGTCTTATGCTATGGTTAGCGAAAAAGGAATTGAGAGAGGTATAGAAACATTGGTTACAGAAAACGAACGTGTAAAAAAGTATGGTTTTACTTCCACCGAACTTGAAAGGAATAAAAAAGAACAGCTTCGGGATATGGAGCAGGAATATAATGAAAGAGACAAGACAGAATCAAACAATCTTTCGTACCAGTTAGTGGAAAACTTTCTAAACCATGAACCGGCTCCCGGAATTGAAACAGAATACGAATTGTATAAAAAATATTTGCCAATGATTACTCTTGAAGAAATGAATGCACTCGCAAAAAAATGGATAACCGATGGAGAAAATCTTGTTGTGGTTATTCAGGCTCCGGAAAAAGAAGGAGTGGCGCTGCCTTCGGATGATAAAATATTGAGCATTATTAAAGATATTCAGAAAAAAGATATTAAGCCGTACCAGGATAATATCAGTACAAAACCCTTGGTTTCGGTGAAGCCGAAAGGATCAAAAATTATTGAGGAGAAAAAAATTGATGAGGCCGGAATCACCCGGTGGAAACTTGAAAACGGAATACAGGTTATATTTAAGATCACTGACTTTAAAAATGATGAGATCGTATTTTCCGCTTCCAGTTGGGGAGGTTGGTCTTTATATCCCGAAAATGAACATCTGACTGCTTCAAATGCTGCCGGCATCATAGCCATGTCCGGCCTCGGTGAATTTACAAAGATTCAGTTAGACAAATATCTTACGGGGAAAATAGCATATCTCAGTCCTTCCATCAGCGAAACCAAGCAGGGGTTCAGGGGAAGCGCATCGCCGCAGGACATCGAAACTGCATTACAGATGGTATATATGTATTTCACACAGCCAAGGAAAGACACCGCTGCTTTTAAATCTTTCATCGAACGGCAAAGAACCTCGTTACAGAACAAGAGCGCTAAACCGGAAAATGTTTTCTATGATTCGGTACGGTATGTAATGGCACAGAAGAATTATCGCTACAGGCCGATGAACGAAGAAATGTTAAAAGAGATTGATTTAAACCGGGCTTATGATATTTTCCGCGAAAGATTTTCTGATGCATCCGGATTTACTTTTTATTTTGTCGGAAATATAAAACCGGAAACCTTTAAACCCTTGGTGGAAACGTATCTTGGCGGTATTCCTGCAGGCAAGAAAAAAGAAATATGGAAAGATGTGGGAGTCAGAAATCCGAAAGGAATCATAGAAAAAACAATTTATAAAGGCAAAGATCCCAAATCCTCCGTTGTTTTGTTTATGACCGGAGATTTTGACTGGATCCGGAAAAACAGGATGGATGCAAATGCCGTGAGCCAGTTGATAAATGTCAAACTCCGCGATGCAGTGAGGGAAGAAAAGGGCGGCACCTATGGAATTTATTCTTTTGTGAATCCTTCGCGTTTTCCTGTTTCAGTGTTTTCCACAGCCGTACAATGGGGATGTTCGCCCGACAGGGCAGACGAATTAATTAAAGTAGCGATGCAGGTTATAGAGGATATTAAAACCAAAGGGGCCGAAGATATAGATGTAACCAAAGTGAAAGAGATGCTCAAAAAAGAAAGAGAAACCAATATTAAAGAGAATGAATTCTGGTTATCCTATATTTCGGGCAGCTATGAGAATGAAGAAAATGTGCTTGATATTTTTGAGTATGATAAGTTTCTGGAAAGCATCTCCTCCGAATCCCTGAAGCAGTCTGCTATTAAGTATTATGACAAAACAAATTTTGCAAAGTTCCTGATGATGCCGGAAAAGCAGTAATAATAAACTATTATTAAAAATAATGGCTCTATTCTATGATACGGTTGAAAGTTCATTTTAAATTGATTACCGATTGAAGAACAACGATTGAAGATTTCAGATTAAAAAATAAACTACTATGAAAAGACATGAATTAGAAGAGCGATTAATAGATTTTTCGGTATTTATAATTGAGCTATCAGATGAATTACCCAATACCAAAGCAGGTAGCCATTTATCAGGGCAAATGGTTCGTTCAGGTACTTCCGTATCG
>JACRAL010000185.1 GCA_016213435.1 Bacteroidota bacterium
TATCCGAAGCAGTTGTTCCATCGCCGAAGTTCCAATCAATTGTTACTCCTAATATTGGGTTTAAAACGCAGTGCACAGGATTACCGTTTGTTGCAATACATTGTCCGCTTACTGTAAATTGAGGGGTAGCCGGCGGCTGATTTACAGGAACTGTTGCAGAAGTTGAAGCCATGCAGCCCCATGTATTATCAACTGTTGCTGTATATGTTGCCGTAGATGTCGGATAAACCGTTATCATAAAAGGGAAAGAGGGGTCTTCCACTCCGTTCCACCAAAAATGCTGAATATTACCAGAAGAAATAAAATAAAAAGATACTGCATCGCCAGCACATGGTGGGGTATGATTAGCGCTATAATTCATAGAAATGGTCGGGGACGCATGAACGATAATAGTTGCGTTGGCAGAACCGCTACACCCGTTTTCTGTGTATGTATATGTAACAGGATATGATCCTTGCAGCCCTGCGGGATTAAACGTATTACCCGATATTGTACCCAGCGGGCATGTAGGGCATGTATAAACACCCGTCCCCGGCGAGTTTGGACTGCCGTTTAAAACAACAGGCGATTCGTTTGAACAAACGCTTTGGTTTGTAAAAGTTACGGTTGGGTTTTGATATACAGTGACCGTAGTAGAGGCACCTGCATGGCAGCCATTGGCATCAGTTACCGTAACCCAATAAGGGAAAACACAGGGATTATTACTAGGAGGATCACATGGTAATAGACCAGTTAAAATTGATGTTGTTGGGGTATAAGTTGTAGTACCATTTGACCAATCATAGGAATAATTTTGAGTATTTGGACTGACACTTGCGCTGATGGTACTTATTCCCTGATTTGAACAAAATTGGATGGGAGAAGCAGAAAGGGTTACAACAGGATTCGGATTCACAATCACCTGGACTTGGGCGCTTGCGTTGCAACCTAAATAATCAGATACAGTAACAGTGTAAGTTGTAGTAACAGTTGGCGATACAGTAGGATTTGAAGCTGAAGATGAAAATCCCGGAGGATTTGATGACCATGTATATGTATAAGGTTGATTTCCCCCGGTAGCCGTTGCAGTTAAAGTTACATTATCACCACTGCAAACAGGCGGGGGTGTGTTAGTTGTAACATTAGGGGGCGGAAAAACATTAACAGTATAAGAAACTGTATACAGGCATCCATTCTCATCGGGCCCGGTCACAGAATAGTCAAAACTACCCAATGTTGTATTTGCTAAATATATGCAATAGTCGGTAGATCCGTTTGACCACTGCAATCCGGGTATATCATAAAGCGCACATAACTCAAAGGGTTCATTTAAACATTTATCATAAGAAGAATAAGCAGTGTAAGGTATACCGGCGCCAAATTGAATATTATCAATTCCAATATTATTGCCACAACTAATACTACTTGAATTATTTTTGATGCAAAAAGAAAGGTTGCCTGAAAAAGTTCCTGAATTCCAAATACCGCAAATCATAACCCACTGGTTAGGTATATTTGTTCTTGGTAATGCAATTGAGTTAATAAGACCCAAATTACTATTCAATGAGATAGGATTGCCATTAAATGTGACTTGTATCTGTGGAATTTGCCAATCATAACCCTGACCATAAATACTCCAATGATCTTCATTATCGAGATTTTTTGCAAGAAAAGAAAAATAATAATTTGTTTGTGGTAGAATGCCATTAATACTATTACACCAAATATTATCAGTACCATGACAATCGCAAATTAAAAAATTAGAATTATCAGGGCTTACTGCATTCCATACCTCATAAACTGGTGGTATATTATCATGAATAAATATATTATTATCACCTGTTGTAATTTGTTCATATGTATCAGAAACCGTAATCCATGTGTACCCCGTTGTAAAAGTCTGGCTGTTTATTGAGAAATTGCCATTATAAATATAATTTGAATACGAACAACCAGAACAAGAAAACCCGGGCCACGGTGGATTAGGTTGTAAGGGCATGTTGCTTAATGATAATTTGAATTGGCTGTTAGTATGCCCTTTAATTTTAATAAAATAATCTGTATTTTGTAATAAATTTTCAATGACAAATGCTAAAGTATCCCCAGGTTCTTCTATTGAATTTTTCTCAATAGTTTTAAGTATAGATTGAGTACCACAAATACCAGTCTGTAAAAATATACTGTCTAATATTACGAGTGGGTCGGATATTTGAATTCTCACAAAATTCGTATCAGTTTTAAATTTTATCCAAACAATACTATCAGACATTGTGAAAGTTTTGTATATTATTGTATTATTAACAGTATCTTCAATAGCGGCGGCGCAGGTGGAGCCTGGCACTACAGGAGTTGTCTGCCCAATAGGCGACGATAATATAGAACTGCAACTATAAATATCGGTTTCAATACCTGTTAAAAATGGATATTGTGCTGAAACATTTGCCGACCAGTCGCCCGCGCTGTTGGCTACTGCAGTTGTCAGATATTCATTGGCATTTGGCCAGCCTGTGCTGCCGAATATATCTATACTGCTGCCAGGGTGAGCATAACCGCCGGCATATCCTGCGCTTGTATAAATATCAAATAGTTGAGGAATCGAAAGTAAATATTCAGAACAACGGTTTGTAATGCTTGCAAATGCTTTTCCATTGCCTATAAACCTATTCTTTTTATATTGCATGCAGCCAGACGGATGATTGATACCAGCTATACAGTAGGCTATAATATTACCATCGTCAACCGAAGGGCCGCCGATGATACAGTTGATTGATTCATTTAATGTAATTCCCCAATCCCGGATTTCAAGACCTGCTGCAAAAGCAGCATCTGTGCCAATAATATTCGTCCGGATAATACCATTCATGCAATTGAACAACGCAATGCCCGAGGCTGGAATTACACAAGGTTTCAAAGGCGA
>JACRAL010000186.1 GCA_016213435.1 Bacteroidota bacterium
CAATACGTGGATCTTCAATGCTTTTAAAGTAGTTGTTGATTTGCATTTTTCTGCCAATCAACAAAACTATTAACCACACACAAACACATCCTGCATATTTCAATGAACTATAGACTGTTAATTTAATGCGTAAAACCTGTTGGATAAGTACAACAACCATTAAAATTGGTTATATTTGTCAGTAATTAACCCCCTATTAATATGATCACAGTTTCAGAAAACGCAAAACAAAAGGCACTGGCTCTTATTAAGGAAGAGAACAAACCGGCAGATACTTTCATCCGCGTGGGTGTGGAGAGTGGCGGTTGCTCTGGACTTTCTTACAAAATGGAATTCGACAATCAAATGCGCGAAGGAGACCAGGTTTTTGAAGACAAAGGCATGAAGATCGTGGTGGACAAAAAAAGTTTTCTCTACCTCGTAGGTACAGAACTTGATTTTTCAGGCGGATTGAACGGTAAAGGTTTTGAATTCAAAAATCCGAACGCTCAGCGCACTTGCGGATGCGGAGAAAGTTTTGCGGTATAGGTCGGTGCAATTTTTTTTGTCCTGAAAAATATCTGGAATGAATCTAAATAGTAATGGCTGAAAAGAAAGATATACTCGAAGAAGTTACTTCCTCCGACTACAAATACGGATTCACATCCGATATTAAGATGGATACCGCTCCCAAAGGATTGAGCGAAGATATTGTGCGTTTTATTTCAAAAAAGAAAAATGAGCCTGAATGGATGCTTGACTTTCGACTAAAAGCATATCGCCACTGGCTGCAACTGGAAGAACCGCATTACTGGGCGCATCTTCAGTATCCGAAAATAAATTATCAGGATATTATTTATTACGCAGCTCCGAAACAGAAAAAAGAACTTGCAAGTCTGGACGAAGTGGATCCTGAGCTTTTGAAAACATTTGAGAAGCTCGGAATTTCTTTAGAAGAACAAAAAAGATTGAGCGGAGTTCAGTCCACCATTGCCGTGGATGCCGTGATCGATTCTGTTTCCGTGAAAACAACTTTCAAGGAAGTGCTGGCAGAAAAAGGGATTATTTTTTGCTCCTTTAGCGAAGCGGTGCAGGAACATCCTGAACTCGTAAAAAAATATATGGGATCTGTGGTTCCATATACCGATAATTATTTTTCTGCGCTCAATTCAGCTGTGTTCACCGATGGGTCGTTCTGCTACATTCCCAAAGGGGTTCGCTGCCCAATGGAACTCTCCACTTATTTTAGAATTAATACTGCTGGAACCGGTCAGTTCGAAAGAACTTTGATCGTTGCGGATGAAGGCGCTTATGTTTCTTACTTAGAAGGTTGCACCGCTCCACAGCGCGATGAAAATCAATTGCACGCAGCGGTGGTGGAAATCGTAACGCACAAAAATGCAGAAGTAAAATATTCCACCGTGCAGAACTGGTATCCGGGCGACAAGAATGGAAAAGGCGGCATCTATAATTTTGTGACCAAACGTGGAATTTGTCTTGAAGAGAATTCGAAAATTTCCTGGACACAAGTAGAAACCGGTTCTGCCATCACCTGGAAATATCCAAGCGTAATTTTAAAAGGCGATAATTCCGTTGGAGAATTTTATTCAGTTGCGGTAACCAACAATCACCAGCAAGCTGACACCGGAACCAAAATGATCCATCTTGGAAAAAATACGCGCAGCACCATTGTGAGCAAAGGTATTTCTGCGGGCTTCAGCAACAATTCCTACCGTGGACTCGTTCGAGTGGCGAAGGGTGCGAAGAATGCGCGCAACTTTTCCCAATGCGATTCTTTGTTGATGGGCGACAAATGCGGGGCTCACACGTTTCCGTATATTGAGATAAAAGATAAAACCGCTGTGGTAGAGCACGAAGCGACTACTTCAAAAATTGGTGAGGATCAAATATTTTACTGCAATCAGCGCGGAATTGATAATGAAAAAGCAATCGGATTAATAGTAAATGGATATTGTAAAGAAGTTTTGAATCAGTTGCCGATGGAGTTTGCCGTGGAAGCGCAAAAACTTTTGGCGGTGAGTTTGGAGGGAAGTGTAGGATAAAAAAACGGTTAATACAAAATGAATTTACAACCAACCATATTTATTAGTTCTACGATTTCTGAATTTAAAGATTTGAGAAGCGCAATAAGATATGTTCTTTCTAAAAGTGTCTATAGAGTTTTAATGTCTGAGTTGAATGATTTTGGAGTAACATCAAACGAAGATTCTTTAGAGAGCTGCAAATTACAAATAGAAAAATCCGATTTCTATATTCTAATTATAGGAAACGAAAAAGGAACTGAATTTGCATTACCCTCAAAAGAAAAATCGTCCGTTACAAAAGAGGAGTTTAAACATTTTCATAAAATCTTCAAGCAAAATAACTCACCTAATATTATAGTGTTTATTAAAAAAGAAACTTGGGGAAATTATAAATCGAACAACACAAATGGCAAAACAGATATTTTTCAATTGCAATTTATTAAAGAGATAATTGATTCCGACACAGACAATAAAATTCTTGGAAAATGGGTGTATAGATTTGACACATTTGAGGATATAATTACAGTAATAGAAACAAATCAGAATGGTTTATTTCTTGAAGAAACAAGAAAACAAAATCTTTTAAGAATATATTTGAAAAAGGAGCTTACAAAGCTATTTAAAGAATTGGTCGATAAAAAAAATGATGGAACATTACTTGCACACGGTGATATGCTGGAAATACCAGAAGCAAATTTCGAAAATATGTTTCGTGAAATCAAGTTAACAAGAAAGCAATCTGCTCACTTATTAACCCTAATTGTCTCGTTACAGATAATGAGAAAGAGTCTTCCATCAATAAATCGCATTTTTCATTATATAATTCAAGGTGAGTTTTCGTTTTTCAATCCTTCAACTTCTAAATATGAACAGCCAGAGTTTATTAAAGCCACTATTCAATGCCTAGAAATGCTTGAAAAAAATATTTGTATTGTTTCTGAAGACAAACATTACGAGGAAATAAAAAACAAATTACAAAATTCAGATACAATAAGAGAATATGATTGTAGTAGATTACATTCGCTTCACATGGATATGAAACTTATTACGTCAAAATTTATTTCACTTATATATTATTTTGAAGGGAACATGAAA
This sequence comes from Bacteroidota bacterium, assembly GCA_016213435.1. Classification (GTDB taxonomy): domain Bacteria; phylum Bacteroidota; class Bacteroidia; order Palsa-948; family Palsa-948; genus Palsa-948. The sequence continues at coordinate 3,120 of JACRAL010000186.1, forward strand.
GGCCTTCCTAAAATGGAGGAACAATTCTATGATTATAGGGGTGTTCCTGTAAAGGATATCATACGAGATGAAGATGTTTATAAATATGTGGAAGAACATTTTAAAAGAATAAAAGAAGCTATAAAATAAAAATATGTTAAGTATAAAAAATTTACACGCAGGCATCGAAGGGAAAGAGATTCTCAACGGAATCAATCTTCAAATAAAAGCAGGAGAAGTTCATGCGATAATGGGACCAAATGGTTCTGGAAAAAGCACTTTGTCCAGCGTTCTTGCCGGCCGCAAAGAGTACAACGTGACAGAAGGCGAAGTTCGCTTCAACGGAAAAGATCTGCTGGAGATGAGCCCCGAAGACCGCGCACGCGAAGGATTGTTCCTCGCGTTCCAGTATCCTGTGGAAATTCCGGGTGTGAGCACCATCAATTTTCTGAAAACTGCCATCAATGAACTGCGGGCTTACAAAAAACTTCCTCCCATGGAGGCAAAATATTTTTTGAAACTGATGAAAGAAAAACAAGCGCTGGTGGAACTAACCACTAGTCTTGCGAACCGTTCGGTGAATGAAGGATTTTCAGGCGGAGAAAAAAAGCGCAATGAGGTTTTTCAGATGGCGATGTTGGAACCTACGCTTGCCATTTTGGATGAAACGGATTCCGGTCTTGATATTGATGCATTAAAGATCGTAGCGAATGGAGTGAATAAGCTCAGATCGAAAGACCGTTCCTTCATTGTGATCACGCACTATCAGCGATTGCTGGAATACATAGTTCCGGATTTTGTGCATGTATTGTTCAACGGAAAGATCGTGAAGTCTGGCGGAAAAGAGCTGGCTCTTGAATTGGAAGCAAAAGGGTACGATTGGGTTAAAAAAGAAATAGCTGCAGCATGAATGTGATTGAAAAAATGTCGTCAACCGAAAAACTGGTTTCTGAATTTCAGAGAGTAAAAAGTTCTTTGAAAGGTTTTCTCTCTCTGCGTGAAAAAGCCATTTCCGAATTTGAACGTGTTGGCATCCCGAACCGAAAAAATGAAGAGTGGAAATACTCCGATGCGAGTGCTCTTTTCAAAAGTGAGTTTAATGTTGAAGGTTTAAAGTTGAAAGTTGGAAAGCACGACATTGATAAGTTTCTTGTTCCGAATTTGAATGCTTCAGTAGTTGTACTTGTAAACGGAATTTATTCTGAAGAACTGTCTTCACTAGAAAATATCCCGAAAGGAGTTGTAATCTCTTCTTTTGCACAGGCGCTAGCTGAAAAACCTGAAATCGTTGCTACTCACTTTTCAAAATATGCTGATACTACCAATGATGCATTTGTTGCACTGAACACGGCTTTTGCATCAGACGGAGTTTTCATTTCTGTCCCCGACAATACAATTGTTAAAAATCCAATCCACATCATCAATATTATTTCTGTCGGTCTCCCCCTTGTAAAGGGGGATAAGGAGGGATTTCTTATTCAACCCCGATTTCTTTTTATCATCGGAAATAATTCTGAACTGAAAATTGTTGAATCGTTTGATGCGAGCAGTTCTCAAGCAAAAAACGTTTGCAATTCAGTTGCAGAAATTTCCATAGGAGAAAAATCTAAAGTTCAATATTATAAATTACAAAATGATTGTACCGGAGTACATCTTATTTCTTCGGTGAACGCACACCAGCAAAAAGAATCTCATTTCGATACAAACACCATCACGCTGAACGGTGACTGGGTTCGCAATAATCTGAATATTGTTCCTGATGCCGAGCATTGCGAAACGCATCTTAACGGATTATTCATCACATGCGGAAACCAGCACGTGGATAATCACACATTGCTGGATCATCGAAAACCAAATTGCGAAAGCAATCAACTTTATAAAGGAATCCTGGACGAAAAATCTATTGGCATATTCAATGGAAAAATCTTCGTAAGGCGTGATGCCCAGAAAACAAATGCTTACCAGAGCAGTAAGAATATTTTACTGAGTGATGATGCCACCATCAACACCAAGCCGCAGCTGGAAATTTATGCCGATGATGTGAAGTGCTCGCACGGGTCAACCACCGGGCAATTGAACGAAGACGCGATGTTCTATTTGCGTTCTCGGGGACTTAGTGAAAACAGTGCGAGGAATCTTTTGTTATTTGCCTTTGCAGGAGATGTAATTGAAGAAATTCAGATCGAGCCTTTGAAAATTTATTTAGCAGAGTTAGTGAATCAGCGATTGAAAAAATGACCTTGACAAAAGATATATCAGAAGAGAAAATTATTTTCGATGTAAATAAGATTCGAAAAGATTTTCCAATTCTTTCCCGCAAGGTAAACGGTAAGCCATTGATCTATCTTGACAGCGCAGCAACGGCACAAAAACCCAAGCAGGTAATCGATGCCATTGCAAAATATTATTCCGAGCAAAACGCGAATATCCACAGAGGAGTTCATCGTTTGAGCCAGAGGATTACTACTGAGTACGAAAATGCAAGGGCAACCATTCAGAAACATATTGGCGCCAAGCACGCACATGAAATAATTTTTACCCGTGGAACTACCGAGAGTATAAATTTAGTTGCGACAACCTTTGGAAATAAATTTGTGAATTCCGGTGATGAAATCCTCATCACCGCAATGGAACATCACAGCAACATTCTTCCATGGCAGCAATTATGTGAAGAAAAAAATGCAGGGCTAAAAGTGGGTACTATTTCTGAGAACGGGGAACTGCTGGTGGAAGAGTTCAAAAAACTGCTGTCGGGAAAAATAAAGATTATTGCCATTGCGCATATCTCCAATACACTAGGCACAATCAATCCGATAAAAGAGATTATTGCTCTTGCTCACGCAAAAAATATTCCTGTGTTGATAGATGGCGCCCAATCAATCCCCCATACCAAAATAGACGTGCAGGACTTAGATGCCGACTTTTTTTGCTTCAGCGGGCATAAAGTTTTTGGTCCCACAGGCGTTGGTATTCTCTACGGAAAAGAAGAGTGGTTGCGCAAACTTCCGAACTATCAGGTAGGTGGCGGGACAATTAAAACCGTTTCATTTGCAAAAACAGAATACGCGGATATTCCTCTTCGATTTGAAGCCGGCACTCCGAATATTGAGGGGGGAATCGGACTTGCAGTTGCCTTGGATTACATCAATGCTATTGGGTTGTCAACTATTTCCGCCTATGAACATAAGTTGCTTGAATATGCAACAGAAAAACTTTCTGCGGTAGACGGACTTAGAATTATTGGTACTGCAAAAAATAAAGCAAGCGTGATCTCATTCGTAATAGATGGAATTCATCCTTATGATATCGGAGTAATTCTTGACCAACTTGGCATTGCAGTTCGAACCGGACATCATTGCACACAGCCGATCATGGATAAGTTCGGAATTCCCGGAACAGTACGCGCTTCGCTCGCGTTTTATAACACAAAAGAAGAAATTGACGAATTGGTGAAAGGAGTAATAAAAGCACAACAAATGTTGAAATAAAATCGTCATTGCGAGGGAAGAACGACCGAAGCAATCTCCCGAGAAAATGAGATTGCTTCACTTCGTTCGCAATGACGAATACAAAATATGAGCATACAAAAAATAGAAAACGAAATCATTGATGAGTTCTCGATATTTGAGGATTGGATGGGAAAGTACGAACACATCATTGAAATGGGAAGATCGTTGCCGATTATCGAAGAGAAATATAAAACGGATGATCGTTTAATAAAAGGATGCCAGAGCAAAGTATGGCTTCGCTCTGATTTAAAAGATGGAAAAATTTTTTTCACAGCCGACAGCGATGCGATCATTACGAAAGGATTGGTAGCCATGATGGTGCGCGTTTTGTCGGGACACACACCGGATGAAATACTTGCTGCGAAAATGGATTTTGTGGAAAAGATAGGATTGAAAGAACATCTGTCGCCAACCCGGGCGAACGGCTTGGTGAACATGATAAAACAAATGAAACTGGATTCGCTCGCGTATAAAACAAAAGTATGAGTGCAATTATCACATCTCAAAACACTGAACTCGCACAGAAAGTGATCGACATGATAAAAACATGTTTTGATCCTGAAATTCCGGTTGACATATGGGAACTGGGATTGATCTATGAGATAACCATTGATGCAGAAAATAATTTGACTGTGAAGATGACGCTTACTTCGCCTTCTTGTCCGGTTGCAGAATCGCTTCCTCCGGAAGTGGAACAAAAGCTAAAAACTGTTGAAGGAATAGCTTCTGCGAAAGTGTCGTTGACCTTTGAACCACCTTGGACAAAAGAATTGATGAGTGAAGTCGCACAAGTTGAACTTGGATTCATGTAATAAATAAGTTGAAAAGTCATAAAGTCGAAAAGTTAACTTTTAAACTTTTTAACTTGTATCTTTAAAACTCAATGAAAGAAATCATAAATAGAGTTTCCGAAAGTGATCTGATGGAGATCAATCTTGAAGATTTTTACCCCAAAGGCGAACGTGTGCTAATCGATGTGAAAGAAAATCTCTTTCAAGGGTTAATTCTACGTGAAAAAGATTTTCGAGAGTTTGTGAAGAACGAGAACTGGAGCAAGTACAAAGACAAATTTGTAGCCATTACCTGCTCTGTCGATGCGATTGTTCCGATCTGGGCATACATGCTTTTATCAACTTCGCTTCAACCTTTTGCAAAAAACACTGTGTTTGGCGATCTGAAAACTTTGGAAACAGTTCTTTTTAACGAAACACTTTCAAAAATAAATACCGAAAATTTTCCGGATAAAAAAGTTGTTATAAAAGGGTGCGGAAATCTTCCCGTACCAGAATCTGCTTATGTTGAAGTCACGCGCATACTTACCCCCCTTGTCAAAAGTATTATGTATGGAGAACCATGCAGTACTGTTCCTGTTATGAAAAAAATGAATAAAAGTCCTTCTGCCTAAGAGGAAAATTAGAGATGGACTTGGAATTTTTCTTTTTTCAATCCTAACCATTTCAGCGCAGAAGCGTGAAGAAGTTTTTCTTTCACATCATTGCTGAAATTCATTTCGCGTATAAGTTTTCCTGGCTCATTCTCTCCGAGAGGAAAGGGATAGTCACTGCCCAATGCTACGCGATTCGCTCCCACAAGTTTTACAATGTAATCCAGCATGGCAGTATCGTGGGTAAGGGAGTCCAGCCAGAACTTTCCTAAATATTCTTTTGGATTTTTTTTGTTATCAATTGCAACAAGATCGGGTCTAGATTCAAATCCGTGTTCTATCCTTCCGATGGTAGCCGGAAAAGAACCGCCTCCGTGTGCGAATGCTACGCGAAGATTCGGCAATCGTTCCAACACTCCTCCAAAGATCATAGAACAAATTGCTAAAGAAGTTTCAGCAGGCATTCCAACGAGCCATGGCAGCCAGTACTTCTGCATTTTTTCCTGTCCCATCATTTCCCAAGGATGCACAAATACAGGCATATTCATTTCTGCGCAAGCTTGGAAAACAGGAAACAGTTCGGGTGCATTCAGGTTCCAGTCGTTCACATGTGAGCCAATTTCAATTCCTGCAAGTCCAATATTTTTGCACCGTTCCAACTCTTTTATTGCCAGCTCAGGCGATTGCAAAGGGATTGTTCCAAGACCAATAAAACGCTTCGGATATTTCCGAATTATTTCCGCGATATGATCATTCAGAAACTGTGCAACTTCTAGTCCGTCTTTCGGTTTTGCCCAGTAGCAAAACATTACAGGAATCGTGGAGAGCACCTGCACATCCACATGATGACGATCACATTCTTGCATTCTTTTTTCGGCACTCCAGCAATTGTCTTCTATTTCACGGAAAAACTTATCATCTACCATCATGCGTGCGCAACAAGGTTTGTGATGATTAAGATTTATAAACCCTCCATAGCCAAACTTCTTTTTGAAGTCAGGAAGATTCTCTGGGAGTATATGTGTATGTATATCTATTGTGAACATAATTTATTTTAAATCTCAAATTTATTCTCTTTGCTGAAATACTCTATTATCGCTTCTTTTACCAAAATTTCCTGTTGCATGGGTTTGAGTGGAGGAAGTTTTTCATTCAGGTTCCAGTGAGGCCAGCCCTGTTCGTCCCTGCCCGCAAATTCATAATAACTAAATGATTCCAGTAATTTACAGATTGCAACATGCATGAGTTCCACTTTTTCATCCTTGCTGAAATTTTTATATCCTTTTCCTAATTCCTGTACACCAATCAAAAATAGAATGCCCTGCAAGTCTAGTTCCTGATCAAACTGCACGGAAATTTTCTTGCAGACCAACTGCCATTGTTGTTCAAGAGTTATTTCCATCATCGAATACTAATTTTCTACGAATGTACGAATATACTTTTCAAAGATGATATGTGAATAGATTAGGTAATTATTATGAGAAGTGCATACAGTGATTCATAAATTCGCTGAAATTTTTATTCGTAGATGCTATGAACTATATAGACATTGTTCTCTGCGTTCCTATCCTTTGGGGTCTTTATCAAGGAATGAGCAAGGGACTTATTATTGAAGCAGCATCCATAGTTGCACTTGGACTTGCGGTGTGGGGGGCGATAAAGTTTTCAGATTTCTTTGCCAAATATATTCAGGAGCATGCGAGCTTGAATACAAAATATCTTCCTATGATCTCTTTTGCAATGATCTTTTTAGTAACACTTGTTTTAGTTTATGCAATTGCAAAATTCTTAGAGCGTTTGGTGAAAGCTGTATCACTTGGCTTTCTAAACAAACTGGCAGGCGGCATCTTTGGAATGCTGAAGTTTGGATTGATATTGAGTATTGTTATCTTTATTTTGAACGCCATTGAAAAAAATATTCAACTTATTCCTGCTGAAGCAAAACAAAAGTCCCTGCTGTACGAGCCTGTGGGAAAAATTGCTCCTTTAATTATTCCCGGACTCAAGGAAAGCAAGCTGGGTAAGAGTGCTCCGTATTAATTCGATTTTTTTTTGAATAGTAACCGATGCTGTTGAAAAAGACAGAGAAGCAGAGATATGACATGGATTCATTAGCTCAGGCAGTAGAGCAACTGTTTCTAGTTGGTGAGTTTGCGATGGAGAGCCATAATAGCAGAAAATGTAGTTATTAGAAAATCCAAGAAAAATATGAAAAGTATTATTCCCACTGCTTACACATGGGGATAGGTTAAAAGAATTAATGGCAAGGAGCAAGCAATTTACTTTAGGAGTTTCCACAAAAAGAATCTTTTGCTTGATTTCTTTGTATCTTTATATTTGCCGATCAGAAATTATTAAACAATGGATAATACACAGCTGGAAAAAGGTTTTGACGAAAAGCTTTCCAAGAACCTGAACATAGAAGCCAAGGACTGGATGCCGGATAATTATCGAAAGCATCTTATTCGTCAGATTTCTCAGCATGCACACTCCGAAATTGTGGGCATGTTGCCTGAAGGTAACTGGATCACGCGCGCACCAAGTTTAAGAGCGAAAATGGTTTTGATGGCAAAGGTTCAGGATGAAGGCGGACACGGGTTATATCTTTACACTGCTGTCGAATCATTAAATATTTCACGTGAGGAATTATTAGACCAGCTTCACACAGGCAAAGCAAAATATTCTTCCATCTTCAACTACCCTACGCTCACATGGGCAGATATTGGCGCAGTGGGCTGGCTGGTGGATGGTGCCGCAATTATGAATCAGGTAATGTTGCAACGCACTTCTTATGGTCCTTACGCGAGAGCTATGGTTAGAATTTGCAAGGAAGAAAGTTTTCATCAGCGCCAGGGATATGAAATTATCTGCAAGATGGCTGCCGGAACAAAAGAGCAGAAAGAAATGGCGCAGGATGCACTCAACCGCTGGTGGTGGCCTTCGCTGATGATGTTTGGTCCGCCTGATGCTGAATCTCCCAACACTGCAAACGCAATTAAGTGGAAAATAAAACGCGAAAGCAATGATCAACTCCGACAGCGTTTCGTAAATCAAACGGTTCCGCAGGCAGAAATGATCGGATTAAAAGTTCCGGATAAAGATTTAAAATGGAACGAAGCAAAACAGGGATATGATTTTGGCGAACCGGATTGGAATGAATTCAAGAATGTGATCAGCGGAAATGGTCCCTGCAACAAGGAGCGCCTTGAAGCACGCGTAAAAGCGCACGAAGAAGGCCGATGGGTGAGAGAAGCTGCGATGGCGTTTGCAGAGAAGAAGAATGAAAAGGCAGTTGCGTAAAATGGATGCCAATAACGAATGACAACGAATCTTGCAAATCAATTCTAATTTGTAACATTCGTAAAAGATTAGTAATTAGCAATCAGAAAATAAATTAGAAAATATGACAAAAGATTCTCAAGGAAAATTATGGGAAGTATTCGTCCAGAAAAAACCCGGGCTGCCATTTGTTCATTGCGGAAACCTTCATGCATTTGACAAAGAAATGGCATTGCAAAATGCTCGCGACCTGTATACTCGCAGAGGCGAAGGAACCGCTTTGTGGGTGGTGCCTTCGGACGCGATCGTTGCAAGTTCGCCTGAAGACATCGGACCATTCTTTGAACCAGCAAATGACAAAGTTTTTCGTCATCCAACCTTTTATAATGTTCCGGATGGAGTAAAGCACATGTAACAGCCGCCCCGACCCTAAAGGGCGGAAAAACAAATAAAACAAAGAACAATAAAAACAAACGCCCTTCCTCCCTTTAGGGATGGGGTATACCAATGAATAAACAAGAAGCGCTCTTTAAATATTTACTCAGGCTTGCCGATACAAGTTTGATCCTTGCGCAGCGTAACGGGGAGTGGTGCGGTCATGGGCCTTTCCTTGAGGAAGACCTTGCGCTCACAAACATCTCTCTTGACCTGCTTGGACAAGCAAATTCGATTTATCAGTATGCAGCACGCGTGGAAGGCAAAGGAAGAACCGAAGATCAACTTGCATTTCACCGAAACGAACGTGAATTTTATAATACGTTGATCGTGGAACAGTCCAACGGAGATTATGCAAAAACAATCCTTCGCCAGTTCTTGTGCGATGCCTTTAATTTCTACTTCTACACTGAATTGATCAAGAGCAAAGATGAAATGCTTGCAGCAATTGCTGCAAAGTCGATCAAGGAAATCACATACCATCTTCGGCACTCTTCTTCCTGGGTGGAGCGACTGGGAGAGGGAACAGAAGAAAGCCATAATCGAATTCAGGATGCTTTAAATGAATTGTGGAGATATACTGGCGATATGTTTGGTAATGATGTAGTTAATAATATATTATTAAAAGAGAATATTGCCATTAATCCTGCATCAATTCAGCCAAAATGGGAAAGCAAAGTGAAAGAAATTTTTGAGCGCGCAACGCTAACCATTCCATCAAACACTTTCATGCAAAGCGGCAGCATTGATGGAAAACATACCGAACATTTAGGGTATATTCTTGCCGAAATGCAATCGCTTCCGAGAGCGTTACCGGATGCAAAATGGTGACCTCACCCCAACCCTCTCCCAAAGGAGAGGGGAGCAAAAATGCAATCCAAAGAAGAAATACTCTCCCTGATCTCCGAAATCCCTGATCCGGAGATTCCTGTAATAAATATTCGGGAACTTGGGATTCTTCGCGATGTTCTGATCAATGGAAACGATGTAGAAGTAATCATCACTCCAACTTATAGCGGTTGTCCGGCAATGAAACAAATAGAAGATGATGTTATCTCAAAACTAAGAGCCATTGGCGTTGAAAATGCAAAAGTGAAAATGGTTTATCGTCCTCCATGGACAACCGATTGGATCACCGAGGAAGCGAAAGAGAAACTTCGCCTCTACGGAATCGCGCCTGCCGAAAAAACTACTGCCGACAAGGGTGCCCTAATGGGCAAAAAGAAAACTATAGAGTGTCCTCTCTGTGATTCAAAGAATACAGTTATGATCTCACAATTTGGCTCCACAGCATGCAAGGCGCTTTTTCAATGCAGCGACTGCAAAGAAGCATTTGATTATTTCAAATGCATCTAATACTATATTTGCCGCCTTTTACAGAACTAAAATCACAAAAACAGAATTACAAAGTATGAAGAAGATCGTTGATTACAGAAAACTTTTAGGAGTAAGCAAAACCTCCACATTAAGTGAGCTAAAGACCATTTACAGGAATTTCATGAAGGAACATCATCCCGATAAGTTCCAAGATGATCACGAGCACAAATCTGCGTCTGAAGAGAAGAGTAAAAAGATCATTGAAGCGTACCATTTCTTAGTGAGCATAGCGCCTGAAACTGTTGTTCAGAATCTGGAACAATACACCAAGACCACCACTACTTCAGCCATTGTTGATTTTACTTACAAGGCACAAACACTGGAAATACATTTTGAGGATGGAAGCGGATATGAATACTTTGATGTGCCGCACAACACCTACAGCAAACTTTGCAATTCAGAATCTCAAGGAAGATTTGCCCGAAGACATATCTATAATGAATTTGTTTATCGGAATATTAAGAGAATTGAAATAGAATAACATTCAACAGTGCTTCAATCAATAATTCAGCAACTCTTCCATCGCCTTGGCTACTTTATCTGCGTTGGGAAGCATGGCAGCTTCAAGAGTTGAGTTAAGAGGAATGGCAGGAAGATTTTCCGAACCGATAACACGCACGGGAGCATCGAGGTATTCAAAACAGTTTTGAGAAATATTTCCGGCAAGCGCCTGCGCAAAAGAATTCAGAACGGGATCTTCCGTTACCACCAAACAGCGCGCATGTTTTCTCACAGATTCAAAAACAGTTTTTTCATCCAAAGGAACAAGTGTTCTTAAATCTATAATTTCAATACCCCCAACCCCTAAAGGGGAGTTTTTTTCCTGTAAAATCTTTATGGCGTTGCTTGCCCAATATACTCCCATTCCGTAAGTAATAATAGATAATGAAGGACCGCCTGTCTTTATATCAGCTCCCTTTAGGGCGGGGGGTAAAATTCTTGCCTTCCCAAACGGAATCACATAATCTTCATCCGGCTCCACCGTCTTAGCGTCTTCTGTTCCTTTTATTTTGCTCCAGTAAAGTCCTTTGTGTTCGAGTATCACGCAAGGATTCGGATCGTAGTAAGCAGATTTTATAAGCCCTTTCAGATCAGCACCAGTAGAAGGATATGCCACTTTTATTCCGCGGATATTTGTCAGCACACTCTCCACGCTGGAGGAATGATAAGGGCCACCGCTTCCGTAAGCACCAATGGGCACACGCAGGATCATGCTTACGGGATATTTTCCATTGGAAAGATAACAGGAACGTGCGACTTCCGAAAAAAGCTGATTCAGTCCGGGCCAGATATAATCCGCAAACTGAACTTCCACGATTGGCTTCAAGCCAACTGCGCTCATTCCCACGGTGCTTCCTACAATAAATGCTTCCTGTATAGGAGTATTGAACACGCGGTTATCTCCAAACTTTTGTGCCAATGTTGCCGCTTCACGAAAAACTCCGCCCAATCTTTTCCCAACGTCTTGCCCGTAGAGCAAACACTCTTTGTGCTTCTCCATCAATTCGCGAATAGCGAACAAAGCCGAATCCACCATTACGGTTTTCTCTTTTCCTTTTGGTTCACGCTCGCCTTTTTCTTCCGTGATGGGTGTGGGCAGATACGCATGAGTAAATAAATCTTCGGGACGAGGGTCTTCTGCTTTCAATGCTTCTTGATAATCCTCCTCAACCTTAGCCTTAGCCTTCGTTTCCGCTTCATTCAATTCATCAATTTTAAACCCTGCAACTATAAGTTGATTTCTGAATCTTGGAAATGGATCGCGTTTTTTTTGTTCTTCCAAATCTTCCCTATACCATTCTTTGCGAACACCCGAGGTGTGATGATTCAGCAGAGGAACTTTCGCATGAATTAAAAACGGTCTGCGTTCTTTTCGGATAAGTTCAATGACTTCCTTTATCGTTGTATAGCTTTTGAAGAAATCTGTTCCGTCTATTGTGCGTGTTTCCAATCCTTTGAATCCTTTTGCAAATTCAGTAGCATCTTGGGCACGGACTTCTTTTGCATGTGCGGAAATATCCCATTCATTATCCTGCACCAGATAAAGTATTGGAAGTTTTTTCAGCACCGCCATTTGAAATGCTTCCGAAACTTCTCCTTCGGTGATGGAGCCATCTCCAAGAGAGCAGATGACCACCCCTTTTTCCGTTTCCCATGAAGGGGGAAAAACTTGTAGCCCTGCACCCTCTCCCCCTTGGGGAGAGTTTGAGTGGGGTGGTAGTCCTATCTTCTCTCTATACTGAATCCCCATCGCAATTCCGGTAGTAGGAATTGCCTGCATTCCGGTGGCGGAAGATTGATGAGGAATCTTTGGCATATCATCGCGCTTCAAACTCGGATGAGAATAATAGGTTCTTCCACCTGAAAAAGGATCATCGCGCTTTGCGAGCAGTTGCAGCATGAGTTCGTATGGCGTTAGTCCGATACCGAGCAGAATAGAATCGTCACGATAGTAAGCAGAAAGCCAGTCCTGTGGTTTCAACTGCAAACCCAATGCAAGCTGAATGGCTTCATGTCCGCGCGAAGTAGCGTGAACGTATTTTGAAGTAACGGAAGCATTCTTCTCGAAAAGTTCGGTCATGCTCTTTGCCGTGCACATCAATTCAAAGGCACGAAGAAGTATTTCTTCCGGGATTTCCGAAGATATTTTGCGCTTAGTATTTACAGATGATTCTGACATAAATCAAGATGGTAAAAATAATCTATCCTTTCGAACTGGAAACTATATCCAAAGACAAATTAAATTTTACTTTTGCCAATCATTAAAATCACCAATTACTCTATATGGCATCAATTAAGTTTTTAGTACTATCCATCGCTGTTGCGTCACTTGCTTCCTGCGGAAATAATGGAGACAAAAAAGAAGAAGTCACAAAAAAAGATTCTATTGCTGTTGTTCCTGACACGTTCAAGTACCAGGTGGATCAGTTTTCCGATGTGCGCATTCTGCGTTATAAGGTTCACGGTTTTGAAAAACTGGAACCCAAACAAAAAGAAATGCTCTATTATCTATATGAAGCTGCACTTGCCGGAAAAGATATCATATGGGATCAGAATTACAAATACAACCTCACAGTAAGAAAAACACTTGAAACAATCGTTTCTACTTACAAAGGAGATAAAAATTCGGAAGAATGGAAAAAATTTATGGTATATGTAAAGCGTGTGTGGTTCTCAAACGGAATTCACCATCATTATGCCAGCACGAAAATGCTTCCAGAAATCTCTGCAAATTACTTTGCCGAACTTGTAAAAAATTCTGACGCTATTGGCTTGCCTGTAAATAAAGGCGAGAATACCGATGCATTTATCAAACGCATCACACCTATCATCTTCGATCCGAAAGTGGCTCCCAAGAAAGTGAATCTGGATTCGAAAATGGATATGATAACTTCTTCCTCCACTAATTTCTACGAAGGTGTTACAGAAAAAGAAGTAAATGCATTTTACAAAAGCATGATTGATACTGCCGACAAAACTCCAATCTCTTACGGGCTCAATTCAAAAGTGGTGAAAGAGAATGGCAAACTGGTTGAGAAAAAATGGATGGTAGGCGGAATGTATTCCGCTGCCATAGAAAAAATTATTTTCTGGCTTGAGAAAGCAAGCACAATAGCAGAAAACTATGCGCAAAAGAAAGCACTCGACCTGCTCATACAATTCTACAAAACAGGAGACTTGAAAGCTTTTGACGATTACAGCATTGCATGGGTAGGGGATACTGCTTCTGCTATTGACGTGGTGAACGGATTTATTGAAGTGTATGGCGATCCGCTCGGAAGAAAAGCAAGCTTTGAATCTGCCGTTTCGGTGAAAGACATGGAAGCGAGCAAGCGTATTGCTACGATTGGCAGTCAGGCGCAATGGTTCGAAGATCATTCTCCTCTTATGCCTGCGCATAAAAAGAAAAACGTGAAAGGAATTTCCGCAAAAGTAATCACAGCTATTGTTGAAACAGGAGATGCCGCTCCTACTACTCCGATTGGAATTAATCTTCCGAACTCAAACTGGATACGCCAGCAGCACGGTTCAAAATCTGTGAACATAGGTAACATTGTGTATGCATATGAAAGAGCAAAATCCGCGAGTCTCATTAACGAATTTTATATCAACCCCGACATGAACAAGCGTGTGAAAGAATTTGGCGCTCTTGCCGGTGCGCTTCACACAGATATGCACGAAGTGATAGGGCACGCATCGGGACAAATAAGTCCGGGAGTCGGAGACCCAAGCGAAACGTTGAAAAACTATAACAATGCGCTGGAAGAAGGGCGTGCTGACCTTGTTGCTCTTTACTACGTACTGGATCAAAAATTAATCGACATTGGCGTAATGCCTTCGCTGGAAGTGGGAAAAGCGGAATACGACAGCTACATTACCAACGGGTTGATGATGCAGCTCGCTCGCCTTAAACCTAGAGCTCAAATTGAAGAATCACATATGCGCAACCGCCAGATGATCGCAGCATGGGCGTATGAGAAAGGAAAAAAAGAGAATGTGATCGAACGGAAGAAAACAGAAGACGGAAGAACTTATTTTGTCGTCAATGATTACAATAAGCTTCGTACATTATTCGGAGAACTTTTGAAAGAAGTTCAGCGCGTTAAATCAGAAGGCGATTATACTGCCGGAAAAAATCTGATTGAGAACTATGGGGTAAAAGTTGACCCTGCTCTTCACAAAGAAATTCTGGCGCGTTACAGCAAAACTGGAGTTGCTCCTTATGCAGGATTTATCCAGCCGAAATTAGTTCCGGTAATGGAGGGCGATAAGATTGTTGACGTTAAAGTGGAATACCCTTACGACTTTGTTCAGCAGATGCTGGAGTTTGGAAAGGAGAATGCCTTGCTGCCGGTGGTGAATTAAGTGATTGGGCTAATGTCAGCTGGTCTAAGAATTACAAATCTCAAAACAATTGTAAAACCGAGTGCATATTTTCCTTCTCCGACCCATGCTGTACCCAGCTTAATGTGGAGAACAGATCAACTCACTAGTGGCATCACGCACTAAATCGGGCGGGGATAGAGAGAGGGGGCGAAGTGACGAGAGAAGCCATTAAGATCACGCTGCAAGAATAAACAACTACCGACTACTATAGTGGCACACGTTATTATTTCCATGTGGCAGCGCTTAACAAGGAACGAGTACGAAACAGGGAACAGCACTCTGACGATTATTGTGTGGTAAATAACGAAGGGTAAATTAAACCGAGATTGTGCATTAGAAACATAACTGTCTGATTCTCAAAACATAATTCCTAATGCATAACATTAAGAATTTATGAGTTTAGCAATTTGGTTTTCAGTTTGTTACGATAATATATAAAACCCTAATGCATAATCTC
>JACRAL010000191.1 GCA_016213435.1 Bacteroidota bacterium
AACTTAATGGTGTTAGCAAAAATGATGGAATAAAATAAAAAATGAAAATGAGATTCAGCAAAATGAAAAACAAAAATGGATGCAGAGAATATTCTTACTATTCAAATGTCTAAAAATCCTTTTTTACACGCGAACTAATTATGAAAAAGAATTGTTATTTTATCAGCAGTAATGCTGTTAGGTGTTATGCAAGTTAATGTAAATACTTTGAAATAGAAAAAGTGAATTTTAAAAATGAAACAACTTTTATATACTATGATTTTTATTGTGACTGGGTTTGCACAAGCAAAATCCCAGGATTTGATAGTTACCGCAAAAGGAGATTCTCTGAATTGCCGCATTAGTAAAATTCATAAGAGCAATGTTTATTTTTCAAGAATAACTAACAGGGAAATAAAAGATTCCGTACTTCCAGTTTCGCAAATTACATATTATCAAATCAATTATTTTATTGGCGGGAATTGCTCCTCAAGCAGGGAAATTAAAAAAACGGAAGGGCTTCCTTCTTTCGGAATAGGTATTAACGGAGGCATGGGCAATCTGACCGGAAAAATACCGGACGGACTTTCTCCACAGGAGGTTTCGTACATGAAAAAATTACGAAGAGTTTATTGCTTTGCCGCAGATGTGAATTTTTATACTTATAAAAGTTCGGGATTTGGCATCAAATATTCTATGATGCGAACAAAAAAATCTATTGACAATGAATTGGCAGTTAATACTTCCACCGGACAGATAGCAACAGGGTTAATGCAAGATGATATTACAATACAATTTATTGGTCCTTCTTTATTTGAATGTGTGCGGCTTGGTAAGTCCCAATCTTTTTTGTTAAGCAGCCGGTTAGCAATTGGATATGTTGCTTTTAAGAATGATGTCATCTTGATTGAAGACTATAAACGAGAGAGCAACACAATAGGCGGATCATGGGATTTAGGATTTGATTACCTGTTAACTAAAAATGTTGCTGTCGGCATAAATTTTTCAACCACCATAGCGAGAACAAGAGATTATCGGGTAGACGGAACTGCCGTTAATAATATGAATATTGAATTTGAGAGTAGAGAAAATCTTTCAAGGTTAGATATTGCAATTGGAATAAAAGGATATTTGTAAATACCATAAATGAACCCAAAACATGAAAAACAAATTTTATTTTATCAGCAGCATTATAATAATGCTGTTAAGCATGCAGTGTATTACTGCTTATGCGCAGCATGTAGATTACTTTTATGATGCTTCAGGCAACAGGGTAAGTCGCCAATATTCTCCTTCCCTGCGCTTAATGAATCCTAATGTTATTGCTGCAAAAAGCGATACAGTTGCACAGAAAATTGCCGCGCAATATGGCATAAAGGTTTATCCCAACCCAACAACCGATGGAGATATTGTTACCGTTGCAATTTCATCAACCAATCCTCAAGGAAATGAAACTGCCAATGTTTCTCTGCTTGATAATGCAGGAAAAACGCTTTTTACACAGCAGCAAGGAACACAGTCTCCCTCTCAAATTAATTTAAGTAATTACGCGGCTGGTATTTATTACGTTAAAGTAATGGTGGACAAAGAGCAGTTGTTTTATCAGGTGGTGAAGCCAAAGTAAGTTAGACTCAAGTGATCACGCTTTTTCAGTACGTGCATTTCTTACTTTTGCACCTACTTTCTCTCAATCATAATAATGAAAAGCGGTTTACGTTTTGCAATTTTCTGTTTACACTTTTTAACCTATACTCTTTCTTTCTCTCAAGGCACTTGGATATCAAAAGCATCCCTGCCCGCTGCAGGGCGAGCAACCGCAGTTGCATTTTCTATTGGCAATAAAGGGTATATAGGAACAGGACATGCTAATATTCCTCCCAGTACTACTTTGTTTGATGATTTTTGGGAATATGATCCTGTATCTGATACATGGACACAAAAGGCAAATTTTTTAGGTGGACTACGATCTTATGCTGTTGGCTTCTCCATTGGCAGCAAGGGCTATTTAGGAACTGGAAACAGCGCTGCCGGATATACAAATGATTTCTGGCAATACGATCCTGCTGTTAATGCATGGATACAAATGGCAAACATTGGAGGATTAGCCCGTGGTGCTGCATGTGGATTTTCCATAGGAGGATATGGGTACATAGGAACGGGACGTGATGGAAGTGTTTATATGCAGGATTTTTGGAAGTATGACACATTAAATAATTCATGGACGCAATTAGGTGATTTTATTGGAGGCTTGCGCTCTGATATTGATCGTGCAACTTTTGTAATTGGAAATAAAGCATATTGGGGAACAGGATATGATGGAACACTTGAGTATAATGATTTTTGGGAATATAATCCTGTATCCGATACATGGACACAAAAAGCAAATATGGCTGGTGCCGTAAGGCATGGTGCCACCGGATTCAGTGTATGCGGAAAAGGGTATTTGGGATTAGGATTTGGTAATGGAAATGGACCCATGTGGAAAAATGATTTTTGGATGTATAATCCCTTAAATAACTCATGGAGCGCTGCTGCTTCTTTGCCTGCATTGGGAAGAATGGATCAACCTTCTTTTGTAATCAACGATAAGGCATACATAGGAACAGGATGGCTTAGTCCTACTAATGACCAATACCTCAATGACTTCTGGGAGTTAACACCTGACGCAGTTGCAAATTTTATTGTAACAGCAAACAGCAGTACCATGTGTCCAGGGCAGTCATCCACGCTCATTGCGAATGGTGCGCTCACTTATGTTTGGGATGCTGGCGGACAAACTACCTCTTCAATTACAGTTAACCCTACCACCACCACCACTTACACGGTTTCCGGAACAGATGCCTGCGGATCAAGCATTTCAACAGTAACAGTGAATGTGATTTTGGCTGTAAACGCTTTTGTAAGTGGAAGTACTACAATCTGTAGTGGAAAAGCAGCAACACTTACTGCTTCGGGAGGGAACAATTATTCATGGAGTAACGGAGCTACAACAGCTTATGTTAATGTTGTTCCTGCGGCAACAACCACTTATTCTGTTATCGCATTCATTGGTTCATGTTCAGATACAACTTCCACTGCTGTTACAGTAAATCCTCTTCCAACACCAACAATCACAGGAAACACAAGTGTTTGTTTTGGAGATTCCACATTGCTTACTGCATCAGGGGGTGTTTCATACCTCTGGAATACAGGGATAACAACAACATCCGTAAATGTTTTTCCAACTTCAAATACCACATACACAGCTAATGTTACCGATACCAATGGATGTATCGGAAAAGGCAACGTGAATGTTGTCGTAAACCCATTGCCTGTTGCTACGGCAAGCGGAGACACAATTTGTTTTGGACAAACTGCAACACTCACCGCTTCGGGTGGAGGATATTATTTATGGAATACGGGAGAAACGAGTAATTTGATTTCTGTTTTCCCAACCACAACAACTGGCTATACTGTTGTTGTTATGAGTGTGAATGGGTGTGTTGATACTACCACTGCGACTGCTACGGTAAATTCAACTCCCAATGCAACCATTAATCCTAACAGCACCATTTGTGCCGGTACTGTTGCTACACTCACCGCAAACGGAGCTGTAAATTATTTATGGAATACAGGAGCAATAACCTCATCCATCCAAGTAACTCCAAATGCTTCTGCAAATTATTCCGTTGTTGTGGCAAATGGAAATTGTACGGACACAGCTTCAACTTTTGTAACGGTTAATGACAATCCTACTGCAAGTGTTTCCGGCAGTATAAATATCTTTCAAGGACAAAGCACAACCCTTAACGCAAACGGAGGGGCAAATTACTTATGGAGCAATGGAGAAACAAGTTCTGTTATTTCAGTTACACCTTTTGAAACAAGGGGGTATTGTGTTACTGTTACAAGCACAGCTAATTGCACCGATGTTATGTGTGCAACCGTAACGGTAGAATCGCCCTGCGATACGGCAGGCGCTTTCTTTTTTCCTAATGCTTTTTCTCCCAACGGAGATGAAGAAAATGATTCTCTCAGGATTTACTACGGCAATATGAGTTGCATTGAATCTTTACAGTTAATTATCTATGACAGATGGGGAGAAATGATTTTTGAAACCACTGATCCGGATTTCTCATGGGATGGCTCTTATAAAGGAAGCATTTTGGAAACTTCAGTTGTGGCATATCATTTAACTGTTGGGTTTACAGATGGCAAGGATATAAACAGGAAAGGAAATATCAGTTTGCTAAAGTAATTCAATTACTGAAATAGGTAACCCAAAATTTACTTTTCAGTTGCGAATCCAGTTATAGAAAATGTTTTTCTTTAGTTGCTTTCTTATTTTGATTTTGGAAAAACTATAAACTGCATTCCTTTCTCCTTGAATCGGTTTTTTGTGGTGATGGCAAATCCATCCTGAACAGTAACAGTAATATCCGCATCATGAACAATTTCCTGCGAGCCGCGCATCTTGCCGTCTTTGGTAGATTGAGAAATGGTGATAAATGCTGAACATTGGAATAGCTCTCTGAGTTCTTTTAGTTTGACGGAATCTATTCTCAGCGTATCTAAGCTGTCAATGAAAATAAAATTGAATTTATTTTCAATCTGCTTTTTTATTTCGTCAAGAGATTTGAGGTCGGCAAAAAACAGGTTAGGGCTTTCCGCTTTTGTAATGATAATTTTCTGCTGAAGCGTTTTTGAAAACCCTTCCTCCCCGCTGATGTAAACCGTGCTGCCATGATGTTCAGCAAGGTAATTAGCAAACTGTATGCAGAAAGTGGATTTGCCCTCTCCCGGCTTTCCGTGTACAACAAGATGAAACACGGTCGCAGGATTTCCAAGCAAATCGTTCCATTTGCCAAGGAAGTTAAGACAAGGATAATCCATTTCTTTCAGTTCTTTGCTGGTGATTATCTTATCATTGGTCTGTATCGGTGGAACTATCCTTGCAGGAAATTTGCTTTCAAAAAAAGGTTCATCTGATTTTTCTGTTTTTGCCTGAGCTATTTCCGTTTTTTTATCATCGTCAGCATTGCTATTTGTTTCCATAGGTTTTAATAACCCAAGAAAGTGGGGACGCATTTCGATTTTGGTTTCGTAATGAGCAGCGGTGAGTATATAATCTTCCCATTCCTTGCAGATGTCATTTAGTTCGGCAAGTTGGTTTTGCCAATGTAATTTTTTTATTTGAAGTTTTTCAAGGGATTCTTTTTTTTCTTTCTTCCTTGCCTCTTCAAAGAAGAGGTGGTCAATGAGCGCTCCGGTTCCCCACCCGACAATCGCTCCGCTGAGTGCGCCTAGTAAATTCTTATCCGTCTTTTCATACCCGATGATTCCTCCTGCTGCTATGGTGCTTGCAGGAAAGAAAGGAATGTTTCCGTTCTTTATTTTCTGTATCTGTTCATCACAGGCGTTTATCATGTCTTTTACTCTTTTGATTTCCACCTGGATTTTTTCAATCTGTCCTTTGGCGGTTTTATATTGCAAGGTTTCCACTTTTACAGTCATTGGAACAAACTGGGGAGCAAGAAGTTTTACAGGCACTTGCTGTCCGGCTGTTTCCTGTTTGTAAGCAGAAATCTCTGCCTGTCCGGTCTTTAGTTCTTTAGAAAGAGGCTGCTGTATTTTTGAACTGGAATCACTCACTCCCCTAAGTCCATCTGATAAATTGACAACGGGCTTTGGAATTTCTTGTTTGACAGTTATATTGCTGACAACTGTCTCTTGGGGAGCGAGGTCTTGGTCTTGATTTTTACCAAAAAGTTCTTTCAATAGTTTTTTCTCATGGTAACGGGCTTTGCAGCTATCATTGCAATATTTCGCTCCGCTCTGACGGTACTCAGGTATAGATGATCCGCAGTTCAGGCATATTCTTTTTTCGCTCATCGGTTTCAGGTTTTTTAATAATTGTGTTGTTGTACCATGTTTCGCTCCGTACAGTACGTACTGTACGGGGTTTTCCAATGCAAGAACTCTAAATCCCTAAAGGGATTTTCTCAGAAGTGGTGGATACCCAAAACGCAGGACATCTCCCCCTTTTCCCGAAGGAACTCCATTTCTATCCGCAAGGATTCCTAAGGAAAGGAATCTATGATCGGAGAGTGTTGCGGCACCTTCTGCGTAAAGCCTTTTATAATATTTCTCCGTACTGTACACCGTACTGTACGGAGTTTTCAGGGCGGTAAAAAAAAGCGGGGAAGATTTTTTCCTCACCGCTTTTCATTAACGCTTCCAGCTTTACTTGTCTTCCTCTTCTTCTAACTCCTCGCGTAACTTCTCAAGAAGTTCTTCCAGTTCGTCCACTTCATCGGCTTCATCGCGGTCGTATTCTATTTCCACGATGACTTCATTTTCCTCGGTGGTTCCGGTAATACTGTTGCTTAGATTTTTGCTTGCCAGTTCCTGGGCAAACTCTGCCATCACTTCGGATGGCACAAAAAATTCTGCTTTTCTCATGTTGTGTTGGTTTTTATCCCGATATCTATCGGGAGTTATTGTTTGTTTTTGATTGTTTCTGATTTATAATGATTGATTTGTTATTTTGTTTATGCTGCATCTGAAAAGTGATTCTGCCGGTTGTCTGTTAAAAGTTTGGCGATGTCATTGCGGTTATAAAAAACTTTGTTGCCAACTTTTGAGAATGGAAGCCGCCCGCTTGTTCGCATCTGCCAGAACCATGTAGTTTTCCTTCCGAGAAGTTTTTTGGCTTCTGCTTCGGTGATGTAATCGTGTACACTAAATAGGTTAGGAAAATAAATACCGAAGATGTAATTTTGGCTCAAACCAAAAAGCAGCAGTATTATGAAGCAGAAATTTTTCCTCTATGCCCGCAAGTCTTCCGAAGCGGAAGAGAAACAAGCCATGTCAATTGAAGCCCAATTAACAGAGCTTGGCGGAGAATTTGCCCGCAAAGAAAATATCATCATCGCTAAAACCTTTGTGGAAAGCAAGAGCGCGAAAACTCCTGGAAGAACCGAGTTCAATAAAATGATTCAGGAGATTTATGCTTCAAAAGAACCGATAGGAATAATTGCGTGGCATCCTGACAGGTTAGCGAGGAACTCGGTTGATGGCGGGCAAATTATTTACCTCATTGACATAGGAAAAATTTGTGCACTAAAGTTCCCTACTTTTTGGTTTGAGCCAACTCCGCAGGGATTGTTTATGCTTCAAGTTGCTTTTGGACAAAGTAAATATTACTCGGATAATTTATCGGAGAACGTAAAGCGGGGCAATCGCCAAAAAATCAGGCGGGGTGAATACTCAGGACCTGCTCCTGTGGGCTATGTAAATAATTTAAAGACAAGAAATATAGAACCTGATGGGGTAAAGTCAAGAATAATCAAACAGTTTTTTGAAGAGTACTCAAATGGGGAAATGAATTTACATACGGCAAGACACCGCCTGAGTTTTTTGGGCGTGGTGAATGGAAACGGCAAACCGTTTACGCCCTATATGATTTACAGGATGCTCACCAATGTAACATACATAGGCTTAATAAAGAGAAATGGCGAATCATATCAGGGGAGTTTTGACCCGATCCTCGACAGGGGTTTGTTTGAATCGGTGCAAAGGAGATTAGAGCAACGCGCACGACCAAAGAAAATGAAAAAGCTACATGATTTTACATTCAGAGGGATGTTTGTGTGCGGGGAGTGCGGTTGCTCTATCTCCTCTCAATTTGCGAAAGGCAGGCATGGAGGGATATATCGTTATTACCGATGCACAAAGAAGCGAGGAAAATGTTCGCAGAGTTATCTGCTTGAAAACAGATTGGCAGACCAACTCAAAGAACATTTTAAGAGCATAGCCATATCGGATGAATGGGCACAGCAGATGCTTTCGCAAATTGAGCGATGGGTAAATGAGCAGAGGAAGGATTCTTCGGCTTGCGCCCAAAAATTAGAAGCGAGGACGACAGACATAGAAGGAAGGTTAGATAAGCTTGTAACAACTTATTTAGATGGACATATTGAAAAGGATAGTTACATCAAAAGGAAAGATGAACTGATGAAAATAAAGGTGGACTTGCATGACGAGCGCACTAATTTTGGGCGAAAGCCTTCTTGGGTCGAACCCCTGCGGGATTGGGTCAAAACCATTCACCACGCTGGGAAACTTGCTTCTTCTTCTGATAATTTAGAGGCTGTTAGGTCAATGGCGGAAAAAATTGGAACGAAACGCCTGTTGTTAGATAAAAAAATCTTATTTGATTTCGTCCCGCCTTATGATATTGTGCCTAAAGACAAGGCATTGCAAGCAAAAAGCCCCGCGTTAGCGGGGCTTGGTGGACAACACCAAAAAGGTGCGTGTCTCGGTTGGCGGAGAGAGAGGGATTCGAACCCCCGTTGGTTTTACCCAAGCCTGTTTTCAAGACAGGTGCAATCAACCGCTCTGCCATCTCTCCAATAAGGTTGGCAAAAATAACGTTTTTTTATTCTTAGCAGTTTCTTGTCACAGGTTTTACGCATTAAATTAACAGTCTATAGTTCATTGAAATATGCAGGATGTGTTTGTGTGTGGTTAATAGTTTTGTTGATTGGCAGAAAAATGCAAATCAACAACTACTTTAAAAGCATTGAAGATCCACGTATTG
>JACRAL010000187.1 GCA_016213435.1 Bacteroidota bacterium
AACTGATAAGATGGTAGAACAATATCTTGAGCATCATCGCAAACCATCGAATGCAGATACTGATAATATTATATTGGAGTAAGAATTTCATTCTTTGTCTTTTCAAACCTCTGCACTTCCAGTGCAGAGTGGTTTAGTTTAGTTGCATTCAACACCTGCTCCTGTAATTCAGGAGATAGCAATTTGAATTTTTCCGGAAGTGCATTTAACTTTTCCGGATCATTTGAATTAATGGCATCGCCACATTCACTGAGTGCGGCTTTGTCCGCCTCTGTTCTGATTTGTGGTAGCTGCTCCTTGAGCGCATCCACATTTTTGTTTTTGTCTGACATTTATAGTTGTTTTAATTGTTTCTATTGAAAAAGATTTAGCCCTATTCGTTTGTACAGATGAATCCCTTCTTTTCGTTGTTTATCCTGTATCTGCAACAGCATCTTTTGCCGTTTTTTTTCTCCCCGTATCTCACGCTTCTTTTGTTCTTCTGCCGTTTCTTTCTCCCAGTCGTATGTTTTTAGTTCGATAAGTCCGTCAATTTTCTTTTTGGACAGCCCAATTTTATTGTACAGGTATTCCATGGGATACTGCTGTGAGAGGTCGTACAATAAAGTAGAGAGATCAACATCGTCCCAAGGGAATTGGATAGCATCAATTCTCAGAGCTGTCAGTTTTGCTTCGGACAGTGAAAGGTTACCGTGGTCGTAAACTATGGCTGTTGTAATGCAAAGTTCAGACAGGGCACGTTTGATATTCCTACCCCGAAAAAGTTCATTCTGTCCCTGTTCATTTTGCCTAATGTCAATCAGTACAGTTTGTCCATCATGCAGAATGGAGTTTTTCAGGTGCTCGTACATCAGCGGATTTTCCAGTTTTGTTTTGTACTGTGGTTCGACTATGGATGCAGTCGGCAGTGTTTTGATTTTTGGTGTATCTATTTTCATGTTTATGTTTTTTATTTCCAGATTATTCCACGTGATTCCCACAAACGTGTGTAGAACCCTTCCGCTTCTTTGAACATTTTTATGGATTGGACAAGACGAGATTCGAAATCCCTATAAAGGATATAATTCAGGCTCCGTTCATCAAGTGCTGCACCGATGGATATATTTTTTCCTGAATCCAATACTACTGTGCCGCTTTTGAAGGGAGTAACCAAGGCATTTGAGGAATCGGCTGAAAAGAAGGGGTATTTTGAAAGGACAGAAGTTCCGGTCAAAGCAAGCCCGTGAAGCCGGACGTTGTTAGGAGTAGTGATCTTGAAAATATCATGGTAACAGGTATCAGAGCTGTTACTTATTGCAATGTAATCCTGACCTTCTGAAACCCATTTTTTCAGAGTACGCAAAGAATAATCACCGTCAATGCCAAGTGGGTGAAAACATCGTACAAACTGAAATTTCCCTTTGATGCTGGATAGTTCACGAAACACTCCATCAATCGTATCTATCGGCAGGTGACCGTAAATATCCAGTTCAAATATTGTACAGGAAATATCCTTAAACTTATATACCCAGGGAATAAATACTTCCTCAAGATATTTTTTGGGGTCTGGAGGATCTGATTCTCTTTCGTGACCTAATGGATTGATTCCATCTGATCCCTTATTGAAAATATGTCCACCGCTATCAGCGACCAACTTTAAATGTGGATGATTATAGTTTAGGACTTGCTGTCCTTCTCCGTTTATTGAGTAAAGTTTGTGAACTTCTTGCTCGGCACACCATGTGCCGTAGTCTTTACCCTTGAACTTTCCTCCTCCTGCTGCGAATAGATACATGTTGTTTTCTCGTTTGAGTTGAGAAAACAAAGTTCAGTAAAGAGCGTTATTTGTTTTGGAAGGTAAAAAACGAAAAAGCGGAAATTACTTTCGGCTCACTATATCTTTACCATAGGCAATCCACTGTGCCACTTTGGTTCTTAATGAATCCGGATCACCCTCGATCTTAACTTCTGAGAGGATTCCAATATATTCATAAAGGGTAACTATAAAGGAAGGAATACTTTTAGCCGGAAATTCTTTGTCCTCAAGCAAGATGGAAAGAGCATACGTTGCTTTGTACCTGAAGGCAGAGGCTGTTATACCTAACCTGCTATCTAAATTTGCTTCAATTAAATTTTCATATTCTGTTTTTAGTTTTGGAACTAAATTCTCTACAAAAAATTTGATCGTGTGTTCATTTTTAAACTTGACAGATTTATTTTTTCTTTCTTTACTTGGTTTTAGTTTGATATATATGGAATCAATAATCTGACCGCCGTATGAACTTTTGATCTTCCCCTTTTGTTCTTCATTTAAAATGAATTTTAGTTTTTCAAGATCATTGGCTTTATGTTTATAAAAGTCTTTCAGATCAGTATGAATTTGGGAAATAAGAAATAGCATAAAACATACATCATCAAATAAAGGAACAGGCTCTATATCGCCAAATAAATCTTCGTCCTTTAAATACTCCTTAATTGCCAATATATCATCTGGTATGTCTTTGCTCCAAAAGTATTTGTGTAAGGAATGAAAATGGCTAGTATCTCCGGAATATAAACCCATTAATTCTATTAGGTGAGATAATCTCTCATACTGATCTGCTATGTATTTTTCTGACCCTCTCTCTTCCATTGAAGAAATATTTACTGATTTTACAAAGGTATTCTTTATAAATAGGAATTGTCAATTTACTACTTGACATAATTCCCACATTCAAAACAGTAAAGTTTTTTTAAGTTTTTTCACTTCCTCACTGTATGCTACGTGTGAAATAATCCGGTCAAGTCTGAGGTCGAGTGTTCAAACAATGATTCTCCCTAAAAATTCCAGTGTTTGGATTTTCTAAAATAGCATCCGCAGCATTTAGCAGGGGAAATAAACTAACAGGCTTGCCCCCTATGGGCTACACATTCATTTTGGAACTTCGTGATTCTCACGGAGTTCTTCCTTTTTATATCCAAATGGTACAGAATCCGGTCGAGCAAACTATCGTTTCTCATCGTTTCAGATTAATCTTAGTCTCGGGGTGGGTGTTTAACTGCTGATTTTAACAGGAGTATCACCCTGGTAAGGATGGAAATGAGTTAATCGATCTGGTCGGAATCTGCCTGAAAACGGAAGCCGAGACGCTTGCCGGTTTTGATCCGCATATTCTCACTTACTTCCAGAATTTGTGAAACGCTTACTTCCTGCATTTCTTCAAAAGGAGGAGTAAAAAGATCGAAGTCGAGGGCGTAAAGGATGGCAGATTCAATAATATTTTTCATTGTTTGCTTATCTATTTTCTTTTTTGAAAAATCATTGTACAGAAAACCAAGCTGACGTTTTCCCTCCACAAAACAATGAAGTTCGCTGTTGACAAAGATGCGCGCAATCATGTAGCCCACATCGTTGACACGGTTGTATTTGAACGAATCGGCAAGAAAATTATAGATATTAATCATTCCGCAAAAAGATCGAGAAGGTTCGTCCCGTACGTATGAGGTCTTCCACATGGGATGGCTTTTATCAAACTCAAAAACATTGGTGTGCATGTGAAAAAATAAAACATCACCTGCAATCTTCAGTTCAATTTCATACGTACCTTTTTCCCGGTAATCCACCTGAATTCGTGCATCTATTTTTTCGGCTTCATGCTTTAATTCCGCAACTACTTCTTTTAAGATGCCTTTCATTTCTTCGAAAACTTTGATGTTCTGATGAAAGACATTTTGCTTGAGAGAAGATTTTTCTTTCAGCACTTTTAGTATCATATCTTTCCCTGATCTTTTAGGCATAGGTCTAATGGGTCAATAATCTCTTCAGAATTTTTTATTGTATGTCCTCTTTACTCAATAAATCTTTTAAATAAACAATGCCCTCTTCGACATTAATTCCTGATAGTGATCAGAATGAATAATTAAAATTTAGCTCGGATGGTTCGTTTTTTAAACTTATTCCCCTTGAAAAATGTTTTATACTTTGTTCTTGCGAATCTGCTTGTTCCCTTGATAACGTAGCTTGCATTAATGGTGGTGCTGAGATATGAATCATTATGTTTAGAATCTCCTCGTTTAGCCACAGGATTTGTTACAGGATCATAAACATAATTTTCTTTGGCTGGCAGGCTCGCATTATCGGAATACGATAATTCAGGATTGCGATTAGAAAGAGCTTGCCCTAAAGGGCTGAGAACATTTGGGTCTTTTGGATAGTTTGTACTTACATCATCCAAATAATCTGTAAACGTTGTTCTCCAGTTGAATTCCCAGCCGATTCGGTATTTTTTGTTGAAGGTAAAGAAGAAACCAGCTCCAGCAGGGATTCCTACTTGATATTTTCCGTATGGTTTAGGAGCATCGGAAATAATTCCTTGTCCTTCAGTGTGCAGTGGAGCCAGTGCAACCCAACTGCCTTCATATTGTGCTTTAGGATTTGTATAAAATCCTGTTACACCGGTAAAAGCATACGCTTTGAAATCATTGCGGTAACGATAGGTTCTTCCCAAATCGGCAACATCATAAAATATATATTGACCTACAAGACTTGCTTCATAAAGATCGTTGCGAAAACTCAAGTTGCGTCCTACACGTCCGGGATTTGTAGAAAGATTGTCAGCACCTGAAATCCTAATCCACGATAAACTTCCTCTTATATAAACATCTCGATTGAGTTTATACCTTGTGAATCCCCCCACAGCAAATCTAGTTTGGGAAAGTTTCATATCAAGAATAAAATTCCTGCGTGTTTTTTCTTTTCCGCCTATTTCTCCCAAATAATTTGCAGCGCCAGACATTGTTCCATATTCCCATTTGTACTGGGAAAATGCGGAAAAAGCAAATAAGAAAAGGCCGGGAATCAGTATAATTTTTTTCATTTCAAAAAGTCAAATCAAAACTTGGTTTTTTCTTTTACTATTCGTCCCGATAACTAACCGAATTACATTTTACATTAAAGATGTATCTTGCGAAAGATTTACTGGTACAAAGATAAAACTTTTTTATGAAGAACAAAATCATAGAACTCTTCAAAATCCAGCATCCCATCATTCAGGCGGGAATGATATGGACTAGCGGCTGGCGGCTGGCATCAGCTTCGGCAAATGCAGGCTGCCTCGGATTGATAGGGGCCGGCTCCATGCATCCCGATGTACTGCGCGAACATATTCAGAAATGTAAAAAAGCCACAGACAAACCTTTCGGGGTGAACGTGCCTTTGCTTTATCCTGAAATAGAAAAGATTATGAATATTATTGCCGAAGAAGGAGTGAGGATTGTTTTTACATCTGCAGGAAATCCGAAAACATGGACTGGCTGGCTAAAGGAGCGCGGAATAAAAGTGGTGCATGTAACAGCGAGCCTGAAGTTTGCACAGAAAAGCGAGGAGTCCGGATGCGATGCCGTAGTGGCAGAAGGAGTTGAAGCGGGCGGACACAATGGAAGAGAAGAAACAACCACTATGGTGCTTATTCCCATGGTGAGGGAAAAAATAAGGATTCCGCTCATTGCTGCCGGAGGGATTGCCACTGGCAGGCAGATGCTTTCCGCTTTTGCGCTGGGTGCAGATGGCGTACAAATTGGCTCTCGCTTTGCCGCCTCAGAAGAATCTTCTATGCATGTGAATTATAAGAAAAAAATCACAGAACTGAATGAAGGAGATACGCAGCTTTCTTTGAAAAAACTAGTGCCAGTTCGTTTAGTAAAAAACAAGTTTTTCAGACAGGTGCAGGAGGCAGAAGATAAGGGTGCATCAATAGGGGAATTGAAAAATATTTTAGGAAAAGCACGCGCGAAGAAAGGAATGTTTGAAGGAGATCTGGAAGAAGGGGAACTAGAAATAGGTCAGGTAAGCGCTATGCTAAAAGAAATTAAACCTGTGAAAAAAATTGTGGAAGAGATTATTAAAGAGTATGAATTTGTAAAAATGGAGATTTGTAAAAATAATTTTTAGTCCGTCTTTAGAAAGATATCAGCGACCTTATAAAGAAAGAGTAAAAAAATCGACAGATGTCTTAATCCGAATAATAATCAAATAACAATAATGTAGAGGGTACAAGGGAATAAAATACTGCTGCAAATAACGGCAGGATAAGTTGTTTAAAGTTGAATTCAACTATTTTCCAAAAAACTACTTTTTTTCTTACACATGCTTAAAGTTATCGACAACTTGTCTAGCAAGCAAAGGTGTTTGCTTTTATTTACTTCTTCTTTACCCTCTTCAGGTTCAGCAAATTCATCGGATTGAGCGCAAACCCTTCGATGTTGTTGTTTACAAGGCGAAACACCTGATCGTAGAAAAGAGGAACCATAGGAGCTTCTTCGATAAGAATTTTATCCATCCGGTTGTATATCTCAAAACGCTTTGCATTATCCGATTCGTTAAGCGATTTTTCAAACAAGGCATCGTATGTTTTATTTTTGAAGTGCGTATAGTTCGGTCCTTTTGGAGAGAAGTTTTTGCTGTAGAAGCAGGCAAAGAAATTTTCTGCATCGGCATAATCTGCCACCCATGATTTGCGGAAAAAATTTACCTGTGCGTTCGCAATAAGTTCTATCTGCACAATGGGGCGGTTCAGGTAAATCTTCACGGGGATTCCCACTTCTGACAATTCGTGCTCAATAAACTGGCTGAGGTCGAGGTATTGTTCGGTAATGTTAAGTGTTATCTCATCGATTCCTTTTCCACCGGGGAAACCTGCTTTTGTCAGAAGTTCGCGCGATTTATCCGGATTGTAAGTAAATCCCTGAAGTGTAGAATCAAAAGAAGGCATTCCTTTCGGAACAAACCCCTGTTCAGCTGGAGTGCCGATGCTGTTGCGAAGATGCTTCACGATCTTTTCCCTGTCGATTGCATAGCCGATTGCCTGCCTCACTTCTTTTATTCTCAGCGGACTTTTTTTTACGATTGCGGAATCTGGATCAACTAAAAATCCAAGATAATCGGTTTTAAGGTAAGATCCCGTTTGCATTTTGAATTTTCCAGTGTATTCCGGTTTCAGCTTCCCTTCTTTATCAATGATCAGATCAATGTTCACCATATCTGCACCCGAAAGCATGTCAGCCGTACCTTTTTCAAAATCAATGAATGCACTTTGTTTGTCTTTGATAAAATTTACTGTTATGCCATCAATATAAGGAAGGCGTGTATCCTTATTATCTCTCTCAAAATAATGTTCATTTTTCACTAAAACAAGTTTAACACCTTCTTCCCATGCTTTGAACATGAATGGTCCGGTACCTACCGGGTTTCTGCGAAAGTCCGCTCCGTATCGGTCCACAATTTCATTGGGAATCACAGAACAATATTGCATCGTAAGGATATTCAGAAAAGGCGGAAAGGGATCAATAAGATAAATCTTGAACGTAGAATCATCGGGCGCAATGAACCCGAGATTATCACTGCGTTCATCTCGCGCGATGTTGGAAAAGAGATATTTTGAACTCTGTTCTTCGTCCATGTCCATCAGGCGAAAAAGCGAGAGCACAAAATCCTGCGCCACTACCTTTCTTCCCTTGCCATTCTGGAAAAATGGATGGTCATGGAAATACACATCATTACGCAAATGAAAGGTGTATGTTCTTCCGCTGTCAGAGATTTCCCAACTTTTTGAAATGCAGGGAACTAGCTGAAGATTATCATCCAGTTGCACAAGTCCATTAAACATCTGATTCACCGCCCAGATGTTTTCCACCCTTTTTGCTGAAGCAGGATCCAGAGACGTAATTTCGCCAGACTCGTTATATCGGAAAAATTTCTTGTCTGATTCAATTTCTGGAGAACCACAGGAAAAAAACAATAGACAATACGCAATAGGCAACAAACAAATGAACCATCTGTGTAATCTATCTTTTATCAGTGTAATCATGATATGAATCAAAAGCAAGTTTAGAAAAACAAAATCGATGAAACCTTCTGCTGTAAAAGTATTGATGAACAAGTTTATTAACACATCTAACGTCTTTCCTTTATCTTTGCGCTCCTTATTATGAGCACCGAAAAAACAGTTGCCTTTCATACGCTGGGCTGCAAGTTGAACTTTGCCGAAACGTCCACGCTTGCGCGGCAGTTCGAACAAAACGGTTTTATAAAAACTGATTTTGAGAACGGTGCAGATATTTTTGTCATTAACACCTGCTCCGTTACCGAAGATGCCAATCGTGACTGTAGGCGCTTTGTTCGTATGGCACTTAGAAATTCTCCCGATGCATTTGTAATTGTTACGGGCTGTTACGCTCAATTGAAACCTGAAGAGATTGCGGATATCAAAGGTGTTGATTTGGTAATTGGCGCTTCGGAAAAATTTAATATTACTTCTCATATCGGGGGTGAGGCGGAGGGAAGCGGAATTCTAAAAAAGAAAGAAAAAGCGGAGATCCATTCCTGCTCAATAGAAGATGTTGACTCATTTAACAGCGCATTTTCTTCCGGTGACCGGACGCGTGCATTTTTAAAAGTTCAGGATGGCTGCGATTACAGCTGTTCTTATTGCACTATTCCGATGGCGCGTGGTACCAGTCGGAGTGATTCGATTCAGAATGTAGTTCGCAATGCTGAAAAAATTGCAGAGCAGGGAGTTAAAGAGATTGTTTTGAGTGGGGTGAATGTGGGAGATTTTGGTGCGTCCTCCCCCAACCCCTTCCAGAGGGGGACAAACAGCCGGGAAACTTTTTTTGATTTAGTGAAAGCGTTGGATAAAGTCCAAGGCATTTCAAGATTCAGAATCTCTTCCATTGAACCAAATCTTCTCACGGATGAAATTATTGAATTTGTTGCAAAATCGGAGAGGTTTGTTCCACATTTTCACATCCCCCTGCAATCAGGTTCAGATAAAATTCTGAAAGGTATGCGCAGACGTTACCAGCGTGAATTGTATGTGGAACGCGTTCAGAAAATAAAATCACTCATGCCGCATTGCTGCATTGGCGTGGATGTGATTGTTGGATTTCCGGGAGAAACAGAAGAGGATTTTTTAGAAACTTATAATTTTATTGATTCACTGGATATTTCCTATTTACATGTTTTTACTTATTCCGAACGTGATAACACCGAAGCCATTGGATTTAAACCCATCGTACCGATCGAAGAACGCAAAAAGAGAAACCGAGTGCTAAGAAATCTTTCGGAAGTGAAGCAGCAAAAATTTTATGCTCAGAATATCGGAACCGAAAGAACAGTTTTGTTTGAACGAGAAAGCAAAAGCGGGATCATGCACGGCTTCACAGAAAACTATGTAAAAGTGAAAACTAAACTCAATCCTGAGCTTTGGAATGAACTTCAAATCGTAACTTTGAAAGAAATTGACAAGGACGGAACCATATTAATATTACCCAACGCAATGCCAAAAATGCGAGCACATGCGAATATCACGAATGGTTCCGTTTCGCATCATTCGCATACATTCGCATAATTTGCATTATCAATATGTATCCAAATCTATATTACTTCTTTCAGGACATCTTCGGCATAAAGCTCAGCTTCCTGCAAATCTTCCAGAGCTTTGGAGTGCTGGTGGCAATTTCTTTTTTGTTTGCCGCATATTTTTTCTCTAAAGAACTTCAGCGCAAAGAAGGTGAAGGACTTATTTCTGTCGGTGAAAAAAAGTACCTGAAAGGCGAAGCTCCGAAGATATCTGAGATAGTTCTTTCTTCCGTTTTCGGATTCATCCTGTTTTACAAACTCGTTTATATTGCATTTAATTTCTCTGCTTTTTCGGGCGATACGCAAGGATTCATTCTTTCTCTTCAGGGAAATCTCATGGGAGGAATTGCCGGAGCTGCCTTGCTCGGATGGATGCGCTACAGTGAAATGAAAAAGGCTCAACTCGAAAAACCTGAAGGGGTTACTGTAAAATTTCATCCTTTTGAACATGTCCCTAATATGACACTCATCGCTGCTGTTGCAGGAATTCTTGGGGCAAAGATTTTTCATAACCTTGAGAACATGGATGAATTCATGCGCGATCCTGTGGGAAGTTTACTTTCTTTTAGCGGGCTCACCATGTATGGAGGACTGATCGTGGCTGCTTTTTCAGTGATCTATTACGCGCGCAAGAATGGAATAACAACTGCTCACCTCATTGATGCCTGCGCGCCTTCGCTGATGCTCGCTTACGGAACAGGGCGTATCGGATGCCATATTGCAGGAGATGGCGATTGGGGCATTGATAACCTTTCCGCAAAACCTTCCTGGTTTTTTCTTCCTGACTGGGCATGGGCTTATACTTATCCGCACAACGTAAATAATGTAGGAATTCCGATTCCGGGTTGCGAAGGCAAATATTGCTCTGTATTGGAAAATCCCGTATTCCCGACTCCGATTTATGAAGCAATAATTTGTATTGGATTGTTTTTTGTCCTGTGGAGTATTCGAAAAAAAATTACAACTCCCGGTATTATGTTTTCTCTTTATCTAATTCTGAATGGAACAGAAAGATATTTTATAGAAAAGATTAAAATAAATAACAAATATGACATCTTTGGCTGGCACATCACACAATCGGAACTTATTGCAATAATGCTTTTTATGCTTGGAATTACAGGGATATTTTATTTCAGAAAAAAAAGCCCATCCTCGACCCTTCCCAAAGGGAAGGGAGATTAGCATCATCACGGCAAATGGTATCTTTACTGCCATGAAAAAAACATATCTACTCTTTTGCTTCCGTCTTCTTTTGATTCCCGCATTAGTTTCTTTTGCAGGAAACAAAGCCCCCTCTCTTTTGGAGAGGGCTGGGGTGAGGCACATAGTTTACGTGCTTCCCATAAAAGAAGAGATCGGGCCCGTTTCATCCCGCCATTTGCTGGAAGGATTGAAACAGGCGACTGATGCAAAAGCGGGTTACATCATTCTTTATTTGAATACGTATGGTGGCGCAGTGGATGATGCAGATAAAATGCGTACCGCTATCTTAAACTGCAAAATTCCGGTGTATGCTTTTGTGGATAACAACGCAGCTTCTGCCGGAGCGCTCATTGCAATTTCATGCGATAGCATTTACATGGCTCCCGGTGCAAACATTGGCGCGGCAACGGTGGTGGATGAGAAAGGGATTCCTGCTCCTGAAAAATACCAGAGCTACATGCGTTCCATGTTGCGTGCCACTGCCGAACAAAGTGGGAGGGATCCAAAAATTGCCGAAGCAATGAATGATTCGCGTGCTTACATTCCCGGAGTGAACGATTCAGGAAAAGTTTTAACATTCACTACTAGCGAGGCAATTAAAAATCATTACTGCGAAGGCGAAGCAAAAACGGTGGAGGAAGTTTTGAAACTTGCCCATGTTGATAATTACGAAATAGTTACATACGAAATTTCAGGTGTGGGAACCATAATTGACTGGCTTATTAATCCGGTCATCAGCGGATTTCTGATTATGATAATTATTGCGGGAATCTATTATGAATTTCAGGCACCCGGAACAATTTTTCCGATTGCCGCTTCCATGCTTGCAGCTCTGCTTTATTTCGCGCCACATTATTTACAAGGACTGGCGGAAAACTGGGAGATACTTTTATTCTTTGCAGGGCTGATTTTACTCGCGCTCGAGATTTTTGTGATACCAGGTTTTGGGGTGGCAGGTGTGCTTGGGATTTTATTCATCGTGCTCGGGCTTTCGCTTTCTCTGGTGAAAAGTGTCCCAACAAATTTTCCGGTAAACCTGCCTGAAAGCAATGCTTTTGTTACTGCGCTGTTTATCGTTCTTGCATCTATGGTGATCTCCATCGGCTTGTCATTTTATTTATTCGGACGATTTATAAAATCATCTGCGTTCAGCGGAGTTTCTGTGCAATCCGTTAATTCAAAAGAAGATGGATTTATGGGAGTAGATATGACCTCACATAATTTAGTTGGCAAAGAAGGAACTGCATACACCATTTTGCGTCCGTCAGGAAAAGCAGAAATTGATGGAAATGTTTACGATGCCACTGCGGAATCTGGGTTCATTGACAAAGGAGAGAAAATCCTTGTGGTGAAATATGAAACTGCGCAGTTGTTTGTCCGAAGGACTCTTTCGGAGTGAGGAGAAATCAGTTGTGAACTAATGAACGCTCATTCTTCAATTACGTTCAGGATGGCGTTTTATTACTACAAAGCAGAAAAATATTTTCCTTCTCTAACAAGACGTTTGCTTTCCGCAAGTTGATTGAGGAATTTTTCCAGTTTTGTTTTTGACAGGATTGCGTCTCCAAATTCAGCAAGAATTTCTACAGAGGTTTTTCCGGCAGATGCGGATTTTAATATTTGCATGATCTTTTTAACTTCGGGAGAATCTGTATTGGTTGTAGCAGTTTTTTCCACAGGCACTTCCAGCGCTTTTGCTTCCGGTCTCATTTGCGGGAATAACAAAACATCCTGTATGCTTGGAGAATTTGTCATAAGCATGCAAAGGCGGTCAATTCCGATTCCAATTCCTGCTGTAGGAGGCATGCCGTATTCCAATGAACGTAGAAAATCATCGTCAATAAACATCGCTTCGTTATCTCCCCGTTGCATAAGTTTTACCTGTTCTTCAAAACGTTCGCGCTGATCAAGCGGATCATTGAGTTCGGTATATGCGTTGGCAAGTTCTTTTCCGTTTACCATTAATTCGAAACGCTCCACCAAACCTTCTTTGCTGCGGTGTTTTTTTGTGAGCGGACTCATTTCTACCGGATAATCAATAATAAATGTAGGCTGGATGAATTTCCCTTCGCACTTCGCTCCGAAAATCTCGTCCACCAATTTCCCTTTTCCCATGGAAGCTTCCGTATGAATTCCCAGCTGATTGCAAACTTCTCTTAGTTGCTTTTCGTCCATCCGGCTGATGTCAATTCCTGTTTCTTCCTTGATCGCATCAAAAATCGAAATGCGTTTGAAAGGCGCTTTGAAAGAAATTGTTTTGTCGCCAACGTTTACTTCAGATGTGCCGTGTAATTCATTTGCAACTTTCTCCAGCATTTGTTCCGTAAAATCCATCATCCAGAAATAATCTTTGTACGCCACGTAAAATTCCAGAATGGTAAATTCAGGATTGTGTGTTCTGTCCATTCCTTCGTTGCGGAAGTTGCGGGAGAACTCATACACAAAATCAAAACCTCCAACGATAAGGCGTTTCAGAAAAAGTTCATTCGCTATTCGTAAATAAAAAGGAACATCCAGCGCGTTGTGGTGCGTGATGAAGGGGCGTGCAGTTGCTCCTCCCGGAATATTCTGAAGCACAGGCGTATCCACTTCCAGCGCACCGCTTTCATTCAGAAAATCGCGGATTGTTTTTATCATCTGTGTGCGCTTGACAAAAGTTTCTTTCACCTGTGTGTTTAGAATCAAGTCGGCATAACGCTGACGGTATTTGAATTCAGGATCGGTCACTTCATCGTGTGCAACACCTTCTGCATCTGTTTTTACTATGGGCAGCGGTTTCAATGATTTGCATAGCATTTTCAGTGAAGTAAGGTGAATGGAAATTTCTCCTGTCTTGGTAGTGAAGACAAATCCTGTTACACCAATAATATCACCTATGTCAGTATATTTTTTCCAGAGCAGATCGTACAGGTTCTTATCCTCTCCCGGGCAGAGGTCATCTCGCTTAATATACAATTGAATTCTTCCTGTGGTGTCCTGAATCGAAGTGAAGGAGGCCTTTCCCATATCGCGCACGGTCATCACGCGGCCGGCAATGCTGATATTTTTGTAATCGGTTTTGTTGCGCTCGTAATTTTCAAGAATATCTTTTGCCGAAGCGGTTACCTCGAACAAATCAGGCGGATAAGGATTGATGCCGAGTTTGATTATTTCCCTGAGTTTTTCTCTGCGGATGACTTCTTGTTCTGATAATTGCATAGGAATAAAGTGTGAGGGACAAATATAAAAAGATAAGAGAAAGGGTGAATGAAAAACGTCATTGCAAGGAACCACTCTTTGAAATGACGAAGCGATCTCCAGAGTCAAGGCAATCGGGTTAAACGGCATTGATTTCTATTAACATAGGAGTGATGAAAAAAAGAGAAGGGCGGCAAAATAAATAATTGTAACAAGTAGGTTCTTAGCATAAAAATTAAAATGCTATGAATCCACTAACAACC
>JACRAL010000192.1 GCA_016213435.1 Bacteroidota bacterium
TGCACTCACAAATAAAATTGCAATCAATCTGTTAAACCAAGAAATAGAATCCAAACTCTCAATGACCCATAAAAAACTAAGAGCCAACTACGATACTGCATACTTGAAAACACTATTAAATTATAATGCGTAAAACCTGAAGAAAAAGTAATGCTGTATAATCTTTTATGTAAATTTGCATCAACGATATTCTCAGGCGTTCTGATAACCATTCATACGAAAAACACGCAAAGTAAAAAAAACATGAAGACCTCTATTTTCACTCCAAGATTTCTGTTTATAACTGCTACAATAATCCTCGCTGCAATAAGCCGTGTTCTCCCCCACCCTCCAAACTTCACTCCTATCGGAGCAATGGCATTATTTGGCGGAGCGTGCTTTGTCAATAAAAAAATTACTTTCATTATCCCTCTTCTTGCAATGTTCATCAGTGACTGCATTCTTGAACTTATTGCAGGCATTGGATTTCACGACACCATTATTTATGTATATGCAAGTTTTGCTCTGATTACACTTATCGGAATCAACATACGCAACAATGCAAAAGCAAACAATATTATTTTAGCATCTCTGATATCTTCTGTTCTTTTCTTTGCCATAACAAACTTTGGCGTATGGGCTGCAACTGGATTTGCATTTGGAATGAAAGGATTGCTGAACACCTACATAATAGCTATCCCGTTCTACGGAAATACCCCTTTCGGGAGTTTCTTCGTCAATACTGTGATTGGGGATATTTTTTACTGCGGAATTCTTTTCGGCTCACTCTACCTTGCCAAGATCAAATTCCCTGCGCTTCGAGCTGCATAAGGAGGGCATAAAAAAAGCACTCGTTTTTAATAAAACAAGTTCCGATTTAAATCCGAAAATTTCCTCTTTCCTTTCACAAAATACGCCCATACAATGCTCCCTCGGTACACACTGCCTGTCGCATAGTGTTTGATTTTATTTTGTATGAATTTTCTTTTCTTCAATGTTTTTCCGATCATAGTATAAAAACTAAAATGTGCGCGTATCACCGCTATGCAATGACTGAAATCACCGGAAAAAAAGAATTTTATTCCGGCAAGTCCGTCTAATATTCCTCTTAATAAAAGTTTAATTCCCAAAAAACCCGGAGCATTGTTTTTACATATCATCACCAAATTATTCCGGAAGTTATAAAACGTTTTCTGAGGATTCATTTTTGCCAACGTGCCTGCACCAATATGATACACTACAGAATCGGGGCAAAACATTACTGTATACCCTAGATTGCGAATTCTCCAACAGAGGTCAATCTCTTCCATGTGAGCAAAAAAATCTTCATCTAATCCTCCTGCTTCATTATAAACCGCTGAGCGAATAAAGAGGCATGCACCACTCGCCCAGAAAATTTTACGTACATCATTGTACTGCCCTATATCTTGTTCAAATGAATTAAATATCCTTCCTCGGCAAAACGGGTAGCCCCATTTGTCTATGAATCCTCCTCCTCCTCCTGCATATTCAAATTCATTGCGCACATTGTAATTTAAAATCTTTGGCTGGCAAGCGGCAATTTCATCATCAGATTGCATGAGTGCAATTACCGGTTCAATCCAGTTTCGGGTTACCTGCACATCAGAATTCAGCAGCACAAAATAATCAGCATTTATTCTCCTTAATCCTTCATTATACCCTTTCGCAAAACCATAGTTGTCTCCATTTTGAATTATAGTTACTGAAGAAAATTTTGACGCAATAAATCTCACGGAATCATCCGAAGAAGCATTATCAATAACATAAACCTGTGCATAATCCGGAACATTTTCCAGAACATCAGGAAGAAACTTTTCCAACAGAGCTTTTCCGTTCCAGTTGAGAATGACAATAGCAACTTTCATGGTGCAAATAACAAATGAGCAGCAAATTTACGAATTAAGGCACGTGGCTTTCAGCATACACATCACCTTCATTATTTGGGATGATTAAACTCCTCATTTGCATTGCCTCCAAAATGCTCAGGAGCCGTGACCCTGTCAAAATCATTTGACTGAGTAGCGCGTTTATGAAGTTTCATTTCCCAATTAGGTTCATATGTTTCACTGAGTGCATTGGAATGCAAGAGCAGGTAATCATTCATAGCCAAATTGAGATCATAGAAAATAAATTCCCTATTTGTCTGGACCGGGTTTAATTGGCTTTTGTCAATTAATTTGTAATACGTCCATATTTCATAGGGATATGCATTCGGCTCACTGGGCACTTCATCTCTTTTATCAGGAGAACCATATTGAAGATATACTCTTCCTCGGTCTGTTTCATATCCTTTACGAATCTGAGTTCCAAATTCTTTATTCACTGCTTTCACCGTCTGCAAATAAGCATTCCATGCATTTTCAGGAAACATAGGATTTCGGTCATTCCAGAAATTATAAAAAAACTGCTGCATCAATTTTTCATCAGCGAGTTTAAGTTGATTATCTGCAAACCTTTTTTCTGATTGCGATGCGATAGGACGAAG
Organism: Bacteroidota bacterium; assembly: GCA_016213435.1. GTDB lineage: Bacteria > Bacteroidota > Bacteroidia > Palsa-948 > Palsa-948 > Palsa-948. The sequence continues at coordinate 2,486 of JACRAL010000192.1, forward strand.
GGAACGAATAAACTCCGCGAGCGTATCTCTTCCGTGAATCTTTGACACAAAAGTATTTTCTACTGCGATATTTGACAAATCACCTTCATCGATCTTTACTTTAGGGTTCTTTCGTTGAAAAAAACTATTCTTTCGCACTACCAGTTTATTGTCCTTGTTCTTTACCTCGATCACTAAATCATAATTCCCGCTGGGTAGATCCGCAATATTAAACTTTGAAAGAATAACGGCAACAGCACTGCTTGTTTCGCGCTTAAATGCAATATACTTTGAAAGCGACTTTCCGTTCTCATGAGATTGAATATAATAGCTGATGAGAAATTTCTCATTCTCTCCAAAAATTGTTTTGGTATTATAAACTTCCGCATAAAAAGAAAACTCGTTCGTGTTCTCAGGAAAAAAATTTGAAACACATGGAACCAGATCAAAACCATTTTTTGTGAGACTCCCTTGCTTCTCCGCTTTTGTGAAGGAAGCAAGTAATTGCACATCTGACATACTAACAGCAGATGCAGGAAAATCAAGTTGAATGTTATCCTTGGCCGAGAATTTTTTTCCGTTTATATTTTTATCGGACACACTCAGTTCGAACTCATATTTTCCGGTATCAAGAGAAAAGCGTTGCTGGTCAATGAAATTCTGACGGTGAAGTGTATCATTAATTTCCGGGCTGAGCAGGTTATATTTTCTGGATGTTTTTATCACTCCGTTCTTGATAAAAAGAATGCCAACTTCAACCACCCCCTGATACTTCCCATTTTCATTTGCCTTGAAAGAAACAGAGTTTCCGAAAACAGAAATATACGTTTCTACATAGGGTTTATTATCAGGTGTATTAAACGCACAATGAGAAAAGTAAGCAGCGATTTGAGCATTTGCATTTTCAGATAGTATTCCAACAAGAAGAAAAATGATAATCTTTTTCATGAATTTATTTTTAATACTTGCTAATATAAAAGCATCATTAAAATGATTTACTTCGCACAACTTTAGAACCTAAAGGACTTAATAAGAAAATGTCCACACCACAAACATACAATTCATATTACTACGCCACAGTGATTATTTAATAAGTGGCCGCAGATACTTAGTAAGTGGCAGAATTACACATTTAATGTCTTCAAAATTATTTCTCTATATTATTGACAAGAAACAGGTTTTACGCATTATAATTTAATAGTGTTTTCAAGTATGCAGTATCGTAGTTGGCTCTTAGTTTTTTATGGGTCATTGAGAGTTTGGATTCTATTTCTTGGTTTAACAGATTGATTGCAATTTTATTTGTGAGTGCA
>JACRAL010000188.1 GCA_016213435.1 Bacteroidota bacterium
ATGAGCCGTCAACCGAGATACATTATGACTGCCATACCTTGGGGTATTACTCATTCCGCAAACTTACAAAATTGTGTAGCAACTGAAAGTCTTGCGCTGAAAGCGCATAGTTTCAACTAACGAACTGTAACAATGAAAAACTGCAAGGCATAGGCGAAAGCATTTCCGAAAAGATCAAGGAATATCTTAATACCGGAAAGATCAGCAAGTTTGAAAAACTAAAAGAAAAATTCCCAGATGAACTTTTAGATTTGCTCGAAGTAAAAGGATTTGGTCCTCAATCACTCAAAAAAATTCATGATCACTTAGGAATAAAAACAAAAGAGCAGCTTGTGAAAGCGCTGGAGGAAGGGCAACTATCCAAACTCAAAGGATTCGGAGAAAAGAAAACGGAACAGATGAAACGCGAACTCAAAGTTCATAAAGTAACAAAAGAACGCATGTTGCTATGGGAAGCGCTTCAGTTGGGAGAAACAATCGTTGCGGAAATGAAAAAATGTTCAGAGGTAAAAAATATCAAACAGGCAGGCAGTTTAAGGCGCAGAAAAGAAACCATCGGAGATATTGACCTGCTGGCGACATGCTCCGCAAAAGACAGGAAAAATGTAGTCAGTTATTTTACATCTATGAAAAATGTAAAAGAAGTTCTTGCAAAGGGAGATACGAAATCAAGCATCATCCTAGTAAATAATAATCGCCAGGTTGATCTACGCCTAGTGGATCCTTTGCAATTGGGAGCTGCATTGCAATATTTCACAGGATCAAAAGAACACAATGTGCATCTGCGTGAGATCGCAAAAGAAAAAGGACTTAAAATAAATGAATACGGTGTCTTCCGCTTGAAAGACAATAAGTGCATTGCAGGCAAAACAGAAGAAGAAGTTTACCGCACGCTTGGTTTCACAATGATGCCTCCTGAAATGCGCGAAGACCGTGGAGAAATTGAACTTGCAAAAGAGAAAAAAATCCCTAAACTCGTAACACTAAAAGATATCCGTGGTGATATGCAGGTGCATTCTGATTGGTCAGACGGATACGGAAGCATTCAGGAAATTTCACATTATATAAGAATGAATTATCCACACTATGATTACATCACAATAACAGATCATTCAAAATTTATGCGCGTGGCAAGAGAAATTGATGAGAAAAAATTCTCAAAACAAATGCATGAGATACGCGAGATGAACAAGAAACTGGGAGTTGACTTTGTCAAAACAGGAGCAGAAGTGGATATTCTTGCTGATGGAAAATTAGATCTGGATGATGAACTGCTGGAGCAATTGGATTGGGTAACTGCTTCCATTCACAGCGGATTTAATCACGACAATACGGAACGAATCATCCGCGCATGCGAGAATCCATTTGTGAATTGCATCGGGCATCCTACAGGGCGGCTAATCGGCATGAGGGAGAAATATGAAGTGGATATGCAAAAAGTGATTGCTGCGGCTGCCGATACACGAACCGCTCTTGAAATAAACGCTCAGCCCGAACGCATGGACCTGAACGAACAATGGGCAAGAGAGGCAAAAGAAAAAGGTGTGAAACTGGTAATCAGCACCGACAGTCATCAGTTAACAAATTTTGCTTTTATGAAACTGGGAGTGTTTATTGCACGAAGGGCATGGTGCAGTGCCGCTGATATTTTAAACACACATTCATGGAAAGAAGTTCATGCCTTTACACAAAAGAAGAAGGAATTGGTGACGGTTTAATTGTTTTAAACTTAGTTCAAAGAAGAATCTTTCTTCGCTTTTGAGGGAAATGAAAAATTTCTACATCCTCATTTTGTGCCAAAAACCATCGGCTCTTCAACTCTCAGCACTTTGAACTCCATTCTGTAGTTCAGTCGGTGTGCTTCCTCGCTGCATGCAACTCCGTTTGAGCACTTGTGCAGCAACATGCTTGCTCCGTATCCTTTCCATGTGAGACGGTTGGAAGCAATTCCTCTTGAGATTAAATAACTTACCGTTGCCTGAGCTCTTTTATCGGAGAGAATGAGATTGTATTGATCTCCGGCACGTGAATCTGTATGAGAACCGATTTCTATTTTAATGGTTGGGTTATCATTCAGCAATTTCACCAACTTATTAAGTTCTCTGGCTGCATCGGCAGTTATTTCCCATTTGTCAGGATCGTAATAAATATTTTCCAGTACAATAGATTTTTCAACTGCCTTCTCAGCTAATTCAAAAAACACAATGTATATTTTAGAATATTTTTCTTTTATTGTATTTATTTCTTCCGAACGACTGAAATATCCATTCATGAAAGCCAGTACTGTATAATCACCTCCTGCCACAAGTTCTGTTTTGTATCTGCCGTTTGCGTCTGTGGTTAATTCTATTTTCTCTAATTTTTCTTTTTCAAATAATATAACAACAGAATTTGCCAACGGATGTCTTGTATTTTTGTCCAGTACAATCCCCTCAATAGAAAATGTTGATGAATTTTCAGTAAATCTGTTTACTTTATCAGATCCAGATCGATTGGAAGGAACATATATAGTAGTATTATCACTTTTCATTATAAATTTTCCGGGATTGAAAGGATGATTAAGTTTTTCCGGTCTCAGCCATTTATCTTTCTGATAAGAAGTGATGGATACATCCAACCCTCCCATGTTGTTGCAAGCATCCGATGCAAAGTAAAAACTTCCTTCATCGGATGCAAACGGAAAAACTTCGTTACCATACGTGTTGATGTCATTACCAAGATTCACTGGCGCGGACCATTTTTTACCGTCAAAACTGGAAGAATAGATATCTGTTCCTCCATATCCTCCAGGCATATCAGAAACAAAGTAAAGTGTTTCTTTATCGGATGAGAGGCAGGGGTGACCAACAGAATACTCATCGCTGTTGAAGGGCATGTCTTCAAGGTTTGTCCATTTGCCGTTTACAAATTCAGCTTTAAAAATTTTAAGATTGTTTTCGTTTTTTCTGCTAATTCTAAATTTATATTTGAAAGAGTTGCTTCGTGTGAAATAAACTACATTGCCTGCTTTATTGAAAGTAGCTGGTCCTTCCTGATACTGCCCGTTCACATCTCCTTTCAAAAATTTAGGAAACAGCCATTTCCCGTTTCTGTCCTTTGGAGAAAAATAAAGATTACGGTAGTACTCAAGCCAAGACTTCTTTTTGCAATCCAGCAATACATTTTTTTCTGCAGTAAAGATTGTGCCATTTTTGTATTCTACATTGCAGAAAGAAAAGACCACGTTATCAGCATTAACAGTTGACCAGCAGAAAGAAGTATCGCATTTAAAATATCTCAGGGAGTTGCAGGAAGCCAAAAGTATTTTTGCTACAATATCATTCGGTTCTTCCTGCAGGTAATAGATAAGTGCGTATCGCGCCTCATTGTATTTTTCCTGATCCATCAAAGATTTTGCATAGTAAAAGATATTTATCGGATCAAAGTTTGGAGAAGCCAGCACGCGCTCGTATTCCTTTTCAGCTTTTTTAATATCGTTTGTTAAACGATAAGCATGAGCAAGATTTACACGTGCTTCCTGAATTTCTTTTCTGCTCAGACATCGTTTGTAATTTTTTATTGCCCTGAAGTAAGAAAAATTTTCAAATTCTTTGTTTGCTATACTCAGATAATAATTTGTACAACCTGAAGCGATAAGGATTGCACTTGAAAGCAGAATTAATGAGAGATGCTTTTTCATAAACTTTAGGTTTTAAAATTGTGGAGGTTCCATTTTATCTTTTTTTAATCACCAAAATTTTTTTACAAAGCAAATTTATTACATAGAAGAGTAAAATGCAATGCCCCCAATCAAAACAACCAATGATTGTTGTTAACGGTTTTTTCTTTAAGTGATAATAAAAAATCGGGTGAGATGGAAAGACAAATAGAAACATTCACAACTCAAAAACAGAATTTATGCCTTACTGCTTATTTTGTACTCAAAGCGACCGGATGCTGCCCGATCTTCAGCACTTTGAATTCTGTTCTCCTGTTCTGCTGGTGTTCTTCCTCCGAGCATTGTACTCCATTGCTGCATTTATTTACCAGTCGGGTTTCTCCGTATCCTTTCCACGTGAGACGTTTGGAATCAATTCCTCTTGAGATCAGATAATTTACTGCTGCTTTCGCTCTTTTATCAGAGAGAACGAGATTGTATTGATCTCCCGCACGCGAATCCGTATGAGAACTGAGTTCTATCTTAATGGTTGGATTATCATTCAATATTTTCACGAGTTTGTCGAGTTCTTTAGAAGCATCGGCACGTATTTCACATTGATCCAAATCGTAATAAATGTTTTCCAGCACTATTGATTTTCCAATCACCATCTCGTTCAAATCAAAATTTACGATAAATGTTTTGGAATATTTTTCGCTTCTTGTATCCACATCTTCCGAGAGGATGAAATATCCTTTCATCGATGCCAGCACTGTGTAATTCCCATCTGCCTCCAGCTCTGTTTTGTATCTGCCATTTACATCGGAAGTCAACTGTATGTTATCGAACTTATTATTTTCTAATACTACAACAGCCGCATTTTCCAGCGGCTGTCTTGTTTTTTTATCCAGCACTATTCCCTCAATAGAAAATGTCGGTGGATTTTTTGTAAAAGCGTATACTCTATCCGTATCAGATCGACTGGAAGAAATATACCCGGTTGAACCATCGCTGTTCAGCACGAATGCAAAATCATCTTTACTAGTATTGAGTGGATAGTTGAGGTTTTCCGGTCTCAGCCATTTATTTCCTTGGTAGGAACTAACAAATACATCCAGTCCGCCCATACTGTTATGCGCATCTGATGAGAAATAAAAACTTCCGTCTTCGGATGCAAATGGAAACATTTCATTTCCTGGCGTGTTGATTATATTGCCGAGATTCATAGGGGGCAGCCATTTCCCTCCGTCAAAATAGGAAAGATAAATATCCGTTCCTCCATAACCTCCGAGCATATCAGAAACAAAATAGAGTGTCTTTTCGTCCGGAGCGAGGCATGGATGACCGACCGAATATTCATCGCTACAAAAGAACAGCTCTTCAAGATTTGTCCATTTACTGTTTACAAGGTCCGCTCTGAAAATTTTCAGATTATTTTCATTTTTGCTACTTTTTCTCAATTTGTATTTGTAATAATTGCTTCTCGTGAAATAAACCACATCACCTGATTTGTTGAAGGTTGCTGGTCCTTCATGATATTCTCCGTTAATCTCACCTTTCAGCAATTGTGGAGAGAGCCATTTCCCGTTTTTATCTTTTTGTGAAAAATAAAGATCGAGATATGATTTTCCTGTCCACGGATTTTTTTTCGAATTCAGTTTTACTTCTTTTTCTGCAGTGCACACTATTCCATCTTTATATGAAACACATCCGAATATTGAAGCGACATTTTTTACATCAATCATATCTACGGTATATAATGTCGTATCTCTTTTAAACAAGCTGACTGAATTACAAGAGGCTAAAAGCATTTTTGCTACGATATCAGTTGGTTTCTTTTTCAAGTATAAATTAAATTGCTCCTTTGCCTTCTCATATCTTTGCTCCTCCATCAATAGCTTTGCATAATAGAAGGTATTTATCGATTCACTGTTCGGCATCTGAATGACAGATTCGTATTCTTGCTCCGCATTTTTCACATCGTTCACAAGACGACAAGCATGGGCAAGATTGGTGCGAGCTTCGGCACTTTCTTTCCGAACAAGAGATTTTTTGTAATGTTTGATCGCCTTTATGTAAGATGCTGTTTCAAACTCTTTGTTCCCCTTGCTCAGATAATAACTTACACAGCCCGAAAAAAGAACCGGAATAGATACCAGCAGAAAAATCGAATACTTTTTTTTCATATAAGTGGGTATTAAAAAAATCTTGGAGTTGCTATTTTGATTTTTTCTTTACCTAAGTCATAAGCAACCATAATTTCATGACTTCCGTTAGAATATTTCTGAAGGTTAGATATTGTATAATCAAATGCATATCCGATTCGAATACGATTGCTGGTTTGATATTCTACAAGAAAAACTACTGCGTCTCCTGTTCTAAAGGAAGTTCCGAACCAAATTCTTTCTTTATACAAAATACTCACGTTAATGTCTGCCTGAAGAGGAACTGTCGGGCTATATTTAATCAGAATAGACGGTTTCAATTTCAATAATTCATTTAAGGTAAATATGTAACCACCGTTGAAATAATAATGTCTGCGCAGGTAAGATGATTTTTCCAAATCAATCGAAAATCTATAATCCTTATCGTATGCGATGAGTGTTGGGATTGAAAGTCCTGTATAATATTTTTCACTGTAGTAATATATGCCGAATCCGAATTTTGGCACGAGGGCTGATTTAATATCATTCCTAAAAACCACATCATTTGCATCCCAATAAGTAAGCGAGGCGAGATGAGCTCTGCAATCCGACACACCAGCTCTCAATCCAAATGAAAGTTTATCTTTTCCTAATTGAATTTTATAAGAATAGGTTGCAAAGAAATCGGTTTGTTCCGTCACTCCTATTTTATCATGAGAAATAATGCAGCCAACTCCCATTTTTTCCTTTGCGATCGGACCATCTAACTCAAAGAGCTGTGTTTTAGGCGCACCTGAAAGTCCAGTCCACTGTGTCCGGTATAATAAACTGGTGGTGAAGTAAGGATGTGTTCCTCCATAGGCAGGATTTAGGAATAATCCGTTAAACATATATTTGCTGACCATCATGTCCTGCTGTGCATAGGCTCCAAGGAAAAATCCCTGAAGAATGAGCACTGATAGGGTATTTTTCATGGCGTTTAATATTAAAATAGTTTACCTTCTAAGATCAACGTATCCTGTCAATCTTATTTCTCTATTGTTGATGGTGAGGACAACAAAATATGTTGCATCAGGCAGATCATCTCCGTTGTTGTTATGCCCGTTCCATTCGTTCATGTAATTCTCTTTTAAGAATACAATGTTTCCCCATCGGTTATATACCTCAATGTTATTGATAGGATATATTTCCAGTCCGTGCACTACGAAGTAGTCATTCATCCCGTCTCCATTAGGAGAATAGCCCGTAGGCATTTCAAGAACAAGTGGTTCGGTGAGAGTCATTGAAACAATGTAAGTGCAACCGTGATTGTCTGAAACAAGTACTGAATAATGCATTGCAGGAATGTTTTCCAGATTCTGCGTGGTGCTTTTGTTTGACCAGAGATAAGTATAAGGACTTGTTCCGCCTGTTACTTCCAATGTAATACTTCCATCAGCACTTCCGTGAGGATTTATATTATAGCCCGAAGGATAAACATGAGCGGAGATTACTACATGGAGTGAATCTGGCTGAGTAATTATAATCGTATCTACCCTTGCGCAACGATTGCCATCCAGAACATTTACAATATAAATTCCGGCATTCAGGTCAGAAATATTTTGCGTTGTTGCTCCGTTTGACCAGAGATAAGTGTAAGGTGCAACTCCTCCGCTTGCGCTCAGGTTGATGGATCCGTTATTATCTCCATAACAATTTGGATTCGTGCTACTGAATAGAAGCTGAATCGGAGATTGCTCATTTATATTTACACTTGCAGACTGACTACAGCCGTTTGCATCAGTTACCGTAACGGAATAACTATTTTCATTCAGTCCTGTAATATCTTCCGTTGTTTGAGAATTCGACCATAAGAATACATACGGAGAAGTTCCTCCGATTGGAGAAAGGTTAATCGCACCATCGGATAGTCCATGACAGGAAACATTGGTGGTTGAAGCCGATAAGTCAAGTACTGTTGGTTGAGTGAGAGTAACTGAACTTGTTGTTTGACAATTGTTGACATCAGTAACTGTCACGAAATATGTTCCGCCTCCAAGACCGGAAATATTCTGCGTAGTTTGTGAATTGTTCCAGAGATACATATAAGCGGTGGTTCCACCTGTTACTGTTACATCAATCACTCCGTCTGCTGAACCATTGCAACTCACAGAATTACCATTGTAATTTGTAGTAATAGAAGCTGTAGCGACAAGTACTGCCGGCTGAGTGATCGGAACAAATAAAACTTTTGTACATGAATTTGTATCGGCAACGGTTACAAAATAATTTCCAGCAGTGATATTTGATATATTTTTAGTTGTATGCCCGCTATTCCATAAATAAGAATACGCAGTTGTTCCTCCTGATGCTGTGAGATTAATGTTTCCATCTGATAATCCATTACAACTAATATTGTATCCTCCCGCATAAGCAGATGAAACTGCACTCAGCGAAATACTATCAGGAATAGTTATTGACGAAACAGAGGAAATACATCCAAGAGAATCTTGCACTATCACGCTGTAAGAATTAGCAATAGATAAAATACCTATGTAGTTTCCTGCTACACCAAAAGTTGTTCCGTTGTCAAATGAAATCTGGTACAATCCTCCGTTTCCTCCGGAAGGCGTTACAATCACTTCCGAAACTCCTGAAAGAGGAACAGGGCAGATTTTTGTAATTGAACTTGCACTTGCAATCTCAGGTTCATCCACAAGAAAACTTAAAGGCAAGGAATTGTGGCATCCGTTAGCATCTGTAATCGTAAGAACATATTGCCCTTTAGAAAGCCCGGAAATATTTTGTGTTGTCGCACCATTTGACCATAAGAATGCATAAGGAAAGACTCCACCGCTTATTGTGGTTATGGTAACGCTTCCATCCGATCCGCCATAACAGGTAACATCTGTTTTTGTTCCGCTCGTGGAAATCTGGATCGGGCGCGTGATGGATGTGCTTGCCGATGATGTACATAAGTTCGCATCGGTTACTGTTACAGAATAATTTCCATTACTTAAATAATATTGATCTTCCACCGTAACTCCATTTGACCAATTGAAGTTGTAAGGGAATGCACCTCCACTTACAGTCAAATCAATTGTTCCATCATTAACAGATGCACAACTAATATCTGTTGGCGCTATACCAAGGCTGAGAATAGAAGGTTCGGCAATTGTCACGTTTGCAAAGTGAGTACAGAGTAGTGTTCCCCATCCCGTTACCGAATAAACTCCTGCGGATAATCCTGTAATAGTGGAAGTGGTTGCTCCATTGCTCCACTGATAATAATATGGAGGAACTCCAAATAATATTTGTGCAGTTGCAGTTCCGTCTGATGCACCTATGCAAGAAACATTTGTTTTGTAAGTATTCATAATAATTTTGCTGCAGGGCGGATCATAAATCTGTACATTGTCTAAAAGTGAACATCCGTTGTTATCGCTGATAGTTACTGAATAAATTCCCGCTACGAGATTTGAAATAGCCGAACTAGTTCTCCCATTACTCCATGAGTAGGTATATGGAGAAGTTCCACCGGAAGCATTTGCCGTGGCAGTTCCGTCTGATGCACCTACAAATGATGCGTTTGTTCGATTCATCGTGGCAATCAATTTTTCCGGTTGAGAAATCACAATGTTTGAAACATCTATACACCCATTTTCTTCAGTAACAGTAGCCATATATGTTCCTGCGCCAAGGTTTGAAACAGAAACAGTAGTTTGCTCTGGAAACGTATTCCAGGAATAAGTATATGGAGCAGTTCCACCGGAAACTGTTGAGAGGGCAGTTCCTGTCAAATCTCCATTACATAAAATGTCTGTTTCCGAAATAATGTTTTGAAAACCGAAACAACGCGGTTCATTAACAACTGTGCTTAAACTGATGGAACATCCGTTTGCATCTGCCACAACCGCAGAATAAACTCCGTACAACAATCCTGTTGCAGTTTGTGTGGTTTGTCCGCTATGTGACCAGAGATAAGTATAAAGGGGGGTTCCTCCGGAAGGAGTTGCCGTTGCGCTTCCATCACTTCCACCATTGGTGGTTGCATCGGCACTGCTCATGGACAATGCAAGTGCAGGTGGAACGGTTATATTAGAACATGTAGAAGAGGAACACCCTATCACATCTGTAATATTTACGCAATAATTTCCTGCCCCAACATTTATGGAAGAAGAAGTTGAACCGTTATTCCATAAAAATTTATATGGAGTTACTCCTCCTGAAACTGTTGGGAAAAGTGAAGCTGTAGAATTGTTGCATGAGAGCAATTGTGAGCCGAGAGAAACAGAAAGCAGTGGTGGATAATAAATTGTGACAGAATCATGTGCATTCACACATCCTCCTCCGGCTCCTGTTGAAGTAAAGGTTAGCGTTACTGAACCCAAGGAAATTTCCGCAGCAGTTGGAGTATAAGCCAAAGTTAAACTTGTATTGCTAGGATTAAATGTTCCGTTTCCTCCGCTCCAGATTCCATCCGTTGCATTTTGAATGGTTGAGGATAAATACGCAATCGGGGAAGAAGTGCAGATGGTTTGATCAGAGCCCGAATTCACAATTGGCGGCTGCCCTACAACTACCGGAATGCTTACCAAAACCGGAGCGGAGGACACAGTAAAGGATCGTATAATTCATCACGTACTTCCACTGCGTAAATTCCTTCTACTGTTGTCTGATAAGTCGAATCCGTTCCGACAGTATTTCCACTTTGATCTTTCCATGTATATGTATAAGCTCCTGCTCCTCCGCTTGCGCTTGCATTTAATTGAACGCATCCTCCACTGGAACAAAATTGCGCTGGATTTGGAGTAACAGAGACTGAGAGTGCACTTACATTATATATTCTCACTGTATCGCATACTGCAACATATCCGCATTCATTCGCAATTGGAGAACCGCATATTTTATAATCTACATAGGCAGGCGCTCCGGCTAAAGCTGTATAAATCGGATTAGGACAATTTGAAGTACAACTCAAATAGGAATTATATTGTCCCGGTATTCCCGGATAAACGGAAGTCCATGTAACCGAAGATATTTCCATTCCAAGTGTCTTAAGTTGCTTGCTGCAACCTAATCGCACAGTTGCATCTACAGGAAAAATTGGTTTCGGAATAGACGTAACTATATAAGTATTCTGATTATTGCCGGGTTTACAGAATGTGATGTGATGTGGACCTGCACCAACAATGCATATTGGCTGACCAACAGGGATCTGATATCCGCAATCAATTTGATAGAACATGGAGCCAGAAGGTGTAGCACCTGAGGCAATGTTGAAACTAACCATTGCGGCCTGTGTATCAAGCACAATGTCAAACGAAGTGCAACGATTTGGCGAAGTTGTTCCACAGCAATTTCCCTTGCGCGAATGTCCTGGCGAAGTCCACTTGCCTGCTGGCTGTCCAATCAGATTAACATAAAAACATGGAACATCAGGACTGCAAATAGGAATCTGTGCCTGTATTGGTAAATTTGCTGATAAAATTGCTACTGTAAGTATTGCAAAAAACCTTTTCATAAAGATATTTTTTTAAACATCCCCTGTACAAAATAACACTCGCACGAAAACAACCACAATGAAGTTGATCAAAATGTTAGATGAAACTCGTCATATGGCGGGAAAGCAGAAACATAAATCACAATTACAAAAGCAAGTAGAATATTTTTTAACGTGAAAATAAAAATGGAAGTGGATGCTATACTTTAACTCTTAAGCAAATCGATTTCTTCTTTTTGACCGGAGTTTTTCAAAATACTTACGAAAGCAATTTTGCTTTTTGCTATTTTATTATAGAAATCTAGTTCCGGAGCTTCATCCCTTGACGAGCTGATAAGATGATCAAGTCCTCGCCATATAAAAAACCATCCTGAAGGCTCTAAGAGTACAAGAAGCGTGTGCAATATTATATTTTCTGATTTGAGTGATGAAATATAACTTGCTGCAATTAACAGAAAAACAGAAATGAGTACAAATGAAAATCCTTTTTCCCTTAACTGTTTTACTTGTTCTTGGTACGCATGAGCGTTTTTTCTGAAAAATGCATGCAAATGCTTTGAGATGATATTTTCGCTTTCCTGATTACGGCTTGTTTCAGGTACAAGCAACCGCAGTTCATTGATATGAAAACTATCTTCATGTGAAACTTTTCTCAGTTCATTTAAAAAATCATCTGAAATATTTCGTTCCGAAAATGATCTTGGATCAAAATCAGAAAAAATATCATCATACGTATCAATCCAAATGCTGATGTTTCGGGAAAAATCAGGTTGTTTATTTTTTTCCTCACTTGTTTCCATGAGTCATTTTAAAATTTCTTATATAGAAAATAAAATGTGCTCTTCATTTTGTTTAGGCAAAACAGATTGAATATTTAATTCATCATTAATTTTTACCCTGAAAACTTCCTGCGCCTGCGGTTCGCCATGAACAAGAAATATTTTTCCCGGCCTCTTTTTGATTTGCTTCATCCATTCGATCATTTCTTGCTGGTCGGCATGGGCGGAAAGCGATGTTATTTCCCTGACTTTTGCTTGCACAGAATAATATCTTCCAAATATTTTTATTTCACCACTACCTTCTTTCAGCGCCCTGCCTCTTGTTCCTGCCGCCTGAAAACCTGCAAGAAGTATCGTGTTTTTCTTCTCTTTAACATAGCGTTTCATATATTCCAGCACACGGCCTCCCGTGAGCATTCCGCTCGCGGCAATAACAATTTTGCTTCCTTTCAGAAGAACTATTTTTTGCGTATCCTGAATATCCCTGATAATGGAAATATCACGACAGACAGCATCACATTCTTCTTTTGAAAGTTTATGCCAATCCGGGTATTTATGCAGAACCTTTGTAGCATCCGCTCCCATCGGGCTGTCCATGTAAACCGGAATATTCGGTATACGGATCTCTTGTTTCAGGTCGTTTATAATATGCATCAACTCCTGAGCTCGTCCAACTGCAAAACTTGGTATCAGAAGATTTCCTTTACTATGAATAGTTTCATTTATAATATCTGCAAGTTCATCCTTAACAGGAGTGGTTGGATGCAAACGATCTCCATAGGTACTTTCCATTACAAGAAAATCTGCTTCTTCCAATTGTACGGGGTCATTTAATATTTCAGAATTCTTTCTTCCAATATCTCCTGAAAATATAATTCTCTTTCCAAAACAATCTAAATCTACGAACGCAGAACCGAGGATGTGTCCGTTTTTCATAAAGCGGAACCGGATGTTATCAGAAATTTTTATCCAATCATGATCCATGCACGTTTCAAAATATTTCAATGTAAGTTCTACATCCTTCACCGTATAAAGAGGCAAGGAAGGTTTGTGCTTTGAAATGCCGTAACGATTTTCACGCTCCGCATCTTCTTCCTGGATTTTTGCGCTGTCGCGCAGAATAATTTCTGCCAGATCGCGGGTGGGCGGTGTCATTAGTATTTTCCCATTATATCCGGCCTTCACAAGCAATGGAAGATGCCCGCAATGATCAAGATGGGCATGTGTAAGAATTACAAGATGAATGTCCCTTACATCTACAGGCAAATGCTCTCTGTTTTTCAATCTTAAAGATTTTAATCCCTGGAAAAGCCCGCAGTCAATTAAGAGATTTCGTTCCGGTGTTTTAAGCAGATGTTTAGAACCTGTTACAGTGCCTGCTGCGCCAAGAAATTGTATGGAAATATTTTGAGAACTCATATTCAAGTATATTGTGAAACTATGTCGGCAAGTTGTGATGCATTAGCTGTGCCGGATTGTCTCCATTTTATTTCTCCCTTCTTAAAAAGGATCAGCGTTGGAACCGACCGCACCCCGTACTGTGAAGCAGCAGCGGGATTTTTATCTATGTCTACTTTCAGAATTCTAGCCTTGCCGTTTAATTTTGATGCGAGTTCTTTGAGTATAGGAGCCATCATTTTGCAGGGACCGCACCACTCGGCAGAAAAATCAATCAGCACGGGTTCGTTTGAATTTATCAACTCGTTAAATTTTGACATACTTATTTATTTTTTTGATTTCTTTTTTCCTGCTTTTTGAAATATCTTTTCAACAGAAAACTGTGCTTAAGTGCTTCTAGGTCTTCGTTCAACGTGATTGAACCCTTATTAATATTATTCATGCTAGTGTTCAGGTTGTGAACGAATGTGGTATCCTTGAGAAGCACTCCAACCGAACCTTGTCCTTTTTCTAATCTGCCTGATATTTTAGAAAAATCTCCGAAGATAATTGCCATCGTATCACTTACCTTTTCAAGTTTAACAATTACCTGATTGATCTTTCCTGAAAGAGTTGTGTCAGTAAGGAGAGCTCCTATGCTTCCCTTTCCTTTCATAATATTTTCAGAAACATTTTTCAGGTTTCCCGTAAGCACAGCGCTTGAATTGCTTGCCATTTTAATATTCACTATAGATGATTTCACATTTTCAGCCATAACGGTATCTGAGAACAAACTCCAAAGCGAATTGCTGTTATTTATTTTATGAGTAATGTTCTTCAAATCACTCGTGATAAATTCAAGATTACTACTGGTTTTGCTTAATGTTCTCAACGCATTATCCATTTGAAGGGAATGAAGCGTGATAAAAACACTCCCTTCTTGCACAGTTCCACCCTTTCCTTTGCCAGGTTCAATATTGACCAATTTATTTCCAAGCAATCCATCAGTGCCGATTGAAATAATTGCATCCATTGAAATATATTGGGTCACATCTTCATCAATAGTAAAGTCCACTTTTATAATTGTGTCAGCAATTGCATAGACTTCGGATACGGTCCCTACATTTATTCCATTAAAACGAACATTGTTTCCAGATAAAAGCCCGTTTACATTATTAAAAGTGGCGCTCACATTAATAGTTGTGTGGAAAATATTCTTCTTGCTTCCGATATAATACAAGGCAAGGATGAACAAAACAATTGCTGTCGTCACAAAAATTCCCAATTTGAGTTTATAATTGGACTGGTTGCTCATGTTCAATCAAAAAATTGTTTGATGTTTTTGTCGTTACTATTTTTCAACTCATCGTACGTTCCCTCTGCGTAACATTTCCCGTTAATGAGAACCACCACTCGGTTTGCTGTTCTGCGAACACAATTCATGTCGTGAGAAATAATAATGGAAGAGGTATTGAATTTTCTCTGAACTTCCAGCATGAGATGATTGATTTCTCTTCCTGTAATCGGATCAAGTCCTGTGGTGGGCTCATCGTATAACATCACTTCTGGGTTAAGGATGAGCATGCGTGCAATGCCGATGCGTTTTTTCATCCCACCCGAAAGTTCAGCAGGCATCATTGCTTCTGTACCTGCAAGCGCCACATTTTCCAAAGCTGTTTTTATTAAAGCATCAACTTCCTGCTTGGAAATTTTATGTTTGTGCCTTCTTAATGGAAATTCCAGATTCTCTCTCACCGTCATGGAATCATACAAAGCGCTGCTCTGAAACAAGAAACCGATTTTTGCACGGATATCATCCAGTTCCTTATGTTTCAAATCAGTGATACTCATTCCAAAAACTTTCATCTCTCCTTCATCAGCATCCAGCAATCTCACTAAACATTTTATCAATACTGACTTTCCTGTTCCAGATCTCCCAAGCACCACTACATTCTCACCCTTATATACATTCAGATTAAAATCATTAAGCACATGATTATCTCCAAAAGATTTTTTTAAGTTTTGGATGATAACAACCGGCTCTCTAGTTTCTGTTGTATTCATGTGAAATGAAGTATATCTGCAATTTGCGCTGCCAGCAAATCAATAATAAAAACCACAAAAGTGGAAACCACCACGGATGAATTTGCTGCTCTCCCCACGCCTTCTGTTCCATTCCGGGTGTAATATCCTTTGTAACATCCTATTACGGCAATGCCAAAACCAAAGAAAAAAGATTTAATGATGGAAGGAAGCACATCACTGAAAGAAAGTTTTTCAAAAATCTGGTTGGTATAAAGGTTAAAACTTATTACCTGTTTCATATTCACACCTATGAAAGCTCCATAAAGCGAAATCGTATCTGCAAGAATGACAAGAATCGGCAGCATCAGCGTGGTCGCAATTACCCTTGTTACAATAAGATATTTGAATGGATTTGTTCCTGAGACTTCCATTGCATCTATTTGTTCTGTTACATTCATTGAGCCAAGTTCTGCACCGATACCCGAACCAATTTTTCCGGCACATATCAAAGCGGTGATTACCGGAACTATTTCACGCACGAGGGAAACGGATACTACTGAAGGCAGCCATGATTCCGTTCCGAATGCTTCCATAGAAGGATGAGATTGAATCGTGATGACCAATCCCATAATAAATCCGGTAACACCAACAAGAGTAAGGGTGCGATAACCGATTTCGAATGACTGCCGGAGTAACTCATTAAATTCATAAGGCGGCAAAAATCCTTCCCGAAAAAAACGTCCCGCAAAAATTGAAATGCCTCCAACTTCTGAAAAAAAACTTTTTAATGGTTCAAATGTTTTAGTCATAATTTTCTAATTGCAAAAGTCATTATAATTAAAAACAATAGAAATGAAGATAATCAGCAAAGCATGTGATACTAATCAATCCTCTTATTGACCACAATCATATAAATTGAGATTCATTACATGCATCTTTGTTCATCAATTTTTATTCGCATGCAACTAACGCTTATTCAAACACGAACTTCTCCTGTAATGGATGAGTTTGCAGAAAAAATGGCAACACTCAATCTGCTTTATTACGCATCGGAAGCAGCAACCGAAATGGAGTTTGATTCTCCGGAAGAATTACAAGATTCCGTAAAACGCGCGATCGAATTTTGTTTGTCTGCCGGAATTCCCATCAAAGGAAATTTTCAGCGTGTGTATAAATGTTTTGATGATGGGATTTTGTATGATTGGAAAGTATCTCAACTGGGCTATAAGTTAGTATGCCTCAGCGGAAAACCGTCCAATCCAATCGTAGCGCGATCATTCATACAACTTATTAAAGACAATCATTTAAATCATTTTTAACATGAAAAAAACATCTTCTGAAAAACATGCTTTCCTTCTGGAAGCTCCACTCGAAGTTCTTCATGCGGAAAGTTTAGAATGGCTGGAAGAAATAGAATTCTGGAAAGATGAATCTGCTTTTTTCTATACTTTAGTTATCGAAAAAACAAAACAAAATCTGGAGACATTTAAAACAAAAGAATCAAAAGACATAGAGAAACATCTTGTTTATATTTCGGCAGAAAAATTGGACGACTTAAGAATTGAGGTACAGGCACATGAACAATTTCTTGCCCGATTAATAGGCAACATAAAACTAGACGATCAATTATACCGAAGAAGGCACAAAGCTATTGCCGAAAAAATTCATTCGTTTGAAAGTGAATTTAAAGAAATGAAGAAAAAAGTTTTTCTTTCAGCTAAACAAGCAGTTGTAAAGAAGAAATCAATCAGTGTCTGAACGGAAAATTAATGCCTACCTGCCATGTCACTTAATTTTGAAAAACACGCGCAAAAAGGAAACAAGTTTTTAAATGAACTTGCTGAAAACCTTGGCAATAAGACGGATACAGCCAAAGCAGAACGGATACTGCGTGCTTTATTTCAAGCGCTTAGAAATCACCTTACTATAGAGGAAATTTTTCAACTTCTTTCGCAATTACCAATTGCGTTGAAAGGTGTTTATATACACGGATGGATGCCAACTAAAGAAAAGGAAGTTAGCCGAAAGAAAATTGATTTCATTGAGGAAGTTCTCAAATATGCAGATGGCACATCGATACATGGCATTTCAGATATTGAGAAAGGAACAAAAGAGGTTCACGTAGTTTTTAAAACCCTTAAACAATATATTTCGAAAGGCGAGTTCAAAGATATTGAAGCTGTACTTCCCCGCCAGTTAAAAAAACTTTTAAGAGAAAGTCTTTACACCAAAACACTAACCTTAAATCTTATTCCTGAAAAATGAAAACCATCCTTACTATTGTTGCTTCACTTTTAATTATAGTTCTCGCCTTTCTATGGTATAGTGGTGCTTTCACCTCTGTTAATGTAGAAGAAACTCTGGCGGGAGGATATAAGGTGGCTGGACTTGAGTTTACGGGGTCCTATTCAAAAGCCGGAGAGTATATTGAGAAGGTTGATAAAAAGTTAAAGAAACTGGGGTTTAATTGTTCAAAAGGATTTGGAATTTACTACGATGATCCTAAAACAACATCACAGGAAAAATGCAGAGGATTTGTTGGAAATATTCTTGAAGAAAAAGACCTTAACAAGCTCTTGGAAATAAAATCGATAGGATTAAAAATAGATTCTATACCAAAATCGAAAGCGGTAGCTGTCCAATTTAAAGCAAACACGTTTCTATCTTATGCGATTGGACCCATGAAAACTTATCCTGTAATCTCCAAATATATAAATGAAAACAAATACAAAGTACTCTATTCGTTAGAGGTGTATGATATGCCTAAAAAAAGAATAACTTATATGATGCTGATATCAGCCCAGTAAAAATAGTAATGTGCTATCAGAATAAAAATCATCCAAATGAAAACAATTCTTGTTCCAACAGATTTCTCTGGAGCCTCAGAAAATGCGATTGATTTTGCTATCGCATTTGCAAAAAAAGAGAATGCAATGATAATTCTCCTTCATGCGTATCATATCACTTATCCTGCATCTGATTTTTCAGGGGAAATTATTTCTAAAGAAGTTTCAGAACTAAAAAATATATCTGAAGAAAAACTTAGGAACCTATGTTTGAAAATAATGCAAACCGATAAGGTAAAATGCGAACGCGTTTGTAAAGAAGGGCTTGCGGTGGATATCATACTTGAAGCATCAAGAAGAATGCATCCCGATTTTATTATAATGGGCACAAAAGGATCGAGCGGTATTAAAGAAATATTTTTGGGGAGCAACACAACAAAAGTTATTGAGAAGGCACAACACCCCGTTATTGCAGTACCTGATGGCACCTTGTTCCATGGAATTAAGAAAATCACCTACGCGACTAATTACTATGAGAGTGACGTTGATGCGATAAAAACACTATGTGAAATTGCAGAACCCTTTAAAGCGGTAATTAATATTCTTCATATCTCGGAGGGAGAATATGTTCCAGAAATTGAAAATGAATTACTGAAGCAATTTGTATCTAAAGTTTCAAAACAAGTTAATTACAACAATTTTTCTTTTCAGTTGATAATAGGAAAAGATATCGAGAAAGAGTTAAGTAATTATTTAATGAGTAGCTCTGCCGATTTGTTTTCCATGTCAATATTTCATCGCAATCTATTTGAAAAAATATTTGGGAAAAGTATTACAAAAAAACTTGCTTATCATACGCATGTACCATTGCTGGCATTTCATCACAAAAAAGAATCTGTGGTGTTTACTTAAGACTTAATACATGAGAAAATACTACAAAATTCTGCTCGCTACTGATTATTCAGATGCCGTTATAAATGCTGAACGCTATGCGGTTCAGTTTGCAAAAAACATAAATGCAATTATTACATTCTTTCACGCATATAATTCGCCTCTTCCTCCTCCCAAGATTACTATGAGCTATGAAGAAACACTTCAAAAGTTCAAGACTGAAGAAATGAAAAAACTTATTCAACACCGCAATGATCTTTTTCGTTCGTTGAATATTAATCATGATAAATTAATCAGCGAGTGTGTTGTTAAAGATGGAAGTGCAGGAAATAAAATTTGCAAATACGCCAAAGAATCGAATGCTGATTTCATTATTATTGGAAGTCATGGAGAAAGCGGGTTTCGGGATGTATTATTTGGAAGTCATACATGGAACGTGATAAAAAAATCACTTATACCGGTCATTATTGTTCCAAAAGATGCTTTGTTTACTGGAATTAAAAATATTGTTTTCGGCACAGAATACCGCGAAGGAGAAATCTCCGCACTTAATTTTCTTGCGCAATTTTCAAAACAACTCGAAGCTGAACTTATTGTGCTTCATGTTACAAACTACGTTCTGTCAAAAGCGTTTGAAAAAGAAATGTTTGAAAAATTCAAAAATGATATTGAAGGAAAGATTTCGTATAAAAAATTAAAGATGCGGTTGATAAAAAACGACAACTTAATCGATGGATTGAACAAATTCTGTGAAAATGAAAGGGCAGATCTTCTTGTAATGGCTCCTGAAAAACAAATCTTATTCGAAAAAATATTTTTGCCTTCAGCAAGTAGTACCCGAAAGATGAGTTTTCACTCTACTATTCCACTCATGACTATTCCTGATTGATACAATTTTGTTTATGTACTTCTTCTATGCGCTCCCAATATGAATTGGTTTCTTTAATAAGTTCATCAAAAACTTCATTAGGATATTTATAACCTTCATTTTTTTATCAAAAATTAATTGTTAATTGTCTCGTGTGTAAGTCCTAAAATACTTATTAACAATATTTTTGTTTTATCATCAAAAATAAGAAAAAACATCATTTTTTATTATTATTGTCTATCCTCCTACAAAAACAACGATTAAAAGAATTGTTGAAAACTATTAAAAAAAAGACTCTTCGTATTGAAAATAATGTATCTTTGCGCCCCTTCTGAAGTTCATCCCACACATATATAGTGTGTGAGGATTCTTCATCGAAGGAGAATTTATTTTGCTAAAACTGGAAAAATCATAGACAAAACGAACGAAATTTCAGATATTAAACTTTTGATTTTAAACTAAACAATGCCAACAATTCAACAACTGATCAGACACGGCCGCAAAAAGTTTACGCGCAAGAGCAAGTCTATCGCGTTAAACCGCAGTCCGCAAAGAAGAGGCGTATGCATTAAAGTATACACCACTACTCCTAAAAAACCAAATTCAGCTTTAAGAAAAGTTGCGAAAGTCCGTCTCTCCAACGGAAACGAGATCATCGCATACATTCCCGGAGAAGGACATAATTTACAGGAACACTCTATTGTTCTGGTTCGCGGTGGAAGGGTAAAAGATCTTCCTGGGGTTCGTTACCACATTGTTCGCGGAACATTGGATACAGCAGGTGTTGATGCTATGCGTCAATCACGTTCTAAATACGGAGCAAAAAGACCTAAAGCAGGTGCAGCAGCGGCTCCTAAAGCAGCAGCAGAACCTAAAAAATAATTAAACAGAATGAGAAAAGAAAAAGCAAAAAAACGTTATCTGCTTCCTGACCCAAAGTTTCAGGATGCATTGGTTACCCGTTTCGTAAACAACCTTATGCTGAGTGGAAAAAAGAACAAAGCATATGGTATTTTTTACAACACACTTGAAATAGTTGCTGAAAAAACAAAAGAAGATGGTTTAGCAACATGGAAAAAAGCATTATCTAATGTGACTCCTTCTGTAGAAGTAAAATCACGCAGGATTGGAGGAGCAAATTATCAGATCCCTCAGGAAGTACGTCCTGAAAGAAAGATTGCTCTTGCAATGAAATGGCTTATTCAATATGCAAAGGACAGAAAAGAAAATAGAATGAGCAGCGGTCTGGCCTCTGAAATCATTGCAGCGGCAAAGATGGAAGGCGGAGCATATAAAAAGAAGGAAGATACACACCGCATGGCGGAAGCGAACAAAGCATATTCACACTTTAAGATCAGGTAAATAGAATGAGCGATTTACATTTCACGCGGAACATCGGCATAGCGGCACATATTGACGCAGGCAAAACCACTTGCACTGAGCGTATACTTTATTATACTGGTGTTAATCATAAGATCGGAGAAGTTCATGATGGCGCTGCAACAATGGACTGGATGGTTCAGGAGCAGGAACGCGGAATTACCATTACTTCGGCCGCTACTACTTGTTTCTGGAATTATCGTGGCAATAAATATAAGGTAAACATTATTGACACTCCCGGTCACGTTGACTTTACTGTCGAGGTGAATCGTTCACTTCGTGTATTAGACGGCCTTGTATTCCTCTTCTCTGCAGTTGATGGAGTTGAACCACAATCTGAAACTAACTGGCGTCTTGCTAACAATTATAATGTAACACGTATCTGTTTTGTAAATAAAATGGATCGTGCTGGAGCAGACTTCCTTAATGTATGTAAACAGGTAAAGGAAATGCTTGGCGGAAACGCTGTGCCGCTTCAATTACCTCTTGGTGCAGAAGGAAATTTCCGTGGAGTTGTTGACCTAATTAATAATCGCGCTATCGAATGGAACGAAGAAGATAAAGGTATGACTTTCAAGGTAGTTGAGATTCCATCTGACATGAAAGATGAAGTATACCACTGGAGAGAAAAATTACTCGAATCGGTTTCTGAATTTGATGATAAGATCATGGAAAAATTCTTCAACAATCAGTCTACGATTACGGAAGATGAAGTGCTGACTGCACTTCGCAAAGCTACCATTGCAGGAAAAATTATTCCTATGGTTTGCGGCTCAGCATTCAAAAACAAAGGAGTTCAAACCATGCTTGATTTGGTTATGGCAATTATGCCATCTCCTATGGATAAAGATAATATTCACGGAATCAACCCGGATACAGAACAAGAAGTTACACGCAAACCTGACGTGAAAGATCCTTTCACTGCTCTTGCATTCAAAATCGCAACCGATCCTTTCGTAGGACGTTTGGCTTTCTTCCGCGCATATTCAGGAAGATTGGATTCTGGTTCTTATGTATTGAACACTCGTTCTGGACAGAAAGAACGTATATCGCGTATTTTCCAGATGCACGCTAACAAACAAAATCAGGTTCCGTTTATTGAAGCCGGTGATATTGGTGCAGCCGTTGGATTTAAAGATATTAAAACTGGAGATACTCTTTGCGATGAAAAAAATCCTATTGTCCTAGAAGCAATGAACTTCCCTGAGCCTGTTATCGGTATTGCTGTTGAACCAAAAACTCAAGCAGACCTTGACAAACTTGGAAACTCTTTGGCTAAACTTGCCGAAGAAGATCCCACCTTCAGAGTAAGAACAGATGAAGATTCCAGCCAAACCATTATCAGTGGCATGGGAGAGCTTCACCTGGAAATTATTGTAGATCGTTTGAAACGCGAATTTAAAGTAGAAGTGAACCAAGGCGCTCCACAGGTTAATTATAAGGAAGCCATTAACGCAACGATCGAACATCGCGAAGTATATAAGAAACAAACCGGTGGTCGCGGAAAATTCGCTGACATTGAGTTTACTGTATCTCCAGTTGACGCTGATTTTGTAACTACAGAGAAAAATGGCGGATTACAGTTTGAAAACGAAGTAACAGGCGGTAACATTCCGCGTGAGTTTATTCCTGCCATTGAAAAAGGATTCCGTGCAGCAATGACGAATGGTGTTCTTGCCGGATTCCAGATGCAAACGATGAAAATAGTTGTTACAGACGGTTCTTACCACGATGTGGATTCTGATGCCCTTTCATTTGAAATCTGCGCACGTACCGCTTTCCGCGAAGCATTGCCAAAAGCAAAACCTGTTCTGCTTGAGCCGATCATGAAAATGGAAGTTATCACTCCGGAACAATACATGGGAGACGTTGTAGGTGACCTGAACCGCAGACGCGGTATCATCGAAGGCATGGACAGCAAAGGAAATGCCCAGGTGATTAAAGCAAAAGTTCCTCTTGGAGAAATGTTCGGATATGTAACACAATTGCGCACACTCACCTCAGGACGTGCAACTTCTACAATGGAATTTTCGCACTACGCTGAAACTCCAAGAAATATTTCTGAAGAAGTAATAGCAAAAGCAAAAGGTAAAAAAGCAGCAGAAAAAGTTTAATACTATAAATTGACTATGAGCCAGCAAAAGATCCGCATCAAATTAAAATCTTACGACCACCACCTCGTGGATAAGTCGGCAGAGAAAATTGTGAAGACTGCAAAGTCGACAGGCGCTGTGGTGAGCGGGCCAATCCCGCTTCCTACCAACAAACGCATTTATACTGTTCTGCGTTCCCCTCACGTGAATAAAAAAGCGAGAGAGCAGTTTCAGCTTTGCACCTACAAACGCTTGCTTGATATTTACAGCACCAGTCCAAAAACAATTGATGCGCTAAGCAAATTGGAATTACCAAGTGGCGTTGAAGTAGAAATAAAAGTATAACGGATATTTTTTAAAAAATAGAAACTTTAGATTTTAGAATAAAAAAAATAAATAAAATGTCAGGAATTCTCGGAAAAAAAATAGGAATGACAAATATGTTCGATGTATCAGGTCGATACATTGCATGTACTGTCATTGAAGCCGGACCTTGTGTTGTTACTCAGGTGAAAACAACGGATAAGGACGGATACAATTCTGTTCAGCTCGGATTTGGCGAGAGAAAAGAAAAACACACAACTTCTCCGCAGATGGGGCATTTCAAAAAAGCAGGAACCACTCCCAAGAAAAAAGTAGTGGAGTTCCGCGATTTTGAAGGAGAGGAAAAGAAAGCAGGTGATGTTGTAACCATCGATATTTTCACTGAAGGAGAATACGTGGATGTGATAGGAACTTCCAAAGGAAAAGGTTTCCAAGGAGTTGTGAAAAGACATCACTTTAGCGGAGTTGGCGGAAGTACACACGGTCAGCACGATCGTCAGCGCGCAGGAGGTTCCATGGGAGCTTCTTCTTATCCATCACGAGTTTTCAAAGGAAAACGCATGCCAGGAAGAATGGGTGGCGACAGAGTAAAAGCGCGCAATCTTGAAGTATTGAAACTTATTAAGGATAAAAATATTTTAGTAGTAAAAGGTTCTGTGCCGGGGGCAAGCGGAAGTTTTGTAATCATTCATAAATAATTCAGTGTAAATAATAATTGCAATGGAAATAGCAGTATATAATTCAAAAGGAAATAAAACGAAGCGCACGGTTTCTCTCGATGATTCCATTTTCAACGTAGAGCCAAACGATCACGCTATTTACCTTGACGTGAAGCAATACCTGGCGAATCAAAGACAGGGATCGCACAAGTCAAAACAAAGAAATGAAATCCACGGCAGCACACGCAAACTGGTGAAGCAGAAAGGTTCTGGCGGTGCACGTAAAGGAAGCATCAAGAATCCTCTCTTCCGTGGCGGAGGAAGAATTTTTGGTCCGGAACCAAGAGATTATTCTTTCAAATTAAACAAGAAAGCAAAGAGAGTTGCACGTATCAGCGCACTTTCTCAAAAGGCAAAAGCTAATTCCATAACTGTTCTTGAGGATTTTAATTTTGAAAATCCAAGAACAAAGAACTATGTTGAATTACTTGGTAATTTTGAAATGACCGGAAAAAAAACTCTACTTGTAACAAGTAATGATAATAAGAACATCGTTCTTTCTGCAAGAAATCTGAAAGGGGCAAGAGTTACTTCAGTTAATTCGCTGAACACGTATGATATTATGAACGCAACCAATTTGCTTTTATCTGAAAGTTCTATCAAAGCAATTGAATCAATATTATTGAACACTAACACATCTGAAGCATGAGCATCTACGTAAAACCGATTATCACCGAAAAATTTTCTGCAATGGCAGACAAAGGTCGCTACGCTTTTGTGGTTGAAAAAACAGCCAACAAAGTGGAGATAAAAAAGGCCATTGAAAAAGCCTATGGAGTTACTGTGCAATCAGTAAACACAATGAATTACATCGGGAAAGTAAAAATGAGATATACTACAACAAAAATAATGTCCGGCTTAGTTAAAAAAGCAAAAAAAGCTGTTGTAACACTCAAGAAAGGAGAAACAATTGATCTTTACGGAAATATTTAATAAAGAATAACAATGGGAGTAAAAAGATTCAGGCCGCTTACACCAGGGCAAAGACATAAAACAGCAAACGATAACAAGGATATCACTACTAATGTTCCTGAAAAATCATTGCTACGCCCGCACAAAAGCAGTGGAGGCCGTAACCGCACTGGTAAAATGACCATGCGTTACATTGGTGGCGGTCACAAAAGACGTTACCGTGTGATTGATTTTAAAAGAGACAAACATGATATTCCAGCGCTTGTAAAAACGATTGAATATGATCCTATGCGCACAGGTCGTATTGCTCTTCTTCAGTACAGTGACGGAGAAAAAAGATACATTCTTGCTCCTCAGGGATTGCAGGTTGGCCAAACAATCATATCAGGAAAAAATGTTGCTCCTAACGTTGGAAACGCAATGCCGCTTTCAAATATTCCGCTTGGAACAATTGTACATAACATTGAATTGAATCCAGGTCAAGGAGGAAAATTTATCCGCAGTGCAGGAACATATGCACAGCTCACTTCTAAAGAAGGTGCATACGTTACATTAAAAATGCCTTCCGGAGAGATTCGCATGGTGTTGGGCACTTGCATGGGAGTTGTGGGTTCTGTTTCAAATACTGACCATAGTCTGGAAAGACACGGAAAAGCAGGACGTATCCGCTGGTTCGGAAGACGTCCACGCACACGTGCTGTAGTAATGAATCCTGTTGACCACCCGATGGGAGGTGGTGAAGGAAGAGCATCCGGAGGTCAGCCTCGTTCGCGCAAGGGTAAAGGATTAAGAGGACAAAAAACAAGAAATAAAACAAAAGCTTCTAATCGCTATATAATCGAAAGAAGAACTAAAGGATACGGTTCTAAAAAATAATTAACACATTAAACTAAAGACATGGCTCGTTCGCTAAAAAAAGGTTTTTTTATAGACTTTAAACTCGACAAAAGAGTGAAAGAAGTTGTAGAAGGGAAAAAAAAATATGTGATTAAAACATGGTCACGCAGATCAATGATCTCTCCTGACTTTGTAGGAATGACCTTCGCAGTTCATAACGGGAATAAATTCATTCCAGTTTATGTAACAGAAAACATGGTGGGTCATCGTTTGGGAGAATTTGCTCCTACACGTACTTTCCGTGGTCACACAGGACACGTAAAAGCTGATGCAAATCCAGCACCTGCAGCAAAAGAAAACAAATAATTAATATTATTAATAAGAAAATAAAATGGGAGTTCGTAAACGTGAAATGGCAGACGCAAGAAAGGAAGCAAATAAAAGCTCTTATTTCGCAAAGTTGAATAACTATCCGACTTCTCCAAGAAAGATGCGCCTTCTTGCAGACCTTATCCGAAATAAACCAGTTGAACATGCATTGAATGTTCTTCGTTTTCATGCA
This sequence comes from Bacteroidota bacterium, assembly GCA_016213435.1. Lineage (GTDB taxonomy): Bacteria > Bacteroidota > Bacteroidia > Palsa-948 > Palsa-948 > Palsa-948. Next base: position 26,817 of record JACRAL010000188.1, read on the forward strand.
CAACATGCTTCAACACCTCTTTCAAAGCTTCTTGTTTCGGCTGTAAAAAATTACGAAGCTAAAACAGGATTACGCGCTGAAGACAGCAATTTATTTATAAAAGAGATTAGAGTGGATGAAGGAGCCATGCTCAAGCGCTTCCGCCCTGCCCCTCAAGGAAGGGCCTACAGAATCCGTAAACGTTCAAATCATGTAACCGTAGTATTAGATACAAAAAAAGAAGAACAACAATAAAAGAATAATGGGACAAAAAGCAAATCCAATTGGTAATCGCCTCGGAATCATCCGCGGATGGGACTCTGCATGGTACGGTGGAAAACACTATGCTGAAAAACTTATTGAAGACGAAACCATTCGAAAATATCTGAATGCTCGTTTACAAAAAAGCAGCATCTCTCGCATTGTTATTGAGAGAACACAAAAGCTTGTTACAGTTACGATCCATACTGCTCGTCCTGGAATTATTATTGGAAAAGGTGGTTCGGAAGTAGACAAATTGAAAGAAGAATTAAAAAAGATCACTAGCAAAGACATTCAGATAAATATTTTTGAAGTAAAGCGCCCTGAAGTTGACGCACGCATTGTTGCCGATGGTATCGCACGCCAGATCGAAGCACGTATTTCGCACAAGCGATGCATTAAAATGGCAATTGCTTCTGCTATGAGAATGGGTGCTGAAGGAATTAAAGTTCGTGCCGGAGGTCGTTTGGGAGGAGTGGAAATTGCACGCAGTGAGGAATTTAAAGAAGGAAGAACACCTCTTCATACCTTCCGCGCTGATATTGATTTTGCAATTGCCGAAGCACACACGTCCATGGGAAGAATTGGAATTAAAGTTTGGATATGCAGAGGAGAAGTTTTTGGAAAACGTGACCTCTCCCCTAACATTACCGACAGACGCGATAAGAAAAAAGGGAAACATAAAGAAGGCGGAGAACACAGAGAACACAGAGGAGGAGATCGGAGAGATAACCGAGGTGGTGGCGGAGGAAGAGATAATAGAGGCGGTGGCGGAGGAAGAGATAATAGAAGATAAAATAATGCAGAGTACAACGTATTAAATACAAAGAAAAAGATTTAATACTTAATACATAATACTTAAATTACAATGTTACAACCAAAGAAAACAAAATTCAGAAAAATGCACAAGATGATTCCAAGCGGAAATTCCCGCAGAGGAAACACCTTGGCTTTTGGTTCTTTCGGCATTAAAGCCATGGAAACTGCATGGATTACTTCACGTCAGATTGAAGCCGCACGTGTTGCCCTTACTCGTCATTTGGGAAGAGAAGCAAAAGTGTGGATACGCATTTTCCCTGACAAACCAATCACTATCAAATCTCCCGGCACACGTATGGGAAAAGGAAAAGGAAACCCTGAATACTGGGTGGCTGTTGTGAAAGCAGGACGAGTAATGTTTGAAACCGAAGGTGTTAAATTGACTGACGCAAAAGAAGCATTTCGCCTTACCGGAGATAAACTTCCTTGCTTGTCGAAGTTCTTGGTTAGAAATGATTATACAGAAAACAAAGATTAAGTTTTAACAGCTATATAAAATGAAAAAAGCGGATTTATCGCAGACATCAACAGCCGATCTTCAGGAGAAACTGAAGGAAGAAAGGAACACATTGGATAGAATGTTCTTCACACATTCCATTTCTCCTGTAGAAAACCCAATGAAGATACCACACACAAAAAAAATCATTGCACGTGTAATGACTGAACTTCGCAAACGCGAATTAGCCGAAACAAAAAATAAAAAACAGAGAAGAGGCCGAAAGATCTCCTATCTCAAATCTTGAAATAAATGGAAAGGGAAACTAACAGAAAAGAAAAAATAGGTCTTGTTACCAGCAACAAGATGACAAAGAGCATCGTTGTTTCTGTGCAGCGCCAGATAAAACATCCTAAATATGGAAAGTTCATCAAGCGCACAAGCAAGTTCATGGCTCACGATGAAAAAAACGAATCGAATATTGGAGATACTGTTCGCATAGTTGAAACACGCCCTCTCAGCAAAAACAAATGTTGGAGATTAGTTGAGGTAGTAGAAAAAGCAAAATAATATAATTATAAAAAAGCACAGTTATGGTACAACAGGAATCAAGATTAGCATGCGCAGATAACAGCGGAGCAAAAGATGTGCTTTGTATTCGCATTTTAGGCAGCACACGCGGCTCTGCAACTGTTGGTGATACAATAGTGGTGGCTGTAAAAAAAGCATTGCCTGCTGGAGGAGTTAAAGAACATTCTATCTCCAAAGCAGTTATTGTACGCACTAAAAAAGAAATTCGCAGAAAAGATGGCTCTTACATCCGCTTTGACGATAACGCAGTTGTTCTTCTGACAGAAACAGATGAATTAAGAGGTACACGTATTTTCGGTCCTGTAGCAAGAGAACTTCGCGAAAAACAATACATGAAAATAATTTCATTAGCACCGGAAGTGCTTTAAGAAATTAAGAATAATAGATTTTTAAAATTAAATTGAAATGGCAAAACTTAGAATAAAAAAAGGCGATACTGTAAAAGTGATTGCCGGTGATGACAAAGGAAAACAAGGGCGCGTTCTTTCTGTTAACAAAGAAACTCTTCGTGCTTTTGTGGAAGGCATCAATATGGCAACCAAGCACACCAAGCCCACGGCAAAGAATACAAAAGGCGGAATTATTCATCAGGAAGCATCGGTGCACATTTCAAACCTGATGTTTGTAGATGCACAAGGCAACACTACAAAAGTTGGAAGACGTATTGATGAAGCAACAAACAAATTAGTTCGTTACTCTAAGAAATCAGGAGAGACGATTAAAGCAATCAAGTAATAACTGAAAAATATATTTTGTAATGGCAAAACAAGAAGGAAAAAAAGAAAGAAAAGCAAGTTCTAAGGACTCTGCTTCGGAAGTAATTCAGAAAGAAACAATAGTTAATAAAAATTACGTTCCCCGTCTAAAAACAAAATACCAGAAAGAAATTGTTTCTGCGTTGATGAAGGAATTCAGCTTTAAAAGTCCCATGCGTGTTCCGCGTCTGACAAAAATTGCCATTAACCAAGGAGTTGGAGATGCAGTTGCTGACAGAAAAATAATTGACAGTGCTTTGAGCGAAATGACCACCATTACCGGCCAGAAACCAATGCCTACTCTTTCCAAAAAAGATATTTCAAACTTTAAATTAAGAAAAGGTGTAGCTGTTGGAGTAAAAGTAACGTTGAGATCAAATAAAATGTATGAGTTTCTTGATCGATTTATTTCCACTGCCCTGCCCCGCATTCGTGATTTCAAAGGCATCAGTAAAAAAGGTTTTGACGGCAGAGGAAATTACACACTCGGCATCACAGAGCAAATTATTTTTCCTGAAATAAATATTGACAAAGTGAACAAAGTGCGCGGAATGGATATTACATTTGTTACTTCTGCAAGAAATAATTCTGAAGCACATGCGCTTCTCAAAGAGTTTGGAGTACCTTTCAAGAAAGAAGAAGACGATAAAAAAGGAAACAAAAAGGATGAGATTTTCAGCAGTGTAGCAAAAAAAGACACAAAGGACTCTAAAAAATAATTCATCACTATGGCAAAAGAATGCATTAAAGCAAGACAACGAAAACGCGAAAAGCTGGTAGAAAAATTCGCAGAGAAACGTGCTGCACTTAAAAAAGCAGGAAACTACGTTGCACTTAGCAAACTTCCACGTAATTCTTCTAAAGTAAGACTTCGCAACCGCTGTAAAATGACAGGAAGATCACGTGCTTACTCCCGTCAGTTTGGAGTTTCGCGTCTTGTTTTCAGAGAATGGGCGCTTAACGGAAAGATTCCTGGAGTAACAAAATCAAGTTGGTAATAATTTAAACTATCAATATATAATGGATACAATTGGAGACTATTTAACAAGAGTTCGAAACGCAATCAAAGCGAATCATAAAATCGTGGAGATTCCGGCTTCTGGTTTGAAAAAGGAAATTACAAAGATCCTCAAAGAAAAAGGATATATACTTGATTATAAGATCGAGGAAAATAAAGTGCAGGATAACATTAAGATCGCGCTTAAATATCATCCTACAACCAAACAATCCGCCATCAGAAAGATTCAGCGCATCAGCAGACCCGGCTTGAGAAAGTTTGTACCTCTTGAAAAAATGCCACGCGTTCTCAGCGGACTTGGAATTGCCATCATTTCAACTTCAAAAGGCGTAATGACTGATAAAGAAGCAACAAAAATGAATGTTGGCGGAGAAGTAATTTGTTACGTTTATTAATTAAAAACTGAAAGAGACATGTCACGAATAGGAAAACAACCGATAACAATTCCGCAGGGAGTTACAATAACTGTAAACAAAAGTACTGTTACAGTAAAAGGAAAAATGGGAGAGCTTACTCAAGCTATTGATCCTGATATTAAAGTTAAAGTGGAGGGAACTCTGGTTATACTTGAACGCCCAACCGATCAAAAACGCCACAAAGCAATGCATGGTATGTACCGATCGTTGCTGGCTAATATGGTCAAAGGCACAAACGAAGGATATAAATTACAACAGGAAGTGGTAGGTGTTGGTTACAAGGCATCACACAAAGGTCAAACGCTCGACCTCGTTGTTGGATTCTCTCATCACATTGTGTTTGAGCTTCCCAAAGAAATAAAACTTGAAACAAAAACTGAAAAAGGAAGCAACCCTACTATCATACTGCAAAGTGCAGATAAACAATTGATAGGACAAGTTGCCGCAAAAATACGTTCTATCAGAGCTCCTGAACCTTATAAAGGAAAAGGTATCAAATTCACCGGAGAACAATTAAGACGAAAAGCAGGAAAAACAGCAGCTACTGCAGCAAAATAATTTAAACTGAATCTGTCATGAACAGGAAAGAAGAAAAAAGAAACAAAATCAAACGAAGGATCCGCAGTAAAGTAAGCGGGAACACGGAAAGACCACGTCTTACCGTATTTAGAAGCAATAATGAGATATACGCTCAATTGATTGACGATACAACCTGCAAAACTATTCTTGCTGTTTCCAGTACCGAAAAGACACTGGCAAAAGAAAAAGGTAAATCAAAAGTTGAAAAAGCAAAATCAGTAGGTATTGCCATCGGAAAAAAAGCTATTGAAAAAGGAATTAAAGCTGTTGTATTTGACAGAAACGGATTTCTTTATCATGGAAGAGTTAAAGCCGTGGCTGACGGAGCAAGAGAAAGCGGATTAAAATTTTAATTAAAAAAAATACTAATGGCAAAAGAAACAGTAAAACGCGTTAAGTCAAGCGAAATAGAATTGAAAGATCGTCTCGTTGGCATTCAGCGTGTAGTTAAAACTACAAAAGGAGGACGTACATTCAGCTTCTCTGCAATTGTGGTTGTAGGAAACAGCAAAGGTGTTGTAGGATACGGTCTCGGAAAATCCCGTGAAGTAACTGCAGCCATTGCTAAAGGCGTTGACGATGCAAAGAAAAATCTGGTAAAAGTTCCTCTTCTAAAAGGAACTATTCCTCATATTCAATATGGAAAATTTGGCGGATCGCGTGTTTTTTTAAAACCCGCTTCTCACGGAACAGGAGTTATTGCAGGTGGTGCCATGCGTGCTGTGCTTGAGAGCGCTGGCGTAACTGACGTGCTTGCAAAATCACAAGGTTCATCCAATCCACACAATGTGGTGAAAGCTACTATGGACGCTCTTTTGAAATTGAGAGACCCTATTACTGTTGCACAGAATCGAGGCATATCACTTAAAAAAGTTTTTGAAGGGTAATTAATTAACGAATAATACGAAACAAGAAAATGGAACTACATAGTTTAAAACCAGCAAGAGGATCTGTAAAAGGAAAGGTTAAACGTGTCGGGCGCGGACAAGGAACCGGAAGAGGCGGGACTTCTACTCGCGGTCATAAAGGACAACAATCTAACAGCGGTTATAATCGCAGAAGAGCTCACGAAGGCGGACAAATGCCTTTGCAAAGACGTCTTCCTAAATTCGGATTCACAAATATTTTCAGAAGAGAATATCAGGGAATAAATATTTTCACTCTTCAGAAGCTTGTTGATGAGAAAAAAGTTAAATCATTTGATATTGCTACTTTCGTTGCACACGGATTAATGAGAAAAAATGAACGTGTTAAAATTCTTGGCAAAGGAGAATTAAAAGCAAAATTAGAGGTGAAAGCACACGCCTTCACTGCTTCTGCAAAAGCAGCGATTGAAGCAAACGGAGGAAAAACAGAAATCGTTAAATCATAATTTCCGGCATGAGGAATCTGATCCAGACCATAAAAAATATTTTCGCGATTGAAGATCTGCGTTTTAGGATTTTCTATACGCTGGGATTTGTTCTTATGTATCGCCTTGGCTCTTTCGTCGCTCTTCCTGGCGTTAACGTACAGGCGCTTCACGCAAAAGGACAAGCCGAAGGGTTAGCAGGACTGATCAATATGTTTGCAGGCGGAGCATTTTCGCGCGCATCTATTTTCGCACTTGGTATCATGCCTTACATTTCGGCTTCCATCGTTGTGCAGCTTTTAAGCATGGCATTCCCCTACTTCCAGCGTATGCAGAAAGAAGGAGAAAGCGGAAGAAGAAAAATAAATCAGTACACACGTTTTCTGACAGTAATTATCACCGTTCTTCAGGCACCCGGATTCATTTCTTCTCAATTAACAAGCTACGGTGGTGTTGTCCCCGATCCAACACGTTTATGGTGGATTACAACAGTGATTATTCTTGTTGCAGGAACAATTTTTGTAATGTGGTTGGGAGAAAGAATCACTGATCGCGGACTTGGAAATGGAATTTCCATCCTTATCATGATTGGAATTGTGGCAGACCTCCCCTTCGCTTTTATTTCTGAATTTGCATCACGCATGGAAGCAAAAGGCGGTGGACTTATTATGCTGCTTCTAGAACTGGTGTTCTTGCTTTTTGTCATCATTGCCTCTATCCTACTCGTTCAGGGAACCCGGAAAATTCCCGTTCAGTTTGCAAAAAAGATTGTTGGCAACAGGCAGTATGGAGGAGTTCGTCAATACATCCCCTTAAAAGTAAATGCTGCCGGTGTTATGCCAATCATTTTCGCACAAGCTATTATGTTTATACCAATTACTCTTGCAGGTTTTGCTTCTTCTGATAAACTCAGCGGAGTTATCGGTGCACTTTCCAATCACAATGGATTGACATATAACCTGATCTTTGCCTTTTTAATTATTGTTTTCACCTATTTTTATACTGCCATCATGGTGAATCCAACCCAAATGGCGGATGATATGAAACGAAACGGAGGATTTATTCCCGGTGTAAAACCAGGAAAACAAACTGCAAATTTTATTGACGATGTGATGTCGAAAATAACATTGCCTGGTTCTATTTTCTTGGCACTCGTTGCTATTATGCCTGCTATTGCAAGAAATTTCTTAGGTGTGAGCGATCAGTTTGCAAGATTCTTTGGGGGAACATCGCTGTTGATTCTTGTAGGCGTTATGCTTGACACACTACAGCAGATAGAAAGTCATTTATTGATGCGCCACTATGATGGCTTGATGAAATCAGGAAGAATAAAAGGAAGAACTTCAATGAGCATGGCTACTGCATGAGCAAGATATATTTAAAGACGAATGAAGAAATAGAACTGATTCGCGAAAGTTGTTTACTGGTTTCAAGAACCATAGCGGAAACAGCAAAACATATAAAAGAAGGAGTCAGCACGATAGAGTTAGATAGAATTGCAGAAGAGTTCATAAGAGATAATGGTGCAGTGCCCGCTTTTAAGGGCTACCGAAAAGAAAGAAGTGTATTTGATTATACGCTTTGTGTTTCGGTAAATGAGCAAGTGGTACATGGAATGCCGGGCACTTACGTTCTTAAAAATAGTGATATAGTTTCGGTTGACTGCGGAGTTCTAAAAAACGGGTTCTACGGAGACTCAGCTTACACCTTTGCAGTTGGAGAGATCAGCGATGAAGTAAAACAATTGCTGAAAGTAACCAAAGAGTCTCTCTACAAAGGAATTGAAATTGCATCTGCAGGTAAAAGGATCGGAGATATCAGCAATGCAGTTGAAGAACATGTAAGCAAATATGGATACGGGATCGTTCGCGAACTGGTTGGACACGGAATAGGAAGAAGTCTTCATGAAGCTCCTGAAGTTCCAAACTACGGAAAGCGAGGAAGCGGAGTGAGAATGGAAGAAGGATTGGTAATTGCAATTGAGCCGATGATAAATTTAGGAAAGCGTGAGGTTAGAGTTGAAAAAGATGGATGGACAGTATCAGCAGTTGATAAAAAACCATCCGCACATTTTGAACATACAATTGCAGTAAAAAAAAACAAAGTGGATATTTTAACAACATTTGAATATATAGAACAAGAAGTTAAACTAAAAAAAGAAATAGTATAAAAGCATGGCAAAGCAATCGTTAATTGAGCAGGATGGAACAATTACAGAAGCGCTTTCAAATGCCATGTTTCGTGTTAAACTTGAAAATGGACACATCATCACGGCTCACATTTCCGGAAAGATGCGGATGCACTACATCAAGCTTCTGCCAGGAGATAAAGTAAAGCTGGAAATGTCGCCATACGATTTGACAAAAGGAAGAATAACTTTTAGATATAAATAAATATGAAAATCAGAACATCGGTAAAAAAGCGCAGCATTGACTGCAAAATTGTCCGCAGAAAAGGACGCATTTATGTCATTAATAAAAAAGTTCCTAAACACAAACAACGTCAAGGATAATTAATCTTAATCTATAAACAATGGCACGTATATCAGGAGTTGATCTTCCAAAAAACAAACGCGGTGAAATCGGTCTTACCTACATTTATGGTATTGGCGCAAGTTCTGCACGCAGAATCCTCAAAGAAGCAAGGGTGGATAAAAACAAAAAAGTTCAGGATTGGGACGATTCCGACCTCAACAAGATTCGTGGAATTCTTACAGATAAATATAAAGTGGAAGGTGCTCTCCGCTCTGAAACACAATTAAACATCAAGCGTTTAATCGATATCGGCAGTTACCGAGGCATGCGTCACAAATCTGGCGCTCCTGTTCGCGGACAACGTACTCGAAGCAATGCACGTACAAGAAAAGGAAGACGTAAAACAATTGCAGGAAAAAAACTAGCTCCTTCAAAAGGATAAAATTTATAATTCATAGTTTACAATTTATAATTTCTAATAAATGGCTGAAGAAAAAACAACACAAGCACAAGGACAAAGCGCTGAGCTGGCAGCAAAACCTGCTAAAGCGAAAAAAAGAACCGTAAAGGTTGATGCTATTGGCGAAGCCCATATTCATGCAGCTTTCAACAACATCATTATCACGCTTACGAACATGAAAGGGCAAACCGTTGCATGGTCATCAGCAGGAAAAATGGGATTCCGCGGTTCCAAAAAAAACACCCCATATGCTGCAACAGTGGCCGCATCGGATGCAGCACGTGTAGCTTACGAAGCAGGGCTAAGAAAAGTAAAAGTATATATCAAAGGACCAGGCGGAGGAAGAGAAACTGCTTTGCGCGCCTTGTACACAAATAAGATTGAGATCACTGAAATTATTGATCTTACGCCTATTCCACACAATGGATGCCGTCCTCCCAAAAAACGAAGAGTATAAAATCAATTAGCAATGTACAGTTGAGTGGGCAGTTGGCAAAACAAATACAAAAGAAAAACAGTAAATAAAAAACAAGAAAACAAACCCTGATTGGTACATTAGTACTGATTAGTAATTTAGCAGATACAATGGCAAGATACACAGGACCCAAACAAAGGATTAACAGAAAATTTTTAGAACCTATTCTTGGCGGAAACGGAAAAACGTTGGAGAAAAAAGCATATCCTCCGGGAATGCATGGCATGACAAAAAAACGCACCAAGAAGTCGGAGTATGCAATTCAGCTGGCTGAAAAGCAAAAAGCAAAATACACCTACGGAATTCTTGAGCGTCAGTTTGAAAATATATTTGAGCGTGCCACTCGTCTTAAAGGTGCTACAGGCGAAGTACTTCTGCAGCTTCTGGAAGCGCGCCTTGACAATGTGGTTTACCGCATGGGCATCGCCCCTACCCGCAGAGCAGCACGTCAGTTTGTTTCGCATAAACACATTACTGTAAATGGAGATGTGATTAACATTCCATCGTATACTCTTAAATCAGGAGACATTGTTGGTATAAGAGAACGTTCAAAAGATATTGATCCTATAAGAAGGTCGCTTGCGTCCTCCACTGTGAAATACCAATGGCTCGAATTCGACCAGAATCTTTTACAGGGAAGATTTCTTACTGTGCCTGAACGCACTCAAATTCCGGAAAATATCAAAGAACAATTAATTGTCGAATTGTACTCTAAATAATAAATACATCCACCCATAAACTACGAATGAATACTAATTTATTAATCAAATACTAAACGGTTGCTCATTAAGTACATTTGTACAGATTGATAATAACTCTTGAAAAATTAAACTTAAACTCTAAACTCTATATAACATGGCAATATTAGCATTCCAGAAACCCGACAAAGTGATCATGATTCACTCTACTGACACAGAAGGGCAGTTTGAATTTCGCCCTCTTGAGCCGGGATACGGTGTTACTGTCGGAAACGCACTCCGCAGAATTCTCTTATCTTCCCTCGAAGGTCATGCCATTACCGGCATCCGCATCGAAGGAGTTGATCATGAATTCTCCACAATAAAAGGAATTGTTGAAGATGTAACAGAGATTGTTCTCAATCTTAAACAAGTTCGTTTCAAAAAACAAATTGAAGGAGTTGATACTGAAAAAGTAACCATTTCCCTCAGCGGAAAAGACCAATTCACTGCCGGTGATATTGGAAAAGGAACGTCTGCATTCCAAATTCTGAATCCAGACCATGTTATCTGTACGATGGAAGGAAACGTGAAGGCTAAATTTGAAATTACAATAGACAAAGGACGCGGATACGTTCCTGCTGAAGAGAATAAACCAATCAACAGTCCTGTGGGATACATTCCGATTGATTCCATATTTACACCTATTCGTCACGTGAAATATACTGTGGAGAATTTCCGTGTAGAACAGAAAACCGATTATGAAAAACTCATCCTCGATATCAAGAGTGATGGAAGTATTCATCCAAAAGAAGCATTGAAAGAAGCGGCTAAGATTCTTATTCACCACTTCATGCTATTCTCAGACGAGAAAATAACCCTTGACACCGAAGACAAGGCAAAAGAACAAGACTTTGACGAGCATTCACTTCACATCCGTCAGTTGCTCAAGACAAAACTTGTGGACATGGATCTGTCTGTGCGCGCACTGAATTGCTTGAAAGCAGCAGACGTTGAAACACTTGCTGACCTCGTTTCTTATAACAAAATGGACCTTTTGAAGTTCCGTAACTTCGGAAAGAAATCTCTTGCCGAGCTGGAAGAACTGGTAAATGTAAAAGGTCTCCATTTCGGAATGGACGTTGCCAAATATGGTTTCATGAAAGAAAAATCGTTGAACTAATAAAAAAGTACAAGGCACCAAGTACCTTGAATTAATATGAAACACGGAAAAAAAATAAATCACCTTAGTCGCAAATCTCAGCACAGACATGCTACGCTTTCAAACATGGCTGCTTCGCTGATCATGCACAAGAAGATAAACACCACGCTTGCAAAAGCAAAAGCGCTGAGGGTATATGTAGAACCTATTATCTCCCGCTCTAAAAGCGATACTACTCATTCACGCAGAATGGTGTTCCGCTATTTACAGAATAAAGATGCTGTGATTACACTCTTTCGTGACATCGCTCCAAAAGTGGGCGAACGACACGGAGGATATACGCGCATACTAAAAACAGGTTTCCGCATTGGAGATAATGCAAACACCTGTTTGATAGAACTTGTTGACTTTAACGAGAGCATGCTTTCCGCTAAAACAGATAAAGCTGCTCCGGCAAAGAAAACACGAAGAAGTCGCGGTGGAAAAAAGGCAGAAGTTACAAGTCAGAAGGCAGAAAACGAACAGACTTCAACCGAAGATGCAATTAAAACAGAAGAGCCAAAGAGCGAATAACCTTTAGAATAATTATTAAACCGAAAAGGGATAAACAATTTTGTTTGTCCCTTTTTTTATGGTAAAAACACCTCCACCCTGCCCTCTCGTCATATTTCTGACTTTCTCCACAGTCAAAACGTCATCTTCAAATATTCTCTCCTGCCATAGTCGCCTGATTAAGATCATTTGAGGGGTTGGATATGTTTTTGACATTCGAACTCGCACAATAAACAAAAAAAATGAACCTAGAAAAATTCACCCTGAAATCTCAAGAAGCCATTCAGCAGGCACAGCAGATTGCTATGAGCAATGAGCACCAAGCGATTGAAAACGGGCATATCCTCAAAGGAATTCTTTCTGTGGATGAATCCGTAACACCTTTTCTTCTCAAGAAGCTGAATATAAATACGAACATCTTTACCAAGGCATTGGATAAAATAATTGAATCTTATCCTAAAGTTTCGGGAGGAAATAGTCAGCAGCATCTTTCCCATTCTGCAAATCAAACGGTGAGCAAAGCGGAGAGTTATATGAAAGAGTTCAGCGATGAATATGTAAGCATTGAACTTCTGCTCCTTGGAATTATTTCTGCCAAAGACTCTGTTTCGCAAATGATGAAGGACATCGGCATCACTGAAAAAGATTTGAAAGCAGCCATCAAGGAACTCCGCAAGGGAGAACGCGTCACCTCAAATTCCCAAGAAGAAACTTACAACGCACTAAAAAAATATGCCATCAACTTTAATGAGCAGGCGAAAAGCGGGAAGTTGGATCCTGTCATCGGACGCGATGAAGAAATACGCAGAGTGCTGCAAATTCTCACACGCAGAACGAAGAACAATCCCATTCTTGTAGGTGAACCCGGTGTCGGAAAAACTGCCATTGCAGAAGGTATTGCACACCGCATTGTGGATGGCGATGTGCCGGATAATCTAAAAACAAAACAACTATTCTCTCTCGACATGGCTGCGCTTATTGCCGGAGCAAAATACAAAGGCGAGTTTGAAGAAAGATTAAAATCTGTGGTGAAAGAAGTAACGAGTTCGAATGGAGAAATAATTCTTTTCATAGATGAGATTCACACACTCATTGGCGCAGGCGGTGGCGAAGGTGCCATGGATGCAGCAAATATTTTAAAACCCGCCCTCGCACGCGGAGAATTACGCGCCATCGGGGCAACAACACTTGGAGAGTTTCAAAAGTATTTTGAAAAAGACAAAGCACTGGAAAGACGTTTTCAGAAAGTGATGATAGATGAACCAAGCACGGAAGATGCGATCTCCATGCTTCGCGGCATCAAAGAAAAATATGAAGCGCACCACAAAGTGAGAATTAAAGACGAAGCTATTATCGCATCGGTGGAATTATCTCAGCGATACATTACAGAACGTTTTCTTCCCGACAAAGCCATTGATCTTATTGACGAAGCTGCATCTAAACTTAGAATGGAAATGAATTCCATGCCGATTGAATTAGATGAAGTGGAAAGAAAAATCCGTCAGTTGGAAATTGAACGCGAAGCTATCAAGCGAGAGAACGATAAATCAAAATTAGAAAATCTCAATAAAGAAATTTCTGAACTAAATGACAAACGCAGCAATCTGCGCGCTCAATGGAAATCAGAAAAAGAAATTGTTGAAGGGATCCAGAAAGCAAAAGAAAGCATTGAACATCTAAAACTAGAAGCCACCCAAGCAGAACGTGAAGGAAATTACGGGAAAGTTGCTGAAATCCGATATGGAAAAATGAAAGAAGCGGAACAAAAACTGGAGGAATTCAAAACAAAACTCGCCAAGATGCAGTTGAGCGGAAGCAATATGCTCAAAGAAGAAGTGGACGCAGAAGATATTGCAGATGTAATTTCCCGTTGGACTGGAATTCCGGTAAGCAAAATGCTGCAAAGCGATAAAGAAAAACTTTTACATCTGGAAGAAGAACTTCATAAAAGAATTATCGGACAGGAAGAAGCCGTTTCTGCCGTTGCAAATGCCATCCGCAGAAGTCGTGCGGGATTGCAGGACATGAAACGCCCGATAGGTTCATTCATCTTTCTCGGAACAACGGGAGTCGGAAAAACCGAACTCGCAAAGGTGCTTGCAGATTATTTATTCAATAACGAAAATTCAATCACACGAATTGATATGAGCGAATATCAGGAGCGTCACGCAGTTTCTCGTTTGGTGGGGGCACCTCCGGGGTATGTTGGATATGAAGAGGGTGGGCAGCTTACTGAAGCCGTTCGCAGGAAACCGTATTCCGTGGTATTACTCGATGAAATTGAAAAAGCGCACCCGGATGTTTTCAATATTCTTTTACAGGTGTTAGATGACGGCAGACTAACCGATAACAAAGGACGTGTTGCTAGTTTCAAGAACACCATTATTATTATGACCTCAAACATCGGTTCGCATCTCATTCAGGAGAATATGGAAAAGATGGATGAGTTCAACCGTGATAATGTATTAGACGCAACAAAAATCGCTGTGATGGAACTCTTGAGAAAAACTGTTCGTCCTGAATTTCTCAACCGAGTGGATGAAACCATTATGTTCAGTCCGCTGACGAAAAAAGACGTACGGAAAATTGCAGTGCTGCAGCTTGGTGCACTCGAGAAAAAATTAGCAGAACTCGGCATACAACTCACCGCAAGCGAATTCGCTTTGGACTGGCTTGCACAGCAGGGATATGATCCCCAGTTTGGCGCACGGCCCATCAAGCGCGTGATCCAGAAAAATGTGCTGGACGAATTATCCAAACAACTGCTGATGGGAACGGTAGAGAAAAATTCAGAGATCGTGATGGATGTATTTGATGATCCTGATGTAAAAGGAAGAGCCAGCAAAATCGTTTTCAGAAAACCGATTAAAGAATCAGAAAAAATTTCTCGAGAAAACGGGGAGAGTAAGAAGAAGGTAAAAGTTTAAGAATGAAAAACAAAAATATTTAAGCCCAAAGCAAGTCTATTTATCATACGTTTAAAAAAAATCATTTTTTATTTTTTTTTGCTTTTTCCAGTTTTTTTTCGTTGTCCCATTTCTCCTGTTCCATGCGGATGCGTTGCATCAGTGACTCTTCCTTCCAATCGCCTTCTCCGTGCCATGCATGGTTTAAAAGATTGGAAACTGCTTCAACGCCAAACACATCTTCTAGTTTCATGATAGTGGCAATAGAAATAGGTCTTTTTCCACTTTCTATCAAGTAGAAATTAACTCCGTTATTTTCCGTAATCTCATTAGCAGTTAACCTATTGGCTATCCGGTAATATTTCAGGGCTAATACAAGGCGTTTCTGAATCTCTTTCAGTCTATTTGGCACAATCATTTACTATTCCGTAAATATAGCTATTAAAACAGGTGAAAATAAACAACATCTTTCGGAAACTGTCCTACACTTTTGTATGCCTGGCAATCAACAACATTGGAGATCAAGTCTTGAGGTAATGTTATAGTAAAGGGGGCTTTTTAGTCGTCTATCCCTTTAAATATATCCGGATAATTGATCTTTATCCATTCAATCGTATTCTTGTCTTTCTGAATTCTTTTTACAATGCCCCTCAATACTTCATCCGTGTAATAAGAGGTTTTAAAATCAAAATCAGCATACATGCTGTCGTGAAACTTTATGTATTTCACTAATTCCAACCTATTCATTAGTCGCACCTCAAAAAGTAATTTTCAGTTAAATTTTTACTGATAACTCGTTTAATGGATATAAAAACCGAAATATCCATCGGAGAAAAATAAAAAGTGTAGGATTCTTCTTCCACTTGTTCATCATTCGCTTAAAGTTC
>JACRAL010000189.1 GCA_016213435.1 Bacteroidota bacterium
CAATACGTGGATCTTCAATGCTTTTAAAGTAGTTGTTGATTTGCATTTTTCTGCCAATCAACAAAACTATTAACCACACACAAACACATCCTGCATATTTCAATGAACTATAGACTGTTAATTTAATGCGTAAAACCTGGTAACCGTAGCTTGCTTGCGGCTGAGCAAACGCGCAACTTCTGCTTTGCTCAGGCGAAGCTGATTCATTTTATCAGCCACTAATTTGCCGATGTGTATTCCTGTTACGAGGGGATTTTTTCTTGTGCTCTTCATTTTAATTAAGATTTGATGCCCGGCAATACCGAATGGCACATTCGGACAGACAAATATATTAAGATTTTGAATGTTTATCTGAAATTTCAAGTTAAAGACATAAACATTTAAGTTGATTACTTAAATCTTTATGTTAAAAACTTAAATCTTTAGGTCAATCACTTAAACGTTTAGGTTAAAGGCATAAATCTTTAAACCTATTACTTAAATCTTTAGTTCAAAAACTAAAACCTTTAAGTAAATCACTTAAACATTTAGGTTAAAGACGTAAAGATTTAAGTTAATAAATTAAATGACTAAGCTAATAACTTAATTATTTAAGTTGAAGACTTAAAATTTTAGGTTTTGTAAGAATTATTAAGGGTACCTCTAAAAACTAACACCAAAATGAAAACACACCACGGAGACATAGAGGACACTAAGAAACACGGAGAATTCTTCGTGCAACCCGATAGCGATCGGGTGCATAAGTCCTAAACCTAAAGCTTTGTGTTCGCACCATAAAGCTTTGACTTCATGACCTAAAGCATTTAGCTAAAAAATATGTTTCTTCAACTCCAACCTTATGGAATGGATGTTCGTCTCATACCCAACAACCGTCATAATTAGTATGTCAGAATCCCTTTCAGAAATAGACTCTTTATATAAGGAAGTAATAAGCAAGCTTCCGCCAAAGGAAAGAATTGCGCATTGCGAGCATCTTATTGACAAAGCCCAACTAAACCTGATTCGGAACAAAAAATATCTTAATAAAACGGTTGAAGAACAATTAGTAAACATCATAAAAGCGGCACAGCAGGAAATAAAAAATTTAGGATAATCCAACTTTTTACTGTTTCTTTTCGTCTTTCTAGTATAGAAAGAATAAAATGGATTACAAGAAAATAATAAATGCAGTAGCCAAAGAACTAATTGAAATGTCTCAGCAAGTAATAAACAGGACTAAGGAAATAATCAATCACTCTGAAAAGCTAACAAAAAGTTCAAAAACGTTTTCCTCAAAAACACAAACCAAAACAACATGCAAATGAAAAAACTTCCTCTTACTTTATTAATAGTACTCAGCGTATGGCTGTCAGCCAATGCACAAGTTACTTTCCAAAAATCCTACGGAGCCATTTTTAACGATGAAGGAAGAGTTGCCCAACAGACTAATGATGGAGGATTTATTTTTGTGGGCACTACCCAAAGTTATGGATCAGGAGGCAGAGATATTTATCTGATTAAAACAGATGGTAATGGAGTGGTTCAATGGAGCCAAACTTATGGAAAAGGTGGAGATGAATGGGGATATGCCGTGCAGCAAACAACTGATAGTGGATATGTGGTGGGAGGAACTATAAGCGGTTCAGGTGCAGGGGGCAGAGATATGTATCTGATGAAAACAGATGCAAGCGGAAATCTCCAATGGAGTAAAAGCTTTGGAGGTAACAATAACGAAGAAGCATATTCAGTGCAGCAAACCACCGATGGAGGATATGTGTTGGGTGGCTATACCCGTAGTTTTGGCGGTGGAGGAAGAGATGTATATGTTGTCAAAACAACCAGCACCGGAACTTTGTCATGGAGCCGCACGATAGACAATAATGGCGGAAGTAATGATTATGGCAGGGACATTCATCAAACAGCCGATGGCGGTTACATCTGTGTTGGCTACACAGATGGCGGAAGTGGCAACTGGGATGTCTATTTAATAAAACTTACAAGCGCAGGTGCTTTTTCCTGGGCTAAGGATTATGGCGCAGGAGGAAATGACCAGGGATATGCTGTACAGGAATTGAGTAGCGGTGGCTATATCCTTACAGGTACAGCCGATGATTTTGGTCCCGGAAACGGAGATGTCATTCTTATGAAAACAGATGCCACTGGCAACATGGTATGGAGCAAAGCGTTTGGTGGACCTTCGTTTGAATCAGGATATGCTGTTCAACAACTTGGCAACGGTAACTTTATAATTGCAGGTGAAACCGGCTTTGGCTCAGGTGGTCAGGATTTTTACGCACTTGAAACCGATGCTAATGGTAATCTTATCACCTCAAAAACTTTTGGTGGCGGTGGTGGCGATGAAATAGCTTACGCTATGCGGCAAACCACTGATGGCGGATTTATGGTATCAGGAGGAACGCAAAGTTTCAGTCAGGGAAACGACTGGAATTTTTATCTTGTAAAGACAGACGCATCACTTAACACTACTTGCAACACCACTACGCCTCCTACGGCAACTATTTCGTGGTCGCCTTCTCCTACCGGAACACCTACCAATACAAATCCGGCAACGAATGTTACCACTATTACTCCCACTGTTGTTTCTGCTGCTCCAATACTGATGTGTGTGTGTTCACCTGTTGCTGATTTTGCTTCCACGGCACCTCAATGCACAGGGTTGCCTGTTGATTTTACTAATCTTGGCTCCTCAGCAACAGGACTTATTTATTCATGGGCATTTGGCACAAGTTCTTCCCCAACGACTTCTACTGTGCAAAATCCAACGGGTATCGTTTATTCCACCAGCGGAATAAAACTGGTAACATTTAAGGTGAGTGATGGAGCTTGCTCAGATAGCATTGTCAAGCCAATTCTTATTCACCAAACGCCCACCGTTAGTTTAACTTCCACCGCTCCCCAATGTGATGGCGTGGGTGTAAATTTCACGAACACTGGAAGCACTGGAAGCAAATGGTCTTATGCATGGACGTTCGGACAAGATGCAATGCCTGCTTCTTCTACGGCTGAAAATCCAATGGGCATCATCTATCAGAATGGAGGAGCAAAGGTTGTTACCTTCACAATTTCTGACCAAAATTGCATAAACACTTACACAACTTCTATTAATATAAATAATGCTCCTGTAGTGGATGCAGGAAAAGATACGATCATTTGTAATAATGCCAGTGTGCAAATAGGCAGTGTAGCTGTGGCAGGAAACACCTACAGCTGGTTTCCGTCAAGTACGCTAAGCAATACGACCATTGCAAATCCGGTTTCAAGTCCTATTGCACCAACAACAAATTATATTGTTACTGTTAGAAATGCAAACGGATGTACAGCAACCGACAGTGCTGTTGTAACCATGCTCGCTCCTCTTGCTGCCAATGCTGGGGTAGATGTTGCAATTTGCAGATACGACAGTATTCAGATTGGCGCAGCGCTTGTTACAGGAGAAAATTACTCATGGAGTTCTTCTTTAGGATTAAACAGTACTGCTTCACCAAGTCCTATGGCAAGTCCGGATGTTACTACTACGTACACGCTTTTAGTATCCGGACCCGGATGCGGACCCGTAAAAGACGAAGTAACAGTAACAGTTCATCAGTTGCCTCTTGCCAAAGCAGTATCCCCAAATGATACCATCACAGTTGGATCAAGCACACAACTCATCGCAACAGGCGGAGTGCAATACACTTGGTCTTCTTTCTATGCGCTGGATAACATAGCCATCTTTAATCCAATTGCAAATCCAACTATTACCACAACTTATACTGTTACAGTAGTAGATGTGTTTGGCTGTAAGAATATCGATACCACGACTGTGTACGTAATAGACGCATCATTTTGGTTGCCATCAGCATTCACGCCTGATGGAAATGGAGAAAATGATGTACTGTTTGTGCGCGGAAGTGGAATTAATAATTTCGAGTTCGCCATCTTCAATCGTTGGGGAGAACAAGTGTTCTACGCAACAGATACAAAACAAGGATGGAACGGAATGAAACAGGGAACAGGTGAGCAACTACCTCAAGGCGCGTACGCGTATTTTATAAAAGGAGTTATGACAAGCGGAACAGCTGTAGATGCAAAAGGACTTGTAAACTTAATCAGATAAATACAACCCAGTAGACAACAGTCAATTAACAAAACACTAAAAATAAATAAAATGAAAAAAATAATATCACTTCTTGCAATCTGCATTTTCTTGCTAACTGCAATCTGCGTATTTCCAACTGTTTCTTTCTCTCAGGATTTGAGATTTGCACAGCCATTTGCAAATCCATTAAAATTAAATCCTGCTATGATGGGTATGAATGAGGATTTGAAATTCATGCTCCATTACAGAAGCCAGTGGGCTGCTTTGGGTAATGGATATACCACAGCATCTTTCACCACACTTTACCCGATATATATAAAGGAGGGTAAAGAAAAATTAGATGTGGGGGCGAATGTTCTGCAAGATAAATCTGGCGCTTTTAAATCACTGGATGCATCGCTTGCAATTGGATATAACTTACAGATTTCAGATGCGGGACATTTAAACTTTTCTTTGATGGGCGGCTACGTTCAGAAATCACTTAACACTGCTAATCTTACGTTTGACAACCAATATATGCTCGGCTCTTACAATTCAAGCAACCCGATAAATGAAACTGTATTAAACAATAAAGCAGGTTATGCGGATGTAGGAGCTGGTGCAATGTGGTATTATACCCCATCTAAGGACGATAACGCTAAATTGAACGCGTATCTTGGAGTGTCGGCATTTCATTTAAATCAGCCCAATGAATCGTTCACGGCTGCTACCGGAAAACTCCCCGCCCGTTATTCATTTCAGGGAGGCATTAAAATACTTGGAAAGAACAAAATTGATTTCACACCCAACGTTATTGTTAATTCCCAAAACGGGAATGAAAATATAGCAGTCGGTGTGTTGATGGATTATCATGTAGGAGAAGCTACATCAAAAATAGTTATAGGTGCATGGTACCGAAGAACGGATGCCATTGCTTTCTCGGTTGGCTACGAACATAAAACATTGTCTTTTGGCTATAGTTATGACGTGGTAACCTCTCAGATCAGCAATTCTGTTGCCGGGCTTAATGCTCACGAGATTACAGTTGCATTAAAATTTAATCAGTCGCATAAGGGAAACTCAGTGCCAAAAACAGGGGCGAAGAAATAAACGCAGAATTGTTTAGTTAAACGCCATTGTGAAACTCAAAAAACGCGTACTATCGGAACAAAAGTAATAGAGATTGAAGAAGAAGTTAGGACTGTCTCAGAAGTTCATGGCTGTTGAAAAATGAAATAAGGTATTCTTATTTTATTATACCTGATTGGAGCATCCGTTTTATTTTTGTCTACGTTTTCATTGCTAATTTTAAATTAAATTTGTGTAATATTTTTTAAAAACATGACAGAAAAAAAAATCTCCATTGTATTTTCACTTGTTATCGGCATGCTGAGCATAGTCGAAGCATCGTTTGCTCAGTGGAACACTAACTCTGCTATTAATACTCCTGTTTGCACGGGTATCATACATGATCAAAAAAATGTAAACATGGGTTCTG
Source organism: Bacteroidota bacterium (assembly GCA_016213435.1). Classification (GTDB taxonomy): domain Bacteria; phylum Bacteroidota; class Bacteroidia; order Palsa-948; family Palsa-948; genus Palsa-948. The sequence continues at coordinate 5,556 of JACRAL010000189.1, forward strand.
ATACGAAAGGCGGTGCAATTATCGTTTGGACAGATGAGCGCGTGGATACTGTTCGTCCTGATATTTACGCACAGCGAATAAATTCTGCGGGCTATTCAAAATGGGCAACAAACGGCACACCCATTTGTACCGATACCAGCAAGCAAGCATCTGTTGCAATGACCGAAGATGGAAGTGGTGGAGCAATTATTGTGTGGCAGGACTACCGGAATGGTTATGTACAGGATATCTATGCCCAGAAAATTGATTCAAGCGGAAATGTATTGTGGACATCGAACGGAGTGACTGTTTGTTCCAAAGCGGCTATTCAAAAAAATCCGAAGGTAATGAGTGATGGTGCGGGAGGTGCTTTCGTTGTGTGGGAAGATTCTATCAATGGTAATTCAGACATTTATGCCCAACGGATCAGCAGTACAGGAACAATGATGTGGACTGCCGGAGGTGTTTCTGTTTGCAATGCTGCATTCGCACAGATAACTGCAAAAATGCAAACTGATGGAGCCGGGGGTGCCATTATTGTTTGGCAAGATAAACGTAACGGGGTTGATTATGATATTTATGCTCAGCGTATCAATGCTTCAGGTTTTGTCCAATGGGCAACAAATGGAGTTTTCGTTTGTAGTATTGTAAAAACACAAGGATTTGAGAAAATTAAAACGGATGGACAAGGAGGAGTCATCATTGCATGGCAGGATAAACGTAATTCAACATTGAAAAATTATGACATCTATGCCCAACGCGTGGATGCTTCGGGTGCTATGCAATGGACGGTTAATGGAGTTCCTGTTTGTACTTACGACAGCACACAAAAAAGTATTGATATTATTACATACAATGTAAATGGCGCCATTGTTTCATGGCAGGATAAACGCAGTGGGGACTGGGATATTTATGCGCAAAAAGTTAATATGAATGGAACAATGGCATGGGGAACCGATGGTATTCCGATTGCAACAGGCATTTATGCGCAAGCCAGTCCCAAGGTGGTAAGTGATGGAATAGGTGGCGCCATTATTTCATGGCAGGATTCCTGTTGCGGGAATTGGGATATTAAAAGCCAGCGAGTGGATGGAAACGGAACATTGCTTTGGGGAGCCGGTGGAGTTGCAGTAGGCACTGCTGCAGGAAGTCAAACTTCAGTTGATGCTGTTACCGATAGTTTGGGAGGATGTATCTTCGCTTGGCAGGATCAGCGTAATGGAATTGATTATGATGTGTATGCGCATTATCTTAAAACCAACGGAGTGGCTGCTCGTATTAACGAATTATCAGCAAGTAATATTGATGTTAGATTTTATCCGAATCCGTTTTCTAATTTTTCTTTTTTGAATGTTGCAAATACAAAAGAACTTGAAATGCAGAATATTTCTGTTAAGATTTATGATGTAATGGGAAGAGAGCAAGAAGTCGGTATTGTTTCCAACCCGGAAGGATTTATGATCGGCAGAGGTAATATGACAAGTGGGATTTATTTTTACAGAGTTTTTTCTAAAGCCCAAGCCATTGCAAGCGGTAGTGTGATTGTTACAGATTTCTAATTTTATAAACGTATTTCCATAAACTAAAATAGACAATCATGAGAATATCTTTTTTTTATCTTTTTTTCATTTCTTTTTTTCTTATTACTTCTTCACAGACGAAGGTATTTTCCCAGAACAAAAAGGATATAAAAAACAATAAGATTAAGTCTGTTACAGAATCGGTGACAGAAACTATTGGAGGAAAGGAAGTGACCTATAAAGAAACTTATTTTTCATTTGATAAAAATGGGAATGTGTTGGAGGAGATAAAATATAATCCCGATGGAACGATAAAGAAAAAAACGTCTACAAAATTCGATAACTTTAAAAATAAAATTGAAGAGACAGAATACGATGGGAGTGGAGCGATAACAAAGAAGCAACAGTATTCTTACAATAGCAATGGTGATAAAATTTCGGAAGTGGAATATGATGGAAATAATAAGTTGGTTAAAAAAACAGTTTATGTATATGATAGTCGGGGATTAAGGGTGGAAAAGAAAATTTATAATGGCGATAACCTGCTGAAAAAATCATCTAAGTTTACGTATCTGATGTAAGCAATTACTAAATATGAGTTATGCAATGTATGAAGCGCTTTTATAAATTCCCAATCTGTTCTATTATGAAAAAATATTTTCTTTTTATTTCTATTTTATCAGCTGTTGCTATACTGAATAACTCTTGTAAGAAAGATTCAGGGCAGGGCGGACGTGCCAGTATTAAGGGTAGGATATATGCTGTCAATTACAACAATACGCTCCTTACAGCCTTAGATTCCGGATATATTGGTGGGCAGAAAGTATATATCATTTATGGAGATGATGTTGCTGTTGGCGATAATCAGGATACTAACAATGATGGTTCTTTCGAGTTCACTTACCTTAGGCAGGGGAAATATAAAGTATATACCTTTTCTAAGAATAAATCTAATCATCTGGATAGCGCAGTGATACAGACAGGAGAAATTACTTCAAGGAAACAGATTTTAGAACTTCCTGATTTTAGAATCAAAACAAATAAAAATTAATTTCTGATTTCACCAAACAATGTCAATACGGATTCTGATATGAATGCGCAGCTGCAGGAGATTATTAAAAATTTTGACCCTATTACACTTACTGAGATGGATAGTGTGAAGCTGATGGATCGCACTGATACGAAATATGTTTTTTCTACAGATCATCTTCCGGTTATCTTAAAAGAAATGTCAGCTCACTATCGCTTACTTGAAATTAATGAAGTGCGGATTCATAGATATGAGTCACTTTATTTTGATACGCCTGATTTTCAGCTTTACTCAAAACATCAGATAGGTAAACAGAATCGTTATAAGCTGCGTTTCAGAAGCTATGTTGATTCAGGCGGACTTTCTTTTTTTGAGATAAAATTTAAAAACAATAAAGGAAGAACTATAAAAGAGAGAGTGAAGGTGGGTGAGATAAATTCTGTTATATCAGGAAATGCGGAAGAATTCTTAAAGAAAGTTACTCCTTTTGATGCTACGATGTTTGAGCCAAAATTGTGGGTGAATTATTCTCGAATGACTTTTGTGAATAAATTCTCTCAGGAACGGCTGACTCTGGATACGAATCTTCGGATCATTAAAACAGACGGAAGCAATTTCTCGGTAGATTTCCCGAAAATGGTGATTGCCGAAGCTAAGCAGGATAAAACTAATCACGCTTCTCCATTCATCCGTTTGGTGCGGAAACAAAATATTCGTGAAGGAGGAATCAGTAAATATTGTTTTGCAGTATTTACTTTGAATGATCAGGTAAAGAAAAATAATTTTAAACCGGTTGTGCGTTTCATTCATAAATGCGTTAATCAGCAGGTGTTTTCATTAACAGTATAAAATACATTCTCTCTAAAAATAGCATACCCACTAATTCTCTTTATTATGATACTTCTTCAGGACACACAAGATGCAGTAACCAACGGATTTGAACTTTTCAACAGATTGCCCCTTAAATTTTTTATTCGGCTTGCTGTGGATATGGCTTCGGTTTTTGTTTTAATTCGTTTTATTTATTTTCCGAGTTATAAAACACGCGAAATGTTTTTTACTTTCTTTATTTTCAATCTGATTATTTTTCTTGTAATGTTTATGATCAGCAAAGTAGAGATATCAATGGGTGCGGGTTTTGGACTATTCGCAGTGTTTGGGATCATGCGCTATCGCACAGAAGATGTTTCTACAAAAGACATGACCTATCTTTTTCTTTCCATCGCGATGGGAATGATAACTGCTGTGGCGAAAGGAGGATGGGATGAATTGTTGCTGATCAACGGGATAATATTGGTAGTTACATTGCTTTTAGAGACCAATATTCTTATGAAGAAAGAACTCGGAAAGGAAATTCTTTATGAAAATATTGAAATGATAAAACCAGAAAATCACCAAAAACTACTCGATGACCTCCGGATGCGTACTGGTCTTGATGTACATCGTTTCAGTATTACGAAAGTTGATTTTCTGCGAGACATGGCTGTCATTCGTATTTATTATTACGATAAGAGAACGAACAAGGATATTTCAGTTTAGAAGATGAGACACAAGGAAATAAGTTTTGTAATTCATTGTTTGATTTGTTGTTTGTTCTATTGCGGAACAGAAAAGGTGATAGCGCAGAATTATCCCGATGCAGGTTCATGGAACACGTTCAATGTTGAATATGGAATCAATAATAAACTTACAGGGCTATTTACAGAAGAATGTAGGATAAAGGAAAACTTCTCTCGCCTAAACCTTTTTTATACAAATATGGGAATAGAATATAAGATTACAAAATATTTTAAGATGGCATTGGTGTATCGTTTTATTGACAAATTCCAGGACGATAACTCGTTCAGCTTTCGCCATCGTCTTATGCTTGATCTTACATTGAAGAATAAATTCAGCAAGTTTGGTTTGTCCTATCGTCAGCGTTTGCAGGCGGAAGAAAGAGATGTTTATTCAAGCGATGCCGGAAAAGTCAATGAGTGGTATTCGAGAAATAAATTTGCTGTCAAGTATGATTTGGATAAACCCTATACTCCCTATGCTTCAGTTGAATTCAGATATCAATTACATAACCCTCGAAAAATAGAGAGTGACCAAACTTGGCATCGGGTGCGCTATGTCTTTGGTGTAGATTATAAACTGAGTGATAGAAATACATGTGGCGTTTATTATCTGATCCAGAAGGAGTGGAGCGTACTAGACCCACAGGATCAATATATTGTAGGACTTGAGTATACGCTTTCGTTCTGAATTTTATCTCTTTCTTCCCTTCTGTATTTCTTTTCATTCGTACATTCGTGGAAATTTGTTTTTCGTTGATTTATGCAGTTTGAAGTAACAGAAGAATACCTTGAGAAGATATCTTCGGCAATTAAGTTAAACGACATCAAGTCGCTTGAAAAGCAACTAAAAAAATTGCATCCTGCTGATATTGCCGGCATTCTCAATGAACTAGATCTAGTAAACGGGAAAAAACTTTTCAATTTTCTTGAAGACAAGATTGCGGCAGATTCGCTCATTGAGATGGAGGAAGAAAAGCGAGAACATTTTCTTGCTTCACTCACTTCTGAACAGATTGCCGATCAGATAGATCATCTTCCTTCCGATGAAGCAGCAGATGTTATTGGTGAACTTCCGGATCATGTTCAGGATGAAGTATTGCGTCATATAGAAAAAGACGATGCAGAACAGGCGAGTGATATTGTGGATCTGTTAAAATATGAAGAGGGAACTGCAGGAGCGTTGATGGAAAAGGAGTTGGTTCGTGTAAATGTCAATCATACTGTTTGGGAATGTGTTCGTGAAATGCGCAGGCAGGCAGAAAAAGTGGAAAATATTTATGCTATCTACGTGGTAGATGATAACGATAAACTGGTCGGACACCTCTCCCTTAAGAAACTTTTAACTACCTCTCTGCGCACAAAAATTTTGGAAGTGCTTAATCCCAATATAATTTCCGTAAAAACAGATACTCTTTCTGAAGAAGTCGCGAACATTATTAAAAAATATGATTTTGTTGTCCTTCCGGTGATTGATAATCTCGGTCGCCTTGTAGGAAGAATAACGGTGGATGATGTGGTGGATGTGATGAGCGAAGAAGCAACCGAAGATGCTCAGAAGATGGGAGGTATGGAAGCGCTGGAAGAATCCTACATGAGTACCTCTTATTTTCAGATGATAAAAAAACGATCCGGATGGCTGGTAATCTTGTTTATTGGTGAAAGTTTTACTGCAACGGCTATGAGTTTCTTTGAGAATAGTATTTCCAAAGCAGTAGTGCTTGCCCTGTTTGTTCCTCTCATTATTTCAAGCGGAGGCAATACAGGATCTCAGGCGTCATCTCTTGTTATCCGTGCGCTTGCACTTGGAGAAGTTTCGATAAAAGAATGGTGGAGAATAGCCAGTCGTGAAATATGGGTGGGACTTTCCCTGGGAATTATCCTTGGGTGTATAGGATTTCTTCGTGTTGCCGTTTGGTCTGCCTTTGTAGATGTATATGGCCCTCATTGGGTGAGTGTTGGAATCACAGTGGGCATAACGTTGGTAAGTGTTGTTCTTTGGGGAAACCTCATGGGTTCCTTGTTCCCACTTATTCTGAAACGAATGGGATGGGACCCTGCAGTAGCATCTGCTCCTTTTGTCGCTACGATGGTTGATGTAACCGGACTCATTATTTATTTCTCCGTGGCAGCGATTATGCTTCGCGGAATTCTTCTTTAAAAAATGAAAATCCTTTTCATTGATTCCGCACATCCATCTCTTAAAATAGAATTGGAGAAGAATGCTTTCATTTGCGAAGAAGATTTTCATTCTTCAAAAGAAGAAATAGAGAAAAAAATTTCTCAATACGATGGCATTATTCTTCGGAGCAGAATCAATATCGATAGAAAACTTATAGATGCTTTTATCCTCCCTAAGGGGAAGGGCAAGGGAGGGGCTTCTCTTTTTATTGCCCGCGTAGGAGCCGGCATGGAACACATTGATGTTGCTTACTCAGAAAGCAAAGGCATAAAATGCCTGAACTCTTCCGAGGGGAACAGCAATGCAGTTGCAGAACATGCACTCGGAATGCTGCTGAGCTTGTTCAATAATATTTGCAAAGCGAATTATGAAGTTAAGAACGGACAATGGATTCGTGAAGAAAATCGTGGAACGGAACTGGCAGGAAAAACAATCGGGATTTACGGATATGGAAATACCGGAAGTGCATTCGCACAAGTGTTGAGAGGATTTGATGTGAAAATTCTTGCGTATGATAAGTATAAAAAGATTAGTCCATCCCCAGCCCTTCCCGAAGGGAAGGGAGGTATTTCTGAACCAACACCAATAGAGATATTTGAAGAAGCAGATGTTGTTTCATTGCATCTTCCGCTTACGGAGGAGACTAAAGGAATGGTTCAAGATACGTTCATTAACAAATTCAGAAAAAATATTTATCTCATCAATACTTCCCGTGGACAAATAGTAAAGACGGATGATCTGGTCAAGAGTTTAAAGTCGGGAAAAGTACTTGGAGCTTGTTTAGATGTGCTGGAGTACGAAGAAACATCATTCGAAATGATGTCTCCCTCTCCGCGGGGGCAGGAGGAAACATTTGATTTTCTGAAATCTTCCAGTAAGGTAATTTTAACCCCACACATTGCCGGATGGAGTTTTGAATCGAGAGAAAAGATGGCGAGAATACTGGCGGAGAAAATCATTACTCTTACCTCAAAATAAGCAGTCGGTTCGAATCCAGTTTAATAAAAATAAACAGTAAAATAGTAAATGCCCACAGTGAGGAGCCGCCATAGCTGAAAAACGGAAGTGGAATTCCGATTACAGGGGCAAGGCCAATAGTCATTCCCACATTTACTGTAATGTGAAAAAATAATATGGAAGCAACTCCGTAGCCGTATATTCTGCTGAAGGAAGATCGTTGCCGTTCAGCTACAAAAATTATTCTAAGGATGAGCGCAAGGAAGAGCAATAATACGATGGCACTTCCGATAAAACCCCATTCTTCTCCTACAGTACAGAAAATGAAATCGGTGCTTTGTTCCGGAACAAATTCATACTTGGTTTGGGTGCCTTGCAAAAATCCTTTTCCTGAAAATCCACCCGAGCCTATGGCAATTAAACTTTGATTTACATTATAGCCGGCTTTCTTTTTCAGGTCTTTGTCCACATCTTTTCCCAGAAAAACATTGATGCGTACTTTTTGATGAGGTTTCATTTTGCTGAATACGTAATCAACTCCAAATACAGAACTAGAGGCGACAACCAGTAAAGCAAAAACTCCTATGATATACCGTTTTGCTTTTTTTCTATTTCGGCTGTTCATCCATATTACAAAGGAGATGACAACCGCTATGACTGCAAGTAGGATTACAAGCACTACTTTGTTGACAAGCAATGCCGAGATGAGCAGAAGTATTGAAAAAAATCCTCCAAGCATAATATTTCCGGAGAAACCTTCGCGAAACATAACAAAAATGAACGCTGTATAAACCAAAGCCGTTCCTGTTTCTTTCTGGAGAATAATTAGTACTGCAGGGAGAAGAATGAGAACGAAAGCAATGACTCTTGTTTGAAAGTCCGCTATTCGCGTATTCATCCCGCTCATGTATTTTGCGAGTGCAAGTGCAACTGTAAACTTTCCAAACTCTGCAGGTTGAATGCCAAAATCTCCAAAACGAAACCAGGATTTACTTCCTGAAATTTCGGTGCCGAAAAAAATCACAGCTATGAGTGTAAGCGTGCTTGCAATATAGATAGGGTATGGGAAAGCTGTAAAAAAATTTGCATCAATGATTAGGATGGTGATTGCGATGATAAGAGATCCTGAAATCCACATTAATTGCTTTCCGTACTTCTGAGAAATATCAAAGATGCTGCGGTGTTCTTCATTGTAAACTGCAGCATAAATATTCAGCCATCCTATGAGTAATAGGAGGAGAAACAATCCGGTTATAACCCAGTCTGTATTTTGAAATATATTTTTTTGCTCGCGAGACATATTACCGATAAACAAGCATTGTTAATTTGTCATTCGCTATGTTCTGTTTTTTCTTTGCTGATTATTTTATGGTGAACGAAATCAGCTTCCAGCATTTTCTTTTCAATCAGCGGACGGGTAATGGTATCGGTGAGGTATTTTTCAACCATTAAACTTCCTATGGGTGCTGCCCATTCTGCCCCCCATCCTCCATTTTCAACCGCCACTGCCACCGCAATCTTCGGATTATTTCTCGGGGCAAAACAAACAAACATGGAATGATCTTTACCATGTGGGTTTTGCGCTGTTCCGGTTTTTCCGCACATTTCTATTCCAGGAATCTGCGAAGCAGCAGCCGTTCCGCTTTTTACTACTTCGCTCATACCTTCCACCACAATATTATAATAAGAAGTATCCGTTACTAATGTATAATGTTTTTCTTTGAATCGCTGAAGGGAAGGATCGTTTTCATTTCTGTCAATTGCTTTCACTGTGTGAGGAATGTAATAGTATCCTCTGTTTGCAATGATGCATACCACATTCGCGTTTTGCAGAGGGGTAATGCCCACTTCTCCCTGCCCGATGGCGAGTGAAATAATGGTATTCGGTTTCCATCGGTGCTCGCCAAATACTTTGTTGTAATAGGGAATAGTAGGAAGTGAGCCGCGCAATTCATTGGGAATATCAGAATTTAAACGAACACCAATTCCAAAGCTCGTAATATAATTCCTCCAAGATGAAAACACGGCTTCCATTGTTTTGTATTTCTTTCTGTTGCTCATTACACTTGAAAAAACATGGCAGAAATAGGTATTACAGGAATGTGTAATGGCGGGCTGAAGTGTCAGATATCCATGTTGCGCATCACATTTTAACTGTTTTTCTCCTCCGTAATTAAAACCACCGGCACAGTAGTAGGATGTTTCAGGAAAAAGAACTTTTTCGTTTTGTCCGACCAGTGACATCACAAGTTTGAATGTGGATCCTGGAGGATAGGAAGCCATCAGCGCACGATTGAACAAAGGTTTTAGTGAATCTTGCAGCAGTATAGAAAAGTTTTTAGGCAGGGTGCTGCCGATAAGAAGATTAGGATCATAACTCGGGCTTGAAACGAATGCAAGAATTTCTCCTGTGGATGGGTCGATGGCTACGATGCTTCCAATTTTATTTTGCATGAGTTTTTCTCCGTATTCCTGCAGTGCTGCATCCAGAGTGCAAGTGATATCTTTTCCGGCAACAGAGAGGGTGTCGTACCTTCCGTTCATGTAACTTCCCTGTGGACGATTGTGTACATCTACCACTTCAATATGTACGCCTTTTATGCCGCGCAGTGATGTTTCGTATGCTTTTTCAAGTCCACTGATACCAATATAATCTCCATTCTTATAATATTTGCTAGTGTCCGTCATCTCAGGGGGAACCTCACCGACATAACCAAGCAGATGTGATGCAATGGGATTAGGATACTTTCTTAGTGAGCGTGGCTGAAGAAAAAATCCCGGAAACTTGTAAAGTTTTTCATTGAGAATGGCAGAATTTTCAACAGAAAGTTCTTTTTCAAAAACGGATTGTTTTAAAGGAGAATTGGGGGACTGTCGTGCTTTTAGCATTCTTCTTAAAAAAGTTTCTTTGTCAATGCCAAGTATTTTGCATAAATCATTTGTGTCAATGCCTTGAACTTGTTTCGGAGTGACCATCAAGTCGTATGCCGCCTGATTATAAACAAGTCGTTTTCCTTTTCTGTCAAAAACATTTCCCCGTGCAGGGTAATCAGTCATGTAACGGAAGGCCTGATTGCGCGCAGTAAGTTTGTACTGATCGTCAATTAACTGGATGTAAGATAATCGTGCAAGAAAAATCAGGATAATGAAAGTAAAAATCGCAATGATGACATATTGTCTGTCGGAGTACTTTGAATGCATTACGATTTTGAGTTAGAAAAGAAAAGCTGACCAATGACAACAAGTGTGAGTGTGAAGATCGAACTGAGTATCACCCGGAAGAATGTAGAAAAGAATTCTGTGAAATGAAAGGCTTCCATGTAAAACAAAAAGAAATGATGAACAAAAACTAAAATTCCTGTATAAGAAAAAAACCAGCCGAAGCCGAATTGCTGAATGGTTGGTTTTTGCACTACATCGTACCCATCGCGCGGAGCAATTAATTTCAGAATCGGATTTCTGAGGAATGCCATAAATACAGAGGCGGCTGCATGCAGACCTCCTGTATCGGAAAACATATCAATGCTGATCCCGATAGTAAAAGCAAGCACAAGCATGAGCCAATTTGGAGTTTGAAAAGGGAGCATAAGAATAAAAAGTATGTAAAGAAAAGGATTCAGATATCCGCTCAGTTGAATGTTATTCAAAATCAATACCTGAAAGACAACCAGAAAAAGGAATCGAATAATATTTTTGATTATTTCGTTAATCATGCTGGGATGTTTTTTCCAGAGTTGTTTGTTCGTCTTTTTTAAGATTTTCAACTACATTTACATACAGTAAACGGCTGAAGTCGGTAGATAATTTTATGCTCACGTTATAAAACGTGTTTCCTGTGATTTTTTCAAAACTCTCAATGGTGCCCACCTTGATCCCTTCGGGAAAGATGGAAGAGTAAGAGCTGGTTACAATGGTGTCTCCTTTTACAATTAATAAATGAGAATCGATTCGTTCCATTTGCGCATGCCATTCATCCGTTCCGTTCCATGTGAGAATGGAGTTTTCTCCAAACTTTTTTATTGTGACCGGGATACGCATGTTTTCATGGAGCAGAGACATTACAGAACAGAAATTATCGGATACATCGCGCACAATTCCAACTATGCCATTTGGGCTGATGACAGCCATTTCAGTTTTTACTCCTTGTTTTAATCCTGCGTTGAGTGTGAGATAATTTTTTTTGCGATTGGTGGAGTTGTTCACCACTTTCGCATTTATGTAAACATACTGTTGTTTGTGCAGTGAATCCAATACAACAGTGGTGTCGTTAGATTTATACGAAGAAGATTGTTCAAGTTTGTTTCTCAGAGAATTGATTTCTTCTGCAAGTTTTCTATTTGTTTCTTTGAGCCAAAAGTAATCGGTGATTTCCGAATAGGTTTCGTAGAGATTTCCTGAAATAGCATTGGAGGAATTGAGAAAATGCGAGCGTTGAAAATGATTGTTCTGGATAACTAGGAAAACGGAGAAAGTTTCAAGCAAAAGAAAAAGAATGATGTAATAATTTCTGGTGAGAAAGAGGATTAAGTTGCGCATTTTTAATGTGTCACACCGAGCGAAGCCAAAGTGTGTTTACATTGTTTAGGTTACGACTCCGCTCAATCTGACAATGAGTTTTTATTAACGTATTAAGAATGGAAACTTGTCTGCGTTTTTCAGTGCGATTCCTGTTCCGCGAGCTACTGCGCGAAGCGGATCTTCTGCTACATGGACAGGAAGCTTTGTTTTTAATGAAATCCGTTTATCAAGTCCTCTGAGCAAAGCTCCTCCGCCTGTAAGATAAATTCCGGTTCTGTAAATATCAGCGGCAAGTTCTGGAGGAGTAATCTCAAGTGCCGTCAGAATAGCTTCTTCAATTTTAGAAATAGATTTGTCAAGCGCATGAGCTATTTCTGCATAGGAGACATAAATCTCCTTTGGTACTCCGGTCATCAAATCTCTTCCGTGAACAGGATAATCAGGCGGAGGATTGTCTAGATCAGGAATTGCAGCGCCTACTTCAATTTTAATTCTTTCCGCAGTGCGTTCACCGATCAGAATATTGTGCTGTCTTCGCATATAATCTTCCACATCAGCAGTAAGTTCATCGCCAGCAATGCGGATGGATTTATCACAAACAATTCCGCCAAGTGCAATGATGGCTATATCACTTGTACCTCCGCCAATATCAACGATCATATTTCCCATAGGTTCTTCCACATCTATGCCGATACCAAGTGCGGCAGCCATTGGCTCGTGAATGAGATACACTTCTTTTCCTCCAGCATGTTCTGCCGAATCCTTAACCGCGCGTTTTTCTACTTCGGTAATTCCGGAAGGAATACAAATAACCATGCGTAGTGACGGAGCAAATAATCTTCTCCCCGGATTTATCATTTTGATCATTCCTCGGATCATGAATTCTGCTGCGTTGAAGTCTGCAATTACTCCATCACGGAGAGGTCGGATTGTTTTAATATTTTCGTGTGTTTTCCCGTGCATCTGCATCGCCATTTTTCCCACAGCGATCACTTTTCCGGTGTTTCGTTCCATGGCAACAATGGATGGTTCGTCCACTACCACTCGGTCGTTGTGAATGATGACCGTGTTTGCTGTGCCTAGGTCAATGGCTATTTCTTGTGTTAGAAAACTGAAAAATCCCATGGTGAATAGTATGATTTACAATTTACGAGTTTAAATTTATTTCTGCAACAAAGTTCAATTACAATGACCAGTCTATTACATATCAGGAATTTTCTTATTCACATATCAATGTTTAAAATGCCGGGTGCCTGTAAATACCATCGACATGCTGTTCTTGTCGCAATACTCAATAGAGTCTTTGTCTTTCACCGAGCTGCCCGGCTGAACCACAGCAGTGATTCCTGCTTCATGGGCGATCTCTACGCAGTCTGGAAACGGAAAAAATGCATCTGAAGCCATTACAGATCCTTTTAAATCAAATCCAAAAGCTTTTGCCTTTAGGATTGCTTGTCTAAGTGCATCTACTCTGGACGTTTGCCCAACTCCGCTTGCAAGTAGTTGGGAGTTCTTTGCAAGCACGATGGTGTTAGACTTAGTATGTTTTGCAATTTTATTCGCGAATATCAAATCATTCAATTCGTCTTTTGTAGGAGCAGCTTTTGTGGATGGTTTCATGTCTGCTGCAGTTTCAGTTTTGGTATCCCTGTCTTCTTCCAGATATCCATTTAACGCTGTGCGGATGACTTTTGGAGAAAGTTCAGTTTGTTTTTGCTGAAGGATGATGCGGTTTTGTTTTTGTTTGAGTATGTTTATTGCAGCTTCATCGAAAGAAGGGGCGATAATCACTTCAAAGAAAAGTTTATTTATTTCCTGGGCAGTTGTTTCGTTCACCTTTGAATTTGTGATGAGGATTCCGCCAAAAGCAGAAACCGGATCTCCGGCAAGTGCATCATTCCATGCATCGATTAAATTTTTTCTTGAAGCAATTCCGCAAGCGTTGTTGTGTTTGAGGATAGCAAAAGTAGAAAGCCTCACTCCATCCCTCTCCGAAGGAGAGGGGGTGAATTCTGCAATGAGGTTTACGGCAGCATCAATATCCAGAAGATTATTATATGAAAGTTCTTTGCCATTCAGTTGAGTGAACATTTTTTCAAAGTCGCCATAAAAAGTCCCCTGTTGGTGCGGGTTTTCTCCGTAGCGTAGTTTTTTCATTTTGGAGGCAGAGCCGTTCAAGTTTGGTTGCAGTCCTCCCCCTTCGAGCTCCGCTCCCAAGCTTCGCTCTTCAGCTCGGTTGCCTCCAGAGGGAGACAGAACAGCCGCAGAGAAATAGTCATGAATAGCAGTATCATATTTAGATGTGACCTCAAACGCGCGTTTGGCAAGTTGTTTTCTTTCACTAAGAGTTGAAACACCTTTTTTGTCTTCAAGGATTTTCAACAAGTATGAATATTCGTTTTTTGATGAAACAATAACAACATCGGTAAAGTTTTTTGCAGCAGCACGAATCAAAGAAATTCCTCCGATGTCGATCTTTTCAATGACTTCTTTTTCATCTTTTGTTTTCGTCACAGTTTCCTCAAAAGGATAGAGGTCCACAATAACTAAATCAATTTCCGGAATCTGATATTCTGCCAACTGTGTAGTGTCTTCATTTTTTTCTCTTCTGCTGAGGATGCCACCAAAAATTTTTGGATGAAGCGTTTTTACTCTTCCTCCAAGAATAGAAGGGTAGGAGGTGAGTTCTTCTACAGGCGTAACTTTAACTCCCAGTTTTTCAATGAACTCCTGTGTTCCTCCTGTGCTGAAAATGGTAACGCCAAGCTCTCCGAGTTTTTTTACGATTGGCTCAAGATTGTCTTTATAGAAAACGGAAACGAGTGCGCTTTTTATTTTTTTATCTCCGGACATAACGATTTGTTAGAGGGTAAAGCTATTAAATTCATCTTTTATCTTCGTTCATAAAGTTATGGCAAATGAGAGAGATTACGAACATGATATTAACTAACAGCTACTAAATTACTAATCACGACTAAAGTACGAATTAAATACTGCTTTTTTATTATTATCTGTGAATTCGTAAAATTGCCGACACTCTTTAACGTTCAAATAGTTACAAGGGTTATTAGGTGAGGCGGGTAACAAACTGGTAACAATTACTGCGTAATCATACCTGATTGTTACTAAGAAACTTTTCAGTTTTCTTTTGAGTTGGCTATGTTAGTTTAGCCCCTTGTATAACGAGGACGGAGTTTTTCCTGTTCCCATTCAAATAGAAAAAGTTTTTAATGGAGAGAGAAAGTCATTCCAAGACGGATGGCAGAACATGATTGTGTTCGGAGATAATCTTCAGTTCCTAAAAACCATTTATGAAAATAAAGACCCGCTTATAAAAAATAAAGTAAAAGGTAAAATAAAACTAATCTACATAGACCCCCCTTTTGGTACGGGAGATGAATACGATGGTAATAAGGGGCAAAAAGGTTATTCTGCAAAAGCAAAAGGCGCAGAGTTTGTAGAATTTATTCGGAGAAGAATAATTGTTGCAAAGGAACTATTAACAGATGACGGAATTATTTGCGTCCGACAAGCATTTAATTTTGGACACTATATAAAAATAATATTGGATGAAATATTTGGGAAGGATAATTTCATTAATGAAGTAATTATAGGCAGAAAACGCGAAGGCGCAGGCTCAAGAAATAAGTTTGATGTGACGAGCGAATCTATTTTTTTCTATTCAAAAACATCATGCAAATTTAATGATGTTTACGCAAAGCGTTCCTTGACAGATATAAAATGGACTTCATTTTTAATGGCTGAGGAAAGAAATCCTAGAGAAAGAAAATTTATGGGTTTAACATTGTGCCCACCTTCAGGGCAACATTTTTCATTAATACAAGAAAAATGTGAAAAACTTATTGAAGAAAATTTTTTACGGTTACGATGCAAAGAGTGTGGGGCAAGATTGAGAGAATGGGAAGGGAAGACATTAAAATTACCTGAAGGTGAATACAAAGAATCAGCTCGTATTTTTCATTTGTTTCCATAATAGCAAAAATAAGATTTGTTTTTGGCTTTCAGGCTACCTTACTGAAAGTTACTTTGAGTTTTGGTAATGCCTTGACCGCTGCTGATTTCTTCCTGTCGCGGACGTGCGCGTAAATCTGCGTTGAGTTTATATTTTTATGCCCAAGCAGTTTTGAAACCGTCCATAAATCGCCATCGGGGCAATTTTCTAAAACATTGGTTGCAAAGGTATGTCTACCTGTATGAAAAGTAAGGCGCATATTTAATCCGGATGCTTTTGCCCATTTTTTCAAAGCCCTGTTTACAATTTTGTACATCAGTTGGTTTTTATCATCGAATTCCTTTACGCAGGGAAACACATAGGGGTTTTTGTTTCCGTCTTCCTCCGCTTCGGTTTTTCTTTGTTTGATTATATCTACCGCTTGGTCGGCAACAGGAAGGTATTCTATGCCCTCCGTTTTTTTCTGCTCGAAATAAATGAAATATTCCTCGTTATTATCAATTTGCTTTACGATAACTTCTGCCCATTTCAATTTATTTACATCGCTCCATCTCAGTCCTGTAAAGCAACTGAATAAATATGCTTGCTTGATTTGCGGATGAATGTCGCATGATGTGTCTGCAAGTTGTTGCAGTTGCTCCAACGTGAAGGCTTGCCTGAAAACATTCTGCTGACGGATTCGTTCATGCTTTTCAATTTTTCTGAAAGCATTGAATGGAATAATATCTTGCCTGACAGCGTCTTCCAATGCTGTAAACATATCCATCAGGTAACACCGCGCAGTATTGTTGCTCACTTTTTTTAGGAGGAAATTTGTAAACTCCTTTATCCATTGCGGCGTAAGTGCCGTAAAAGGGAGCGGGCGACTGCCCATATATTCTTTCAGGTGAACAAGTGATGTTGACCTGTGAGTATTTGTTCTCGGCTTTGCATTTATGTAGTTTTCATACCACGAAACGAAATTTGCTTTCCGTTTGCTTTTATCTAACAGTCCATTATCCTGAACTATTAATTCATTCTCGCGCTTGGCTCGGATTTCCTGCGCGAGCCGTTTCTTTTCCTTGTCCTGCGGAGTAGGATGTGATTTGTTGATACGCATTTCCAAAAATTCGTACCAGCGGGTTTTGTTGTGGTAAATATCCAAGTAGTAGGATACCTGACCGCCTCCCAATTTTTTTTCTCTTAAATAGACTCCCATTGTTTTTAGGTTTTAAAGGGTTTGACATTTCCCTTCAGTCCGCAATTATAGCCGAACCGAAAGGCTTTTATTTGGTTCATGAACCTTCGTGAACCCTTGAAAAAAACCGAGTAACAAGGGGGTAACAAAACCCCTCAAAAGAGACCTGAAAGCGACTGATTCAACTAATTCCCCTCTGTGCGGAACTATTTGATTGTTTGTGAGTTGTTAGGTTTGTTTA
>JACRAL010000190.1 GCA_016213435.1 Bacteroidota bacterium
TGATTCAACGATATATTCATGAGCAAGGGACTGATAAGGGGACGTACAAAAATTTTCATAAGAATCAATTGCGTCTATTTTAGTATAATGTATTTGTATTGATACCTCGCAGCTCTGCTGCGGGGTCATTCATTTCCAAAAAATACTTTTCACTCACTGAAAATTACTTCGCAAACTCCTATGAAAGTCCTTTCTATTCAATCTCCACTGTTTGACGGGAACGACAGAGTGATGGCGGAAGAATTAAAATGAATGCCGAACAAAAGTATGACGGCTGTCATTTATGTGATTTTTCTCATTCCTGTTAAAACAAGGGTAAAATATTTTTTAAAAACATTTGATTCTGTCAAGAATAATTCCACCTTTGCCGATAGCAATAACATAAAACTCTATATGACCGTAACCAGCACTATGCACATTGAAGTAAAAAAAGCAACACAATCCCGTTTGGCCGAACTTAACACAGAAAACCTCGGCTTCGGAAAAATTTTCTCAGACCACATCTTTGTTTCAAACTACAAAAACGAAAAATGGGAAAACCCTAGAATTATTCCTTTCGCCAACTTTGAAGTAAGCCCGTGTATGTCAGCATTACATTACGGCCAATCTATTTTTGAGGGAATGAAAGCGTATCGCTACAGTAATGGAGATATTTATATGTTCCGTCCGCTTGAAAATTTTAAACGCTTCAATCAATCTGCAGAACGTATGGCAATGCCATCGGTACCTGAAGATATTTTCATGGAAGGATTAGTGCAACTCTTGCGCCTCGATAAAAACTGGGTGCCGGATGGTGAAAGCTGTTCCCTCTATATCCGCCCTGTTGCTTTTGCAACAGAAGCGCACATCGGAGTAAAAATTTCCGATACATACGATTTTATGATCATCACATCACCTGTTGGTGCCTATTATTCACAGCCGATAAAAGTACTGGTGGAAATCCATTTCACACGCGCAGTTCCGGGCGGAGTTGGTTTTGCAAAAACCTCAGGCAATTACGGACGCTCTCATCTTCCCACCAAACTTGCAAAGGAAAAAGGATATGACCAAATCATCTGGACAGACGGGTACTCCCATAAATACCTTGAAGAATCAGGCACCATGAACCTGATGTGCGTGATTGACAATACTCTTATCACTCCTGAACTGCACGACACTATTCTGAACGGTGTTACGCGCAAAAGCGTGCTCACTCTTGCAAGAGAAGACCTTGGGATAAAAACAGAAGAACGTAAGGTTAGCGTGGATGAATTAGTGAATGCGCACAACAAAGGAACTTTGGAAGAAATGTTTGGTGTTGGCACTGCAGCTACCATAGCCCCTATTTCCTTATTCGGATATAACGACAAAAATTACAAGCTACCTCCCGCCAGTGAACATTCAATCGGGAGCAGGATTAAAAAAGAGCTAAATAACATCCGCAGAGGTAAAATTGCTGATAAGCATAACTGGATGTATAAGGTTTGAAGTCCCGCATAAATCCTCTTCTCAAATTAGCAGAAGAAGAAATTATAGCTTTGTTTCTTTAAGCTTCAGAACACCAATGGGGTTTAATTTACAGGTTAAAAACAAGTTCAATAATAGAAATTTTGTTTTTTATTTTCTTATCTTTGAACTGCACAACAGGTGCAGAGACCAAAAATGCGAGTTATTATTTTAAACAATACTTAAGATGAAAGAAAAAAATGCTTTTTTGTATGTATCGTTTGCTTCCCTAATTCTTGTAGCCGGCATCCGCGTATTTAGTGTGTCTCCGATAAATAAACAAAAAGGAAAATTAATTTCTGGCGTGCCTTCTTCCATAGGAACAGAAGAAGATGTTAATGCAAGAGCAAACTGGGAATTTAACCGGTTACGAGATCCGTCTACCGGCAGGATCCCTGACCACATCAGACAAAAGGAATTGGCTTATGCTGCTACCTTGCCCAACGACTATTCTTTATCCTTAAAAAATGCATCTCTTAATTCAGCTTCAATATGGTCACAAAGAGGTCCATGGAATGTAGGCGGAAAAACAAGAGCTCTTGCCATTGATGTCTCTAATGAAAATATCATTCTTGCCGGTTCCACTTCGGGTGGGATGTGGCGTTCAACGGATGGAGGGTTAACGTGGACAGAAACAACCGCATTGACACAGAATCAAAATGTTACTTGTGTTGCTCAGGATACACGAATTGGACATACAAATATCTGGTACTATGGCGGAGGTGAAAATAACGGAGCCTCTGCAAGTGGTGGTGGGGATGCCTACTACTCAGGCAACGGAATTTATAAATCAACAGATGGAGGTCTCAAATGGAATTCTCTTCCTTCAACCGATGCAGGAACTCCTCAAAACTTTGAAAACTTTTGGGATGCTATATTTAGTGTTGCTACTAATCCGGCTGATACATTAAATGACGTAGTTTATGCCGCAACTATTGGGGCTGTTTTCAAAAGTATGGATGGAGGTGCAACATGGACTATAGTTCTTGGAGGAAATTATTCCGGATATTCTAATTATACAGATGTGAAAGTCACCTCCACCGGGGTGGTGTATGCAGCATTAAGCAGTGATGGTTTGCAAAAGGGAATATGGCGATCAGATGATGGAATTACTTTTACAAATATTACCCCTGCATCTTTTCCTGCCACTTACGACAGAATAGTAATTGGTGTTGCCCCCTCTGATGAAAATCAAGTTTATTTTCTGGCAAACACTCCTGGTTTTGGAACTTCTACTCTAAATTTTTTAGATAAATTGGAATGGAATAGCATATGGAAATATAAATACATTTCCGGTAATGGTACAGCCGCAGGAGGTATTTGGAGTGATCGTTCTGCAGGCATTCCTGCATTAGGAGGTATCTATGATCACTTCTTTTGTCAAGGATCTTACGATCTCCTTATTAGAGTAAAACCCAATGATACTAATACCGTTTTTATAGGCGGAACAAACCTTTACCGTTCTACCAACGGATTTTCAGATCAAACACAAACAAAACAGATTGGAGGGTATAAAGAAGGACATGTAAAGCCTTATAATGGAACACAAACACTTCTTACAAGTTACTATGCTAATCATTATCCCGATCAGCATGAACTTGTTTTTTTACCATCCAACCCCAATGTGATGTTTTCCGGAAATGACCAGGGCGTTTTTAAAACTCTGGACAATACAGCTTCAACCGTATCGTGGACACCTCTTATTAATGGGTATATGACTACACTGTTCTATACTACAGCCATTAACCATGCTGTCTCCGGAGATAATACAATCATAGGAGGAACACAGGATATCGGTTCATGGTTTACCAATTCTACTAATCTAACATCTCCATGGACAGAGTCCTGCGATGGAGACGGCAGTTTCTGTGCAATTGCGGATAATCAAACGGATTACTATTTCTCTGCCCAGCTTGGACAAATTACAAAAGCAACTTTAGATGCTTCAGGAAATGCAACTGCATTTGCAAGAATAGACCCTATTGGTGGCAAGGATTATTTGTTCATTAATCCATTTGTGCTTGATCCCAATGACAATAACATCATGTATATGGCTGGTGGAAAAAGAATATGGCGCAATGACAATCTTTCAGCAATACCGCTTGTAAATAATTGGGATTCTATCAGTACAAATTGGATAGAATTCCCTGACACGGTTGATGCCGGATCCCGCATTACAGCAATTACAGCCTGTAAAACACCCGCAAATAGAATATACTATGGAACAAGTAACAAAAAAGTATATCGTATTGACGGAGCTAATACCGGAACTCCAGCCCCTGTTGATATAACTCAAGGGCTATTATTTCCCTCAGGGGGATATGTCAGCTGCATTGCCGCTGATCCGCGCGATGGAAATAAAGTAATGGTAATTTTTTCAAATTATAATGTTTACAGCATATTCTCCTCAACAAATGCGGGTACAAGCTGGTCAAGAGTTGCAGGCAACATGGAGCAGTTTGCAAATGGCACAGGCAATGGCCCATCCTGTCGCTGGGTTTCCATCCTGCCGGTGAGCGATGGTGTTGTTTATCTTTTAGGAACAAGTACAGGTTTGTATGCAACAGATACACTTAGAGGAACTGCTACAGTATGGGGGCAGATGGGAGCAAACATAATAGGCAATGTAGTATGCGACATGATCGATACGCGGCCATCGGACGGTATGGTGGTAGTAGCAACTCATGGCCATGGCATGTATTCAACAACTATTACCAATGTAAAAGACATTGACGTTACAAGCGTGCGCGATGACTTGTCGTTTGCAAGAGATGATTTTCAGTTGAAAAATTATCCTAATCCCTTCCGGCAATCTACCACCATCGAATTTATACTCAGTAAAAAAACAAAGGTGGAAATTAAAATACTGGATGAACGCGGAAGAGTAACAGCCCTTTTGGCTGATGAAGAACTATCTGCCGGAAAACATGCATTACAATTTAACAGGGGAAATTTTTCAAAAGGAATCTATTATTGCGTATTAGAAGCAGGATCTTACAGAAAAACACAAAAGATGATTCTTATAGAATAAGATTCCTTATGCATAAATGCCTTCTTGGCGGGATCTTTTCTTAAGAAAATCCCAGGTTTTACGCATTATAATTTAATAGTGTTTTCAAGTATGCAGTATCGTAGTTGGCTCTTAGTTTTTTATGGGTCATTGAGAGTTTGGATTCTATTTCTTGGTTTAACAGATTGATTGCAATTTTATTTGTGAGTGCA
>JACRAL010000014.1 GCA_016213435.1 Bacteroidota bacterium
GGTAATCGGTAATCGGTAATCGGTAATCGGTAATCGGTAATCGGTAATCGGTAATCGGTAATCGGTAATCGGTAATCGGTAATCGGTAATCGGTAATCGGTAATCGGTAATCGGTAATCGGTAATCGGTAATCGGTCATTCGTCGTCAGTCATCAGTCGATTACTGAATACCGATAACTGATTACATTAATCTTTAATATTATTCGTATATTTGTTTAAAATTCATAAATCCGACAACCATGAAAATTCTTTTATCATTATTCATTTTATGCCTGCTGATCCAATTGTCATTTTCCCAGGTTTATAAAAAAGGCGATATCAACGCAGGCTTGGGTATCGGGTTTGGCGTATATGGCGGCAAAAGCAATGATAATACTAAAAAGGATACTACGGCTATTGATGCGGCCTGCGGATTGATCCCGGTATGGGGAGATATCTCTGTTAGCAATGAATTTGCTGCCGGTTTGCAAATAGAAAGAAACGGGTTTATCAAAGGGAAAGACACTGCCGCCGTCCATGCGCGATCTTTTAACTTTCATATTACAGCGAAATACAGATTCGTAAACAAAGAAAAAAATGTATTGTACGCAAATATTATCAGCGGCTATTCCTATCTGACACTTAGTAAAAATACATCAACAGACCGGGGATATGCCAATGGATATGACTTTCAGATAGGACTCGGATGGGAACATTATTTCAGCGAAAAAATCGGCATGTTCATAAGCGGGCATTATGCACTCTATAAATTCTACGAAATCTATAACGGTAATTATGATATTGCGAGAACCAACAACAATACCGAAGACCTTCAACTCCGGCTCTCGGGCGTAAATATCAGGACAGGACTGCTGTATAAATTCTGATTTTTTTGAAGACAGATATATGTACTTTTAGTAGCTTAACAAATTGATTTGTTGAATTGTTTGTAAAACTATATAGTATCATTAAGCATTTAAATAAGAAGGAATGGTACGGATCGTTTTTCATTATGCCATGCACCTATTAGCGCCCGGACTCATCGCTAAAATCGCTTTTAAAAATAACTGGAAAAAGGCCTGGCTGATCATGCTGCTGACACTGCTGGCGGATATAGACCATTTGTTTGCTTCTCCTTTTTTCGATCTCAACCGCTGCAGTATCGGATATCATCCGTTACATTCATATATTGCTATCGTGATTTATGCTGTATTATTATTTGTACCCAGGCTCAGGATCGTATCGGTCGGGCTCCTTTTTCATATGCTCACGGATTTCATAGACTGCCTGTGGATATCGGCTCAATAACCTAAATATTATCAGAAATCACTTCGCCGCTTTAAACTTTTTGTTACTTTCGTACTGAATTTATACTAAAAACGGGATAAATTGTCGCATTATTGGAAGTCCCAAATTCTAAATTTCAAGCCCCAAATTCAAAGAGGGCTTGTAGCGTAGGTCTTGGTTCTTGGGATTTGGAACTTGGTTCTTGGGTCTTTTAAAGAATACGCTAATTTATGCCACGCACAGTATAATATAATTTATTTACTTTACTCGTTTAAGAAACGGATAACCTGCATCGGATATGGTTTTATTATTTGATCTCACAATACCTTTTACGAATCCGGTTCTCATATTCACCTTGGTTTTACTCATCATTCTTTTTGCCCCGTTTATTTTCAGGAAACTTAAAATTCCCGGCATTGTAGGGCTTATACTTGCCGGTGTCGCAGTTGGCCCTTATGGTTTAAATCTTCTGGCAGAAAATTCCAGCATGAATCTTCTGGGCTCTATCGGTCTTTTGTACCTGATGTTTCTTGCAGGCCTTGAGATTGATCTCAGGGATTTCAGAATCAACAGGAATACAAGCCTTGTTTTCGGATCGTTAACATTTTTTGTTCCTCTGATTCTGGGTTTTTTCGTTTCTTATTTTATTCTCAATTTTAAATTGCTGGCCTCGCTTCTTCTTGCAAGTATGTTTTCTACGCAGACTTTGATTTCGTATCCGATCATCAGCAGGCTCGGCATTATCAAGAACAGGGCTGTTCAGATCACGATCGGAGGCACCATTATTACCGATACGGCTGTTCTTTTGCTGCTTGCCATAATAATGGCTTTGCGAAACGGAGAACTTACCGCTGAATTCTGGTTACGCCTTGTAGTTTCTTTAATAGGTTTTGTGATTGCCGTGTTATGGATCATCCCGAAGATCAGCCGATGGTTTTTAAAATATCTCGAAGGGGAAAGCAGCTCGCAATATATTTATGTATTGCTGGTGGTTTTTGTTTCAGCCCTGTTTTCACAGATCGCAAATGTGGAGCCAATTATCGGGGCATTCCTGGCAGGCCTGGCATTGAACAAGCTTATTCCGCATTCATCCGCGCTGATGAACAGGATCCTGTTTATCGGAAACACCTTGTTCATCCCGTTTTTTCTGCTGAGTGTCGGAATGCTGGTTAATCTTAACGTTCTTTTCAATGGCGCCGAAGCGGTCACTATTGCTGCCATATTAGTTGTTACCGCCCAGGTTACCAAATATACCGCTGCATATATTACACAGAAAATTTTCAACTATACAAGAGACGAACGGCACGTAATCTATGGACTGAGCACATCGCACGCAGCCGCAACCATAGCCATCATTCTTGTCGGATACAAAGCCGGGATGGTAAACGATGCTATACTCAACGGTACGATTCTTGTTATTCTTACTTCCTGTCTTATCAGTTCTTTTTTTACCGAGATTGCAGGCAGAAAACTGGCGGTAACAGAAACCAATAAAAAAATCAGCTTACCTGAACAGCCTGAACGGATCATAGTACCGATCTCGAATCCCGTGATTACAGATAAAATGCTTGAATTTGCCCTGTTCATTAAAGATCCTGATTCATCGGAGCCCATTCATCCGCTTACCGTATTGCCGGATGATGATACGGCTAAAGATATTTTTTTTGAACAGTCTAAGATTCTCGAAAATGCGGTTAAAAATACAACCGGTTCACCGGACAAGGTGGCGCTTCATACAAGAGTTGATCTGAATATTGCCAACGGTATTTCCCGCGCTGTAAAAGAACTGATGGCTACAACCATTATTTTTGGATGGAGCAGAAAAGTGTCAACAACCAATTATTTTTTCGGATCCATCATAGATAACCTGCTGAGAAAAACCAAAGAGATGATTATTGTTTTCAAGCCGCTGGATCCTCTGTTCCTCATTAAAAAAATCACGGTCATCGCTCCCCCGAATGCCGAATTGGAAATAGGGTTTTCCGGATGGATAAAAGTTGTGGTTAATTTATCACGCCAGACAAACAGCGAGGTAATTTTTTTCGGGCAATTAACAACGCTTGAAAATATTAAAACGGTGATAAGTAAAACAAAAGCCATTAAATCACAATATAAAGAATTTGAGAACATGCGGAATCTGTTTCCCATTACAAAGAATATCGAACCCTCCGATCTTTTTGTGATTATCAATGGCAGGCCCAGAACAATTTCCTATAACCGCTATCTTGCCATTACACCGAGACAATTAGCCAAAACAAATAACAACATCAGTTTTGCAGTGATTTACCCGGAACAGAAAGCGATCTTTGAAAACACCAGTGTTAATATTAACGAAGTGTCTGCCGGGCCGATAGAAGACAATATCGAAAGGATCAATAAGCTTGGTAAATATGTTAAAAAAGTGATTACAAAAAAGAAGCGTAAATAAAATCATTTTTCACTCATCCTTATTTTTAATTTACCTTGAACGGGTTAAATTGTTACATTATATTTTTAGGAGCAGTAAACAGGACTGTCTACTGCCGTTGCCTACTGTTACACCTGACTGTTTTACCATGTTTTTTCAAATGAGGCTTTGTCGAACTGTTTGCTGCTATTTCTAAATATACTATTGCTTCTGTTTTTTAGATTTAATGGATCTTTGTTACTAAATAGCCTTGCCAAAACAGCGATCGGGAATAAAAACAAAAAAAATATTGCGGTCAGCAAAATATTCGGCACAATTAAACCCAACAACCAGGCAATTTTCATCCAAATAAAGTCTATCTTTTTACTGAGGTAATTTGAAAAAATTCCAATTAACCCAATAAGTAAGGAAACAAAAATTGCCCAATTCCATTTGGTTATCAGATAAACAATGATAAAACCCATTGAAATAGTTAATACGGTTTTGATAGGATTTGTTTTAATTTTTTTCATCCCGTCAATTAAAAGAGTGAGTAAATGAAAGGCGCAACAGCGCTGCCGCTTCCAAATACAATTAATAATCCCAATAGAAGCAGAACAATAATTACCGGCGCTAACCAGAATTTTTTACGTTCCTTCATAAACAACCACAGATCTTTTAGCAGCCACATACTTATTTTAATTTTTTAGAAAGAAAATCTGCGATTTTCATATTATATTTTTTATTCGGATGCCCATTACCTGCAATCACATAAAATCATGCAAATTTACATTTTTTGTTTTATATCTACGGCTAATTTTTTTGCGATACGTTTATAAGCGGCAGCAGTAGGATGTACGTCGTCAGGAATATGATATACGGCATCTGACGGCCTGAAAAGCGAGCTGTAATCCAATACCTTCAGCCCGTTCTTTTGTAGAAAAGGGAGTATCCGCATATCAGTACCCGGGTACAGAAGCACGAAAAAATTATCGTTGCCGAATTGTCTTGAGTATTCTTTCGAAGCAGCAAGTATAATCTCAGCAATAAATTCAAAATCTTTATCAGAAAGACGGAATGGAATATTAATACTGAAGTAATTGAAAATATTGCTCTGGCTTAGTATATTAAAAAGTGTGTACCGCCATGGCCTGGTATTCCGGAATGAGCCTTTGTAAACAAGGTGTCGGTTTTCATTTTGGTAACAAGGCCCTTCTGCTGCCCAGGCAAAGGTGCTCATATCGCATATAGCGCGGTTCACATGATTGTTGATAAAAGTATATACTGCAAATCCGTTGTCCCCTTTTACTTCGTTCTGAAGTTGGTTTGTTTCCAGAAGCGCAAGCATCTGGTGAGGTCCATACCTGCCGAATCCGTAATTATACGTTCTGAAAGAAGTATCTTTTTTACCGAATAGCCAGGGCAGCGTTTCTTCATTATTCACACCTTCGCCAAAGGTGTAAGAGCAACCAAAAAAAATGGCATACTTATACGCGTATTGGGAAACAGGACAGATTCTCCTTCGTAACGAGTCGGTGGTATAACAGGCATTATAAATATATTTGTTTCCCTTGCGCAGCGCCAGGTTTACAGTTTTTGAGGCTGCAGGCCGGAATCCTAAAACCGGATATGCCTGAACAAAGCGTTCGGTATAATACGTTCCTTCCCAGAAAAGCAGAGATGTTTTTCTATTTTTAAAATACAGGAGTATGCCTGTTATGCTCTCACAGATAAACAGAATCGAGAGTAGTGAAATCAGCGAAAGTGCGATGTTGGCAATTATTTTTTTACGGGTGAAAATACAAATCATCTGTTTTGCAGCAAGGACTCCAAAAATGCAGAAAATAATGAATTGAACGGAGGGAATCCCAACGCCTGTTATTTTTCCATCTCTGTCACCTAACAATAAACCCGCAAGCCAGATTATACCCTTGAATACAAAAGGTATCATCAGCAAAAACGCTGTTGTAATTAATCTGTTTTTTAAATTTGAATTATTATTCACTTCTCTGATTTTATTAAAAAGTCAGAGGCAAAGGTAACAATCTCCATTTTAATCCATTTCAAATTGAACCTTCCATTTATCTTTGTTTTGCCAATCGGGCTGCCCTGTTTTGCAATACACAAAATCGTTGATTACCAAATAGTCCATTTCGGTACTCATAAAACAGCGATAGGCATCATGAGGGGTGCATACAATAGGTTCGCCCCGTACATTAAAACTTGTATTTACCAAGAGACTGTATCCTGTTTGGCGTTTGAAAGCGTTTATAAGTTGCCAGTATTTCGGATTAGTTTCTTTATGAACGGTTTGAATTCTTGCAGAAAAGTCTAAGTGGGTTACAGATTGAATATCGCTTCGTTTACAATATAGTTTTTCCCAAAATGGTAAATCGTGATAATTATCCGGAAGTTTTTCTCTCCTGTTTTCGTTGACAGGCGCCACAATAAGCATATACGGAGAATCTGTTTCCGGTTCAAAGTATTCCTGCGCGTATTCACTCAATACTGAAGGAGCAAACGGCCTGAACCCTTCACGGTATTTAATTTTTAAATTCAGTTTCTTTTGCATTTCAGGATTACGGGCATCACCGAGAATACTCCTGTTACCTAATGCCCGGGGGCCGAACTCCATGCGTCCCTGGAACCAGCCAACCACATTCCCTTCTGCAATTTCAGATGCAATATGTTCTGTTAGGGTACTGAAATCAGAAAATTTTTTACAGACAGCCATAACTTTTCTATTCATCTGTTCAATTTTTTTTTCTGAATATTCGGGTCCCAAATATGCACCAGACATTTGATCATGTATTTCATCAACAATTCTTTCATCATCAAAGTACATATAACCTGCAACAAATGCAGCGCCCAAAGCCCCTCCCGCATCGCCTGCAGCAGGCTGAATAAAAATGTTTTTAAAAATTTTTTCTTTCAATAAGTTGCCATTCGACACACAGTTTAGCGCTACGCCGCCGGCCATACATAAATTTTCAGAACCGGTTATACGCTTGGCTTCTTTTGCCATTTTCAATACAATTTCTTCCGTAATTTTCTGAATAGCCATCGCAAGGTTGCAATGATGCGGTTCTATTTCAGCTTCCGGTTCTCTTCTGTGGAAACCAAAAAGTTTTTCCCATTTCTTGTCGTTGACCATTCTTAAGCCTGTCGTATAATTAAAATAATACTGGTTCAACCAAATAGATCCATCATCTTTTATGTCAACCAGGTTCGCTTTTATGATGGCGATAAATTTTTTTGTTTGCCATGATTCAGGGTTTCCATACGGAGCCAGGCCCATTAATTTGTACTCTCCCGAATTGACTGTAAAGCCGAGATAATAAGTAAAAGCGCTGTAAAGCAAACCAACGGAATGCGGAAAGTTTAATTCTTTGTAAATGCTTATTTTGTTACCTTCTCCAAGCCCGATAGTTGCGGTACACCATTCTCCGACTCCGTCAATCGTGAGGATTGCAGCATTTTTATAAGGAGAAGGGAAAAATGCGCTTGCAGCATGAGACAAGTGATGTTCGGGGAAAAGCAATTTTATCTTTTTCTTATCGTAATTTCCAACTTCTTTTAAGCCGTCAAAAATAAATTTCTTTAAAAATATTTTCTCGTTCAACCATACGGGAATCGCTTTTAAAAAAGAAGCCAGGCCTTTGGGAGCTAATGCATAGTAAGTTTCCAAGAGTCGCTCAAATTTCAGCAAGGGCTTTTCATAAAAGACGATTGCGTCTAATTCATTTATTTCGAGTCCTGCCTCTTCAAGGCAATACCTGATGGCATTGGTTGGAAAATCCGGAGTATGTTTTATCCTGGTAAATCGTTCTTCCTGGGCTGCGGCAATAATTTTCCCGCCCACTGTTAATGCAGCGGCAGAATCATGATAAAATGCCGATATCCCTAAAATTTTCTTCATTTAATTTTAAATATGCTATTGTCAAGTCAAATATTAAATGACGTTCTTTTTTATGTTGGATGCTGGATGTTAGATGTTGGAAAGATAAAGCATGTTTCTAACATCAAACTTCCAACTTCTATCGTCGGGTACTTGACATTTTATACTTGACATATCACTATTTCTGTTTTATGATGACACACGACTTTCAATTGCTTCCCTGATAATTTTATCGTGATCAAAAGCCAATGGCGGAAGTTTATGAACCGGGAACCATTCCAAGTGTTTTGCATCATCGGCTGCCCGGGTAAAAATTTTTGATTTTTCGGCAAAGCCATAGAAGATAACGGAGACGGTCCTGCCTCTTGGATCTCTTCCCGGATCGCCATACGTTTTAAATTGTTGCAGCCCGATTCCGGTAATGCTTGTTTCTTCCTGCAATTCACGTAAGGCAGATTCCATAAGGGTCTCATCCATATCAACAAAACCGCCCGGCAATGCCCAGCAGTCTTTAAATGGATCGTGTTTTCGCTGGATCAGCAATATTTCTGTTCCTCGCTTTTCTTTCGAAAAGATCATGATATCTACAGTTACAGCAGGTCTGGGGTATTCGTAAGTGAAAGGCATAAAATTTAGAATTTAAGATTTAGGATTTAGGATTTAGGATTTTTAATGCAAGATTAAATATAAAATTTGAAAACAACAACCATAGCCGGATATTAGAGCATGAACTCAGCATGGCAATGATCAATGTCGTTTTAACCGGATACGAAAAACAGGTTCTGGAAGTGAAAGATATTTTGTTATTATCAAAGAGAGGATCAAATTTCAAGTCCCAAGTCCCAAATTCCAAGTCCTAAATTCCAAGGGAGAATATCAAAATATAGCAACAAATGTCTATGTAAAGTAGGCAGTCGCAGTAGGCGCTTGGCAGTCAGAGACTGCTAACCTGCCTGCCGCAGGCAAGCTGCTGCTGCCTACTGCTACTTGTAGAAATGTACGAATATCCCGTTTTAAGTTTAAATTAGCTATTAAGAATCTTTTGTGCTTCTTCTTTTTGATAGTCCATAATGTATGGAATTCCGCTCACTTCACTTGCTTCTTTTGTCAATGAAGCCAAATCATCCCTGGAGATATATGACAAATCGAATTTTCTTGTACCGGCCATAAGTTGCCTTAATCCCTGTGCAAGACGTTCGTAATAGGTGTATAAGCCGATAGCGCCTGTGGGAATTTTTTCAAACGCTTCATTTCCGACTTTATTGCGTAATTCATTAGCGGTAACGAATATCTGGTCTATTGAAGCGCCAAATCGTTCAACATAAACCGGTATCTGATGATTCTTTACAGCATTACCAATTGTTTTACCAACCATAGCGGCAGCAATAGGAGCTCTTGCCATGCCAATCAGTTTTACATAAGGAGCGCCCAAAGCAAGTCCTTTGAACATTTGATCTTCAAAAGTAAATCCGCCGGCAAAAGCGATGGCAGGAACATGTTGACCTTTATCTTTCAACTGTTTTGCATAATTATAAGTTAACGAATGTAATTCTACCGGAGGCACGCCCCATTCATTCATCATTCTCCACGGGCTCATGCCTGTTCCTCCGCCGGCGCCGTCAACAGTAAGAAGATCCATTTTATATTTTGAAGCAAATTTAATGGCTCTTGCAAGGTCGGCAGGACCATATGCTCCGGTTTTCAGGAATATATATTTTGCGCCTGCTTTACGAAGTTCTTCAACTCTTTGTGCAAAGCCTTCTTCTGTAACCATGCCGACTCTTGAATGACGTTCAAATTCAGAAAAGGCTCCGTTTTCAAAAGCTTTAATAACATGAGGATCGGTCGGGTTGGGTAATACAACATATCCGCGGTCATAAAGCAACTGGGCTTTTTTCAGGTCTTTTATTTTTACTTCACCGCCGATATTTTTAGCGCCCTGTCCCCATTTCAGTTCAACGCATTTCACCCCTAATTCTTTTAATGCATATTCCTGCACGCCTAAGCGGGTATCTTCAACATTCGCCTGGACTATGATAGCGCCATATCCGTCAACCTGGTTGTCTGTGAAAAGTTTTACTCTTTTTTTGAGGTCAACCGTATCAACTACCTTTCCGTTTTTAATTACAGCTTCCGTATCCATACCTACCACATTTTCGCCTATGGTCAGTCCTGTTCCGGCTAATGCAGTGCCAATGGCAAGTCCTTCCCAGTTGTTTTTTGCTATATTGGTTGATCCGATACCCGGTATCATGATAGGAAGTTTGAATTTGATTCCGTTATCATGCCCGAACTTTACTTCAAGGTTAACATTCGGGAAAATAGCTTTATCGCTATCTTCATCAATACCTTTGGCGCCAACCACTCCGCTAAGAATATTAAAATGAGAGTAGTCTATTGGATAGTTCTTTTCACATGCAGCAGTAATGACCCCGAATGGCTGAGGATAAATTACTTCGTGTCCGCGATAAGCCGATTTACCTATTTCGCACATACCTATGCACCCGTCAATGCAGGTTACACACATACCACTTGCAGGAACTACTGAACCTTCAGTCCTGTTCTTGGTTAAAGTTGCCGCTGTGGCATTTGTTTTTGTTAAACTCATTTTTTTATTCCTCCTTATTTATTATTTTAAATTTATTATTTATTATTTTTTATTTATTATTTATTGTCATTGGTCATTAGTCATTGGTCATTAGTCATTGGATTTTTGCCAATTGATTTAATGTAATTGTTAAGCATTTTTCCGATGTAATCAATATCATTTGATAATGAAAGAAAATCGGAATCATTGATTAATTTTCTGTTATGTGCTTTTGTAATCCAAGTTTTGGTTTCGTATAATGAACCCCTTGAATAATAACTAAAATGTTTATTTTCAAGATAATGATATCTTCCAAAACCTTCACTCAGATTAGCCGCAATTGAATCGGCAGCTCTTACCAATTGCTTGCCGACAGTATCTTTTGCAAAATAATCCCATACATTAACGATATTCCAAACTTTTTCACCAAGTTCCATTGATAAATTATAGACATTTAATTCTTCTACATTTTTCATTTTTTTTAATCTCCAATGACTAATCCCTAATGACTAATGACTTTTTTTGCCAACCGCCTACTTCTCTACCGTAACACACGTACCGCAATCCCCTTTCAATCCCATCCAGCAGTTGAAATTATCGTTCAGTTCCGTACAGGTTGGCTGAAGCGAATTTTCACATCTTCCGCAAAGGACGGTTTCAGGGTTTGTTCCTTCGCATCTTGACATACATGCCGGACATATATAAATACATCCGCCGCATCTGCGACACTCTTCGGATGTTTTGTCAAAAGGCGTATTGATTTTTAATTTATTGCCCCTGTTTGCAAACCCTATAGCGCTTGCCACCATTTGTTCCTGGCACATCCTTACACATAAGCCGCAGAAGATACATTTTTCCCATTTCGGAGTAAACCGTACCTGCTGCAAACCCATTCTTGCGGCTAAATCCTGCAATACTTTTGATGTCGGGCATTGGGCAATCAACAATTCAAGTATCATTTTTCTTGCGTTTAATACTCGTTTTGTCGAAGTTTTTACGACAAGCCCGTCTTCTGCAGGATATGTACAGGAAGAAACTAATTTTGAGTTTGCTCCTTCTCCTATTTCAACTACGCATAAACGACAACCGCCCCAGAGAGACAGACCTTCGTTGTGGCACAAAGTTGGAATTTCCAATCCGAGAAACCTGGCAGTATCCAGTATTGTCCAGCCTTTTTGAGGTTCAATGTTTATTCCGTCTATTTTAATGTTTGGCATATTTTCTATGTTTATTTAATCAATACTTCGTTAATTTTTAAGACGCAATTTTACCAAACCATAAGGCATCGCGATAAACCCTCTTATATTTTTTGCAACTCATATCAATTTTCAAGTTTGTAAAAATTCTATCTGCCATGATTTTATTGAGATGTATA
>JACRAL010000194.1 GCA_016213435.1 Bacteroidota bacterium
GAACCCGAAGCAATCTTTTTGCCTTTTTGAGATTGCTTCGCTCCGCTCGCAATGACATGCTGAACGGAAGAGGTGAGTCCATAACCTGCCTTGAGCATAAGTTCATAAAGCATATTCTGCTTTTCAGCGTCGGGGCGGGTAGGATTAGTAAAGGCGTCAAGCTGCTCTGTTAGTTTTTCTTCACTGTCTATTTCAGCACCTCTCCAGATTTTGAAATTGGAGGGAGAAAGCTTGAATGCCTTAAACCCTAAATCAAGGTTTTTGTCATTGCTGTATTCTTTTGTCATTCCCGCAGTCTGTAAGCGGGAATCCAGTTCCTTATCCTTAAAAAGCCCTTCTGGATTCCCGTTCCCCGATTGAGACCCTCGAGGACAAGTTTCACGGGAATGACCGTCTAAGGTGTTCCCCTGAATCTTCTTAATTACTCTCCGTATCCTCTCTTTCCCAATATCCGCAATAGTCTTATAACCTGCCTTATAAGCATCGCTGTTTTCATAGCATTGCTCAGGCATTTGCACTAAAATAAATTTGCGGTTGCCGTTATCTTCTTTGTTGAGTTCCAAAACGGCTTGGGCTGTGGTGGCAGAACCGCTGAAAAAATCGAGGATGATGTCATCGTCTTGAATTGATAGGTTTAAGATTTGCTTTTCTAACGATACAGGTTTTGGAAAATCAAATACCTTGTCGATTCCTAATTCTCTTAATTCAATTGTTCCTGTCTCTGTTAAAAAGCTATTATCATCCCAAATTGACTTTGGCTTATATGTGGTTTTTCTGTATTTTTCAAAAACGCCAAACGTCCCATCGGCTTTCTTTTTTGCTATTAAATTGCTTATCAATGTATCTTCTTCTATATTGATAGAACATTTATTTTTCCCCCAGCGCCAGCAACTTTCCTTTTTTTCTGAGTTCAATGGAAACACTTCTACATGATACTCATTATTCTTTACCAAATTAACGGGATAAAATCCGTCATTGTCAGAACGAGTAGGATTTACATAAATCGGATAATATAAATTAGGCCTGTTGTGCTTGCCGAATTTAGGATTTCTATTTCTTAATTCTCTGATGTTAAAATTACCAATACTGTCTCTGAGATTTAAATCATTATTTGCCTCATCTTTTTCTAATTCGTTTAGTTCACTTTCAAACTTCTTGGTGTATATCAATAAATATTCATGTGTTTTGGCTATCTGCTTATAGGTTTGTCCTCTGCTATTTGATCTTACAATGACTTGTGCAAAGAAATTCTCTTCCCCAAAAATCTCATTCATCACGAGCCGCAGGTTGTGAACCTCGTTGTCGTCAATATGAACAAAGATAACGCCATCATCGCGCAGGAGGTTCTTGGCAAGAAACAGGCGCGGATACATCATGCTGAGCCAGTTGCTGTGAAAGTGGCCTCTATCTTTGCTGTTCTTGCGGAAAAGGCCCTCTTTCATCAGATACCCTTCTTCGTCTTTATCGCCAATGCGCTTGAGGTAATCCTCTTTCTTCTCGCTGAACCTGTCGGGATAAATAAAGCTGTCGCTTCCCGTATTGTAAGGCGGGTCAATAATGATGCACTTTACTTTGTTGTAATATGCCTTTTGCAGAACCTTGAGGACTTCCAGATTTTCGCCTTCAATAAATAGATTTTCGGATTTGTCAAAATTGACGGATTCTTCGGGGATGGGCTTCAGCGTAGCGGTAGTTGGCTGCTGCAATATTTTAAAGGCATCGGACTTTCCTGCCCAGTTCAATACATACCGCTCATTGGCAAAGTTGATGTCCTCGCCAAAAGCTGCCTTTACCTTTTCCCAATCTAATTGGCTTTCTGCA
>JACRAL010000193.1 GCA_016213435.1 Bacteroidota bacterium
CAACCGATCCCGCGTTTAAATGGGAAGGTACTCAAAGAGGTAAGTGGCTGGATCCTGCGGTGTTTGCTTATTATCTGAAAATAACTTTTTTGGATGAGTCTACTATTGACAGAAAAGGGAATATTAGTTTGATGAAATAGATGCTGTGAAGAACATATTCAAAATATTCTTTTCCATTTGGACAATCACGGGAATTTTCCTGCTTACTTCTTCGTTTTCTCTTTCTCTGAATCATGCGGGTGATGATAAACCATGGGTGGTTCCTGAATCAGCCAAAAAATTAAAGAACCCCGTTAAAGCCACAGAAGATAATGTGAAAGCCGGCAAACTGCTTTTCAGCAAACACTGCAAATCATGCCACGGAACCGGGGGGAAAGGAGATGGTTCTAAATCCAAAGAATTAAATACTCCCTGTGGTGATTTCACCGAAAAAGGTTTCCAATCACAAACAGACGGAGCACTCTTTTACAAAACAAAAGAAGGCAGAGAAGACATGCCCTCTTTCAAAAAGAAAATTACGGATGAGGAAGAACTATGGACGCTCGTGAATTATCTAAGAACATTTGCTCCGGCAGGAAACAAGGTGGAACCTGACAAGCAAAAAACAACAGTGAATGAGAAAAAGAATACAACAGAAAATGAAGTAAAGAAATCTACAGCAACTGAAATACAAACAACAAAAGAGAAAGTTGTAATTGAGAAGAAAGACAGCGCAGCAATGCTCATGGATTCAGTTTCTGCTCTTGAAAAGAGCCGGATCGAAGGAGTATTAAAACTCTATGAAAAAGCGCTTAACGCATCCGACACACTGGCAATAACAGCCCTTTACACATCCAATGGCATATTTATTCCTCCGCAGGCAGCCACCGCTGTTGGAACAGACACGATCAAAGCTTCCTACAAACAGCTATTCAAAGCATCTAAACTAAATGTGACATTTTCTATTGAAGAAATAGAGATATCCGGCAACACTGCATTTATCAGGGCAGTATCTAAAGGCGATCACACTCTTTTGGAGAACAGCCAAAAAGTGCCGGAAGAGAACAAAGCATTGATTTTGCTGAAGAAGATAAATAACGACTGGAAGATATATTGTTACATGTTCAATTAACGGAGCAGGCAAAACAATCTGAAATGTATACTTGTTTTTGAATTCTTTCGGAAAGAAAAGCGCTCAATACATTTTTTCCGTACTTTCACACCCCGTAATGAGCAATACTAAATACATATTCGTTACGGGAGGAGTTACTTCTTCACTCGGCAAAGGCATCATCTCCGCCTCACTCGCAAAACTCCTTCAGGCACGCGGCTACTCTGTCACCATTCAAAAATTAGATCCTTACATCAACGTGGATCCCGGCACGATGAATCCGTATGAACACGGAGAATGTTACGTAACCGATGACGGTGCAGAAACAGATCTTGATCTCGGTCATTACGAACGATTTCTCAGCGTACCCACTTCTCAGGCAAACAACGTTACCACCGGAAGAATATATCAGAACGTAATTGATAAGGAGCGTAAAGGTGATTATCTTGGAAAAACCGTGCAGGTGATTCCGCACATTACGGATGAAATAAAATCGCGCATACGCTTGCTAGGAAAAACCGGAAACTATCAGGTGGTAATAACTGAAATTGGCGGAACGGTGGGTGATATTGAATCACTTCCTTACGTGGAAGCTGTGCGCCAGATGAAATGGGAACTGGGAAAAGATTGCTTAGTGGTGCATCTTACTTTGATCCCTTACCTCTCCACCACCGGAGAACTGAAAACAAAACCTACCCAGCACTCGGTAAAAAAATTACTGGAGTATGGAGTTCAGCCGGATATTTTAGTTTGCCGCACTGAACATAAACTGAACAAAGACATTCGCAGTAAGATCGCGCTCTTTTGCAACGTAGAAACCGAAGCGGTAATAGAATCCATTGACGCAAGCACTATTTACGAAGTACCTTTTCTAATGGAAAAAGAAAAATTAGATGTGGTGGTATTAAACAAACTGCATCTTCCTGTACCGGAAAATATTGATATGGAAGATTGGAAGAAATTCCTGCAGAAATTAAAACATCCAAAGTTTGAAGTGAGCATCGGCTTAATCGGAAAATATATTGAGTTGAAAGATTCTTACAAATCCATTGCCGAAGGATTGATCCATGGCGGTGTTGCAAATAATTGCCGGGTAAAAGTGGAATGGATCCATTCGGAATGGATCAATGAAGAAAATGTAGCAGAGAAGCTGGAAGGATTTTCCGGAATTCTGGTTGCTCCCGGCTTCGGCAAGCGGGGCATAGAAGGAAAAATTTCTGCTATCCGTTATGCCCGGGAAAATGGGATTCCTTTTCTGGGAATCTGCCTTGGAATGCAATGTGCTGTGATCGAGTTCGCACGCAACGTGATGGGAATGACCGATGCACATTCCACAGAAATAAATCCTTCTACTTCAAACCCTGTGATTGATTTACTGGAAGCGCAGAAAAATATTACCAATAAAGGAGGGACGATGCGCCTGGGCGCTTATCCCTGCCGCTTAAAAGAGGACACAAAAATATCGGCTGTTTACAAAGAACAACACATATCAGAGCGCCACCGCCACCGCTACGAGTTCAATAATGAATACATGGCTGATTTTGAAAAATCGGGAATGATTGCTTCAGGAATAAATCCCGAAGGTGGACTTGTCGAAATTGTAGAACTCAAAGACCATCCTTGGTTTATTGGCACACAATTTCATCCTGAGTATAAAAGCACTGTAGCGAAGCCTCATCCCTTGTTTGTTGGATTTGTGAACGCTGCAGTGGAAGTAAACTCGTTGAAAGCGCGTACTTCAAGAGTAACGCATTAATACCCTATCCTTTTTCTTCAAAATACCGATACGAGAATTTCCTCTTAAAATACCTTTTCAAAGCTTGGCCGGAGGTTAGGAACCTGAGCTTTCAGGAAACGAACCTGTTCACGCAAAGAAGCATTATCCTTGCGAAGGGTGGCATTATCTTCTTTTGTATTAGCAAGTTCTTCCCGCAGATTTGAAACAGTAGCTTTAAGATCATTACATCGGTCTTCCACTTGTTTCTTTTTTTCAGAAATGCTGTCGAAACGCTTGCGGAGGTATTCGCCTTCTTTTTTCATTGCCTCATTTTCTTTTCTGAGGTCCTGCATGGTGGTGAGTTTTTGCCAGCCTGGTCGCTGATACAGATCGAGAAGTTTAGTCCTACTCATAAAATGTGTAGTTATTTTTATTGTTATTCGTGTTTATCGTTTGAACAGACAAATATAATGAAAGAAATAACCTAAGCGAAAAATAAATTACTCCAACTCCCCTAAAGGGGGAGGGCTTGCGCGTACAACTCCCTCCTCTTTGCGGAGGGTTGGGGTGGGGTGATGGATTTCACTTCCCAACTATCTTCATCTCAACCCTGCGGTTCAGCTGCCTCCCTTCATCGGTGTCGTTTGACGCGATGGGCTGGCTTTTTCCGTACCCTTTTGCTGTAAGACGAGATTTATCGATCCCTTTTTTTACAAGATAATCCAACACGGCTTTTGCCCTGGACTGAGAGAGTTTTGAATTTAGTTTGTCATCGCCTTTATTGTCGGTATGTCCGGAAACTTCCGCTTTAATGTCTGACTTTTCTTTAAGAAGCACATATATCTTATCCAGTTCTACAAAAGATTCCTTGCGGATTTTTGACTTGTTGAAATCAAAGAATAAATTATTAAGCACAATTTTGCTTCCTGTTTCGATAGGTTGCAGCACTACATTTTTCTCAATTGCAGAATAGACCTGCTCTTGGGGCAGATTCACATTCTCTGATTGAAATAAATATCCTTTCGCTTCAAAAGAAATATTATAATTTTTTCCGCGCTCAAGCACAAATGAAAATTCTCCCTGATTGCCGCTGGTATATTTTCCGACCGATTGTCCGGTAGAATTATCAATCACACTGATACTGGCATTCTGAACAATTTTTTTCTGAATATCTGTAACTGTTCCTGACACTCCCACTGTCCCCAGCGCCTTTTTTTCAAGTTTTACATCTTTTAGTATAAAAACTCTTTCGGTTTCAAGATATCCTTTCCCATGCTCTACCTTATTGGTATTTATCACAGAAGAATACCCCTCTGCTTCATAGGTAATCTTATACGTTTTTCCATACGGAAGGATGAAGATATATTTTTTATTTTTCGGATTTGGAAGATAGGTGCCGACCATATCCCCGGTATTAGCATCCTCAACAGTAATCGTTACACCGGGAGGAAGATTCCCTGAATCATCTATAACGGAACCACGAAGTACAGTAAGTTTTGATTCTTCTTTTTCAGGAAGAGTAAGCATATAAATATCCTTGTCACCCAAACTTCCCTGAGCAAAAGAAGAATAATACGCCCGTTTGTTGTCAACTGTAGGAACAAAAAAAACATCATCGCCTGTAGTGTTTACAGGATACCCAATATTCTCAGGATCAGTCCATCCTCCTGCAGATCCTGTATCCAAAAAACTGCTCGAAAAAATATCGAACCCACCCATGCTCTTATGCCCCTGAGAGGAAAAATAAAGCGTATTGCTTCCCGGCTGAAGAAAAGGAGAATCTTCTGCATAGGGAGTGTTGATAGTGGGGCCCAGGTTCATCGCTTTGCTCCATTCTCCGGTAGGAAGTTTTTTACACCGGTAAATGTCCCTTCCTCCATACCCACCAGGTCTGTTGCTCACAAAATAAAGCGTATTCCCATCTACAGAAAATGTTGCATGTGTTTCCCAATATTCGCTGTTCACATCCCCTCCTACTTTTTCAGGAATTGTCCAGTTGTCTCCCTGCATACTAGTAATATAAATGCTCCCACTGTCTTCATCGTCTCTGTAGATGAAAAGAATTTGTCCGTCCACAGAAAGCCCGATGGTGGCTTCATGACCGGGAGTATTGATGGGAGAAGAAATATTTTTTGCCGGTTGCCATCCGGAGTCATCATCTTTGCTATAGGAAATATAGATGTCTTCAAAATATTTACCGGATTCATCTTTAAGTTGGTCATTATTTTCAGGTCTGCGGGAAGTAAAAAGCAACATGGATTCGTCAGCAGAAACTACAGGAGAATAATCGGCATAAGGACTATTAATTTCTTCTCCAAGATTTTTGATAGACATATTTATCGGATGTGCGATAAGTTCTTTCGCATTCTTGCAGATCTGAGTTTTGTACTCAATCAAAGATAAATACGACTTATCTCTCGCTGAAATAAGTGTTTTAAATTTTTGATAGGCGCCAATGGCTTCATCAAAACGATAATTTCGGTGATAGGCATCGCCAAGATACAAGTAGGCGATACTCGGAGCTTTATCTTCTTTGTAGGAATCGTCTTTTGAGTTCGCGGTACAGGTCAGAACAGCTCGTTCAAGGTAGCTGACCGATTTGCTGAATGCTGTGCCGGAATTAAGATAACATAATCCTATTTTATAATGCCAGTTGCCGTTACCCGGATTCTGGGAAAGCAACCCTTCATAAAGCGGGAGCGCTTTTTCAAAATTCCCGGCTAAGAAATATTCCTCTGCATGGTCAAATGCGGTGCGAGAATCCGCAGGAGGAACTACTTGCCCTGTTTTCTGGGAGAAACCATCAAAAGCAAAAAGCAAAAAGCAAAAAGCAAAAAATAAACCACAGATGTGTTTTGAATTCTTTTTCATTGGATTATGTATAATTTATATTGAACGGCTCGAATCAAATTTTTCAAGATAATCTGCCACTCTTCTCAGGAAACTTCCGCCAAGCATTCCGTCCACCACACGGTGATCGTACGAAAGTGAAAGGAACATCATGCTGCGGATCACAATCGAATCGCCAAACTCTGTTTCCATCACCACCGGTTTTTTCTTTATCACTCCCAGTGCAAGGATCGCTGCCTGTGGCTGGTTGATGATGGGAGCTCCCATTACATTTCCAAATACGCCCACATTCGTGAATGTGAACGTACCGCCCTGAACTTCATCCGGAACTAATTTATTGGCACGCGCTCTTGCGGCTAAATCATTGATTGTTTTTGTAAGGCCCAACAAGTTAAACCTGTCGGCATTTTTTATGACAGGCACAATGAGGTTTCCTGAGGGGAGTGCCGTTGCCATACCAACATTGATATTCCTGTGTAAAATAATTTTTGTTCCATCCACCGAAACATTCACCATCGGAAAATCCTTGATGGCTTTCACAATTGCCTCTGCAAATACAGGAGTGTATGTAATCTTTTCTTTTTCGCGCTGCTCAAATTCCTTTTTAATCTTATCTCTCCACTTCACAATGTTTGTAACATCAGCTTCTACATACGAAGTAACGTGAGGAGATACGCGCTTGCTCATCACCATGTGATCGGCAATGAGTTTGCGCATGCGGTCCATTTCTATTATCTCCACCCCATCCCCCGGGGAAGGAGCTGCTTCCCCTTTGGGGGAGACGGAAGAGGGGGTGATAGTTTCCTTCTTCCTGTTCGGCAGGAAAGAAATGATGTCCTGCTTGGTAACTCTGCCGTCTTTACCTGTTCCTGAAATAGATTCAAGTTCATCAATTGAGATACCTTCTGTCTTGGCAATGTTTCTTACCAGTGGAGAAAAGAATTTTTCAGAGGATGTAAGCCCACCCTTAATCCCTCCCAAAGGGAGGGAATCTGAGTGAATAATAGTTGGCTCAGAAATTTTTATCGATTTCTTTTCTTCTCTATTTGAATGCACGCGCACATCTCCCTTCCCATTGGGGAGGGACGGGGTGGGGCTTTCAGTTGCAATCAATGCAATTGTTTTTCCAACCTGAACAACATCTCCTTCCTTAAAAAGTTTTTTAACAAGAGTTCCTTCAGCAGTAGAGGGAATCTCAGAATCCACTTTATCGGTAGCTATCTCCAAAACAGGTTCGTCAAGAGCAATTTTATCTCCTTCATTCTTCAGCCACTTAATGATGGTGGCTTCAAAAACGCTTTCTCCCATTTTGGGCATGATAAGTTCCACTTGAGACATAAGAAATGATTTGCTTAAGACGAATTTTTGTTGGGTGTGAAGATAGGAAAAAAAGAAAATAGCAACCCTGATTAGAGTTTCTCTCTATCAGGTCAAAAACATAGTTAAATCGTGTACTACATCATTCCCGACAAATTCAATAGCAGTAATAGCCCTCCCAAAACAATGATAAAAATATTCAAAGTTTTCCACAAGTTCCCTGACAACTTCAAACCAATACTATTGAGCACAATTGTCAAAATACAAAAGGCTATACTAAGCAATGAAATACCATATTGCCCATGTAGAAAATCAGGAAAATAGCTATTATATATTGCAACCCGATTGGTTTGGGTATTTCCCAAATTGAAAGCATGAATCCATAATCCTAATAGTGACAGAGGAATGGAGAGACACAATAATCCCAAGAAAGTCCCAATCTTCAAGAGTCGTGGAGTTAAAGTTTTCATAATACTATTGACTAACTATCTTCCATTCATGTTTATTTAATTTGTTTGGATCAGGATGTTGATTTATCCGAAAGATTGTACTCCCTTTTTTCTCTATAAGCAAACCAATTTTTATAAAAGCCACTCCGGCAAGAAATCCTCCTCCGGCAAGAGATAAATATCTTTTAGTGTTAAATCCACCCGATTCATAATTAATACTCACTAAAGGAGGAATAATTAAAGCACAAATCCATGTTGAAAAACCAAGCTCATTTATTACAGACCCCCATACTGCTCTTTTAGTATTCTCTTCATAATAGATCTTTGAAATTTGATCCCATTTTAGTGTTCTCATTCCAGTCCCACCTCTATATGTTTTAAAAACAGAAAAATGACGAGCTGTTTCATGTTTTATGTTGAAATTTTCATTAAAACTCTTAACCATAATGACATTATTACCGATTCCATATAATTTAGCGTACATCCTTATATTCTTCATAGTGCTTCCCGAATCTAATGTGATTAGTTTTAAATCAAGATGAATCTCCGCGTTAATGGGTATTATTTTTAATCTAGATGAATCCACGGTATTTGTCAAAATCAATTGATTTTGACAAAAAGAAAATTGTCCAATAAAAACGGATAAAATCAAGAATATTGAAATGACTACTTTCTTATTACAATGTTTCTCGTAAAAAATCATAATGCTTTATTTATATTTTTACCATTTCTACTACTAATATTTATCATTCTTCCCATCAGAGTCTC
This sequence comes from Bacteroidota bacterium, assembly GCA_016213435.1. Taxonomy (GTDB): domain Bacteria; phylum Bacteroidota; class Bacteroidia; order Palsa-948; family Palsa-948; genus Palsa-948. The sequence goes on from JACRAL010000193.1 coordinate 8,192, forward strand.
CGCCTCGGGACTCTGATGAAATACTTGCGGAAACAATATTACAATACTAATCTTCATACACACCTGCTTCAGAATAGGCAGTTACTTTATACACATTCACAAAAATCAAAACGTGCAGATGATTGGGCATAATCACATACCCGAGTATCTGATTGTTGTATTTCTGTTGCATCAAATCAAACAATGCGTAAATATGGTCTTGCAACTTTGTGATTTCAAAAAGATTCAGCCACTTATAACAGGTGAAAGTACAATAGTAAATTCTGTGCTTTTCGGTTTGTTCTTTCTTTACGCTCATTCATGAAGAACTTGTTTGCGAAGGTAAATAATTCATCCGAGTCCCGAAACGGAGACTCGGCTGGGAAAAAAAGATAATCATTAGGTGGTAAGTTTTAGATACCCCCATATAAAACTATTAGCAAGAGACCTGCTTTCACGCCTGCATCAAAACAAAAAAAGAAAGCACCTATAGAATACTACACTACCCATAAAGAACGAATGAAATACAGAACATTCAAAGCACAAGGGCTAATAATAGGTTCGGGAGCAATAGAAGCTGCTAATAGGCATGTGATTCAGCAGCGAATGAAATTATCTGCTCAAAGATGGACGATAAAAGGAGCTCAACAAATTGCTAACCTAAGAACTCTTAATAAAAGCAACCAATGGGAGAAATTAATCGAAATCACCTCAATGGCTGCTTAAAAGGATTTTTGTCGTGCAGCGTCTCCTTGAGGAGAAGAAGGTTAGGGGTGAGGTTTTTACCGGCTGTAATTCGGTGATTCGCTTGTAATGGTAATATCGTGTGGATGACTTTCGCGGATACCGGAAGAAGTGATGCGGATAAATTTTGCCTTTTGAAGATCACTGATGGTTTTTGATCCGCAATATCCCATCCCTGCACGGAGCCCGCCAATGATCTGGTACATCACTTCCGCGAGCGATCCTTTATAGGGCACTCTTCCTGAAATTCCTTCCGGAACAAGTTTTGCAATATCATCTTCGCTTTCTTGAAAATACCTGTCTTTGCTTCCTTTCTGCATGGCTTCGAGTGAGCCCATGCCTCGGTATGTTTTAAATTTTCTTCCTTCCAGAATAACTGTTTCTCCCGGAGATTCTTCTACTCCTGCAAACATGGAGCCCATCATTACGCAAGATGCTCCGGCAGCAAGCGCTTTTACCACATCGCCTGTATAACGAATACCGCCATCGGCAATTACGGCCACTTTTCCTTTTACTGCATTTGCTACATCGTTGATTGCAGTTAACTGAGGAACTCCCACACCTGCAATTACGCGCGTAGTACAAATAGCTCCCGGACCAATTCCGACTTTCACCGCATCGGCTCCAGCTTTCATGAGAACAATGGCTGCATCGGCAGTGGCAATGTTTCCTGCCACCACTTGCATGTCAGGGAATTGCTGTTTTATTTTTTTTACTGTTTCGATAACGCCTTTTGAATGTCCGTGCGCAGTATCTACTACCACCGCATCGGCTCCTGCTTTTGCCAGTGCTTCCACCCGCTCAAGCGATTCGTGATTTGCGCCAACTGCTGCTGCAACACGCAATCTTCCGAATGCATCTTTCGTGGAGTTCGGGCGTGATTTCACTTTCATGATATCTTTGAACGTGATGAGTCCAACCAGTTTGTTGTGCGTATCTGTGATGGGAAGTTTTTCAATTTTATTTTCGCGTAAGATAATTTCTGCTTTGGTTAAATTAGTTCCTTGTCTTGCGGTGATAAGATTGCTTTTCGTCATCACTTCCACAATGGGGCGAGCCATGTCTTTTTCAAAACGCAGATCGCGGTTGGTAACAATTCCTGCAAGGTCTTTATTTTTTTTAACGATGGGGATTCCGCCAATCCTGTGTTCTTTCATTAAACCAAGCGCATCTCCAACCGTTGCGGATTCACTCAGGGTAACAGGATCCATGATCATTCCGCTTTCTGAGCGTTTCACTTTGCGTACTTGTTCTGCCTGTTCGGCAATCGTCATGTTTTTATGGATGACACCGATGCCGCCTTCCTGCGCGATGGTGATGGCGAGCTGATATTCAGTAACCGTATCCATGGCAGCGGATACAACAGGAATCTTAAGTTTTATTTCGCGGGTGAAGTAAGAAGAAGTATCGGTTTCCTTGGGAAGGACATCAGAATAAGTAGGCACAAGCAGAACGTCATCGTATGTTAAACCTTCTTTGCTGAACCTATCTTGTGTGTCTGACATATACTATGGGTTTCCATCCCTTCGAGAATGGAATATATGCGCACAAAGATAAAAAATATAGTTACTGTTCAGCAGGCACGATAAACTAATGCTGTATTTTTATTTTCTGGTTAACATTTGATGTTTAACTTTACACATAAGTTTTAAAATTATGACTAATAAAATTTATGCTTGTTTGTGGAGTGACGGACAGGCCAAACAAATGGTCGAACATTATTGTTCCATTTTTAAGAATTCGAAAATTACAGCAGAAAACAAAATTGTTGTAAACTTTGAATTGAATGACACGAAATTTATGGCTTTGAATGGCGGACCACTATACAAATTTAGCCCAGCCAATTCGTATGTAATTGAGTGCGAAAACCAAGAAGAAATAGATCATTATTGGGATAAGTTAGGCGAAGGGGGTACTTATAGTCAATGTGGTTGGCTTGCCGACAAATTTGGTGTATCGTGGCAAATTGTTCCTAAAGTACTAGGACAATTAATGAGCGACCCGGAAAAATCACCAAGGGTAATTCAAGCATTTATGGCAATGACAAAATTTGACATTCAAAAATTAATTAACGCTTAAAATATTTTCACATGAAAGGCTCAATCAAAAATAAAATTTTATTTATTTTTTCTCTATTGTTCGGTTTGATGTTTATCAATGCAGGACTGAATAAATTTATCAACTATATGCCAATATCCGACAATCTGCCTGAAAAAATGGTAAAAGGAATGTCAGCATTTATGGAGATAGGTTGGCTAATCCCACTTGTTGGTGTAGCCGAAGTATTAGGTGGGTTATTAATAATTATACCAAAGACAAGGGCATTAGGCGCATTAATAATCTTACCTGTTATGGTTGGAATTTTTTTAACAAACATTGTGCAAGACACAAGTGGGTTACCTATTGCATTGATCTTATGTGCTATTTTGACTTGGATAATATATGAAAATAGAGAAAAATATTTACCAATTGTAGGGTAAAACAATCACCCTATTGAGTGTAGTTGATGTGGTCTGTGGCTCCCTTCAGCTACGTTGTTGTACACAAGTTCTCAGGACTTTCTTTGTAAGCTCCCCTAATAACTAGACAAATGAAAATTAAATATTTTACATGCTTAATAGTTCTGACATTATTTTATAGTTGTGGAAAAACGCCAACACCTGAACCTAATGAAACCTTCGATCATTTTGTGGGGGATTTTGAAACAGGAGATTTAACTGGTTGGCATTTTTTAGTGTTTGACACATTAATAAACACGAAGATAGTAACCAATCCTGTTCGTAAAGGTAACTATGCTTTAAAAAACACATTGCGTCCTGACGATTATATATTTAACGGCTATCGGACAGAACTTGCAATTTATAATTGCGCTAAATATAAAACTGAAGTTTTTTATGCTTTTAGTTTTATGATTGATGCAAATTATTCAAATCAAGGATATAACCTGATTTGTCAATGGCAGGATTTACCGAATTACAATCAAGGTGAAAATTGGCAACCAACTCCCCTCCTTCACGGTTCGCCACCACCACTTGCACTTGTTTATGTAAACGGAGTTCTTGAGTTAAGAATGAATGACAATCCAAATGCAGGCGAGAATACATTTTTAGTGGGTAATGCTCAACCCATTAATAAAGGTCAATGGTATGATGCGATTTTTCATATCTACTGGTCTGATGACAATTCAGCGTATATGGAAGCTTGGTTAAATGGAAATAACATTACTCCATACAACGGAGCCGATAATAAGTATTACAAAAGAAATTTATTTAGCCGAGCTGGCAATTACTTTAAATTCGGACAATACAGAGGTAAGGAAAAAACTACAAACACCAATATAATTTACTTTGACGAAGTAAAAATTGGATCGTCATATAATGAAGTAGCACCGTGAGAAAATGTTTGGTAATAATTTTATTTTCAATTTACCAATCATCATTTGGGCAAGAGAAAAATAATTTCTTAAATCATCAATTCTCGGTTGACTTGGGAAGTTTTCGTAATCGGTATTTATATCCCATAACAGATATAAGTTATGGTTCTCCTGTTTTAGAGAAAGTGAATCTCAAATTTTCAGCACGCCTTCGTTCTTATGGCACATTATTCTTTTATAGCAAAAGTGCTTATGACTTTACGCCCCTTTCAGAATACTATTTTACCAAAACCATAAAACCTATTTATTTTTCGGCAGGCATTGGCTTAGACACCCGGATTAGAATGATAAATGACGACCGGAGTCAAGCCGCAAGTAGTGCTGAACCACTTATTAGTATAGCAATTCATGGTAATTATAAAACACTATCGTTCAATACTCCACTTTGGACAAGATTTTACTCTAATGGAATTTCATTTACATTATTGCCGGAAGCATCTTTTCGAATCGGCAAAAGGGTTTCAATTTTTATTCGTTATGAATTGAGTTATCTTGCGATTTACAAAACATCAACTCATGAATGGCGGCAGGATAATTTTATTGGGACACATATTGATTTCTAATTGGCAAATCAGTAGAATGAAAACACTGCTCCAAACGCTAACTTATTTACAAGCCAGATCGCAACAAGGAAGAAAATAGGATTTTCTTCAGGTTTTACGCATTAAATTAACAGTCTATAGTTCATTGAAATATGCAGGATGTGTTTGTGTGTGGTTAATAGTTTTGTTGATTGGCAGAAAAATGCAAATCAACAACTACTTTAAAAGCATTGAAGATCCACGTATTG
>JACRAL010000195.1 GCA_016213435.1 Bacteroidota bacterium
ACTGATAAGATGGTAGAACAATATCTTGAGCATCATCGCAAACCATCGAATGCAGATACTGATAATATTATATTGGAGTAAGAATTTCATTCTTTGTCTTTTCAAACCTCTGCACTTCCAGTGCAGAGTGGTTTAGTTTTATTTTTTGCTTGCCAACTGCCTATTGCCTACTTGTCTTTCAGCGGTTGGGCAAACGTAATCACATCTTTACCGGAAATAGTTTTCTCTCCAAGAATGATCAGCCGCTCCACCACGTTTCTTAATTCGCGGATGTTACCTGTCCAATTCACTTTCTGAAGCTCCTTGATCGCATCTTTTGAAAACGCTTTTTGAGGAATGCCTTGTTCTTCGCAGATCATTTTTCCAAAATGGTCAACCAGCAAAGGAATATCATCTTTTCTTTCATTCAATGACGGAACTTTTATAATGATCACGCTTAAACGGTGATACAGATCCTCTCTGAAATTTCCTTTTGAAATTTCTTTCTGCAGGTCTTTGTTGGTAGCGGCAAGAACGCGCACATTCACTTTTACTTCTTTCTCGCTTCCAACTCTTGTAATTTTATTTTCTTGTAAGGCACGCAGCACTTTTGCCTGAGCGGACAAGCTCATATCGCCAATTTCATCCAGAAAAATTGTTCCGCCTTCTGCCAGTTCAAATTTTCCTTTGCGCTGAGCTACTGCAGAAGTAAATGCACCTTTTTCATGTCCAAAGAGTTCGCTCTCGATCAGTTCGCTGGGAATGGCAGCGCAGTTCACTTCAATGAAAGCGTTGTTTGCGCGATTGCTTTTTTCGTGAACCCATCTTGCCACCAGTTCTTTTCCGGTTCCGTTCTCTCCCGTGATGAGCACGCGCGCATCGGTGGGCGCAATTTTTTCGATCATTTCCTGAATCTGCTTAATGGCAGCAGATTCGCCAATCATTTCATAGGTCTTGCTTATTTTTTTCTTTAGCACCTTTACATCCGAAACTAAAGTTGTTTTTTCCATCGCGTTACGGATGGTTACGAGCAGGCGGTTGAGGTCGAGCGGTTTGGCAATGAAATCAAAGGCGCCTTTCTTCACAGCTTCCACGGCAGTTTCAATGGTTCCGTGCCCGGAGATCATTATTACAGGAATATCGGGATTTGATTTTTGTATTCGATCTAACGCTTCCATGCCATCTATTTTTGGCATTTTAATATCGCAGAGAATGATGTCGTAATTTTCTTTCGCAGCCATGGAAGATCCTTCGGCACCGTCTGCTGCTTCATCTACCTTAAAGTTTTCGTATTCTAAAATCTCACGCAAGGTTTTGCGGATACTTTTTTCGTCATCAATGACTAATATCTTTGGCATAGATTTACGAATTACGAATGAAGTTCGAATTTACGAATAACCTTAAAGTGGAGAAACCGAGGATTGATTATTCTATTATAACTTTTTTGTTCCCAAGCAGGATATAGTTATCATCACTCACCTGGAAAAAATATATTCCAGAATACAGGTTGTTTCTTTGAAGAATAAATTTTGATGAGTAAACTGTTTCCTTAAATACTTCCTGACCTAAAATATCAAAAAGCTTTATAAAGTATTTATTGCTTAAATTTTGATTTAAAATATTTACCTCAGCAGTTGTATTGAATGGATTAGGATATAATTGTACAGATGAATTTAAACGGCTTTCATTTATTCCAAACCAAAAAGTAATCTCAAAATTATCTATATATAAATTATTTTCACAATCTGTCGTGTGACGGAATTTAAAAAGCGAAGATTTACCTTGCCACTGATTTAAGGGGAATCCTATTAAATCATTGCTCCAATCATAAGATTTTGGGATAAATTCAGTTGTATCAAAAGGAGGTGATGCAGTCACTAATTGAGAGCCGTACTTTTTCCATATTGATGACCAAGTACTGCCGCAATCAATGGAAATAAATAGTTCGAGCGTATCTTCATAAACAGGATTCAAAGCAGGGTCAGTAAATTTTTTGTTTGAGAAATTAAACATGCAATAGGGAAAAGATCCAAGTACAACCGGAGGAGAAATGATTTCATCCACTTGCCCTTTTGAAGAGTTGTTATAATGGAAATTATCCATGTATAATGAATTTTTAGAAACTGTGTCTGTGTAAATAGTATCCCAAGTAATATCATTGTCATAGTTTATTATCTGCCAACCTATTGGAGGGAAAATGGCCCCGTCAAAGTTCTCAGACATTTGAAGATCATACGGGCTAAAAAAATTACTTACGTTATTATCATTTCCGGCATTCAAATCATTTTCTCCGTTTGGATTGTTTGAATAACATGTAAATAGGTGATTACCGGAAGAAGCATTCATGTAGGTCAATGTCACATTTATTGTTTGATTCGGGAGCAAAGAGCCGTTCCAATTATAAGTTTGCCATGAATTATAGTCAATCGAGAAATTAATTTCGCATGAAACCAAGGTGTCAGGACCAAAATTTTTCAGAACTGCAACGGGTTGGAAATTAAAAGCATTTACGTTACATATATTCCCACTTGGAGTTGTGATGCCGATAATTCCAACATCGATACCCGCAAATAAAAAATTTAGTTTGAGAGTAAGAAGTAGTGCTGTTATAAATATTTTCATGGAACAAATATCGAAAATAAATTGAAAATAGAAAATCAGATCAAAGACGTATTCATCAATTCCCACAAAACTCCTTCCTTCAGCGAATATTTAGAGAGACGCATTCTTTTTAAGCCGAGACGGAGAACGATGAAGTCTACAAAAATGGCGGAGACTACGATCATATCTACTCGCATTTTTGAAAGCCCTTTCATGTGCATGCGCTCCTTGGTGGTTGATCGGAGAATAATATTGTAAATTTTCTCACAATCATCAAGATTGAAATCATATTCTGTTTTTCCTTCAATGACGCTGATGTCGTAAAGAAGATGAGCAATCATTTCGGCTAAGGAATCGAAGGAACCGGCTGAGCCGATGAGTTCGGTGACATGAGCAAGTCCTCCCCCTGCGCCCCCTCCAGAGGGGGACATAACAGCCGCGAACAATGGCTGCAATTCCTGTTCTAAATAATTTTTTATTCGTTCTGTTTCTTCTTTTGTTATCGGGTCGGAAGGTTTAAATTTTTCCATGAGGCGAGCAACACCCAAAAGAAAACTTTGTTTCCAGATAATTTCTTTTTTGTTGGCGATGATAAATTCGGTGCTGCCTCCTCCAATGTCCATGATGAGGGATGGCGTATCGTTCATCTTCACTGCCGAACGCACTCCGTAATAGATCAGTTCGGCTTCTCTTTCTCCTGAAATGACCTGTATATCAATTCCTGTTCTTTGCTTGGCTGCCTGAATGAACTCTTTCCCGTTGCTTGCGCCACGGATGGCGGAAGTAGCAAACGCAATAACTTTTTCTGCACCAAATTTTGCAATCGTTCTTTTGTGTTTCTTCAGCGCTCGTATTCCTCTTATGAATGGTTTTTCTTCTATGAAATTTTTGTTGATGCCTCCTTCGCCAAGCTTCACAGAGATTTTGCTTTTGTAAATTTTTTTGAAAGTTTTATCAGTAAAAATTTCAGCAATGAAAATGTTGAAAGTGTTGGTGCCTAAATCTATGATGGCAATTTTCATGTTTCATTTCTCTCCCATTTGGGAAGAGTCAGAGAGGGGTGTTTATCCGCTATATCGGAGCCATTTCCATAACTCCTTATAAGAAACTTTTTTTCCGTACATCAAAATTCCGGTGCGGTAAATTTTTCCTGCGAGCCAGGTCATAAAGATGAAAGTAATTACCAGCAAAGTCATGGATAGCGCTAATTCCCAAGGAGGAACTCCAAAGGGCAAACGCACCATCATTATCACCGGAGAGGTGAAGGGAATGATTGAAAGCCAAAAAGCAAGCGGACCTTCTGGGTTTTGCATAATAAACTGTGCAGCTACAAATGAAATCACAAGCGGAATCGTTATCGGCATCATGAACTGCTGTGTGTCGGATTCGCTGTCAACAGCCGAGCCCACTGCGGCAAACAATGCGCTGTACAGCAAATATCCTCCCAGAAAATAAAACAAGAACGCAAGAATTAGTTGAACAAAATTTATGTTCTGCAAGCTTTTGAACATTTCTGCCGCTTCAGAATAACTAATGTTTTGTTGTTGATTTACAACTTGATTCGGCATACTAGGCACTACATTTTGTTGAATTGTCGGATTTACAGTATCCGAAAAATCTTTGAGGAAGGTTGTCTGTCCGATGCCGTAAAGAACCAAGGTAAGCACTACCCACAGTACAAATTGTGTTAATCCCACCATCGCGATACCTGTAATTTTCCCCATCATGAGTTGAAATGGTTTCACGGAAGAAATAATAACTTCCACGATGCGGCTGGTTTTTTCTTCAATCACTCCGCGCATTACTTGCACTCCGTACATGAAAATAAAAAGATAGATCAAAATGCCCGCACCAAAACCAATTCCCATATTAACACCTGTGTTTGTGCGTTCTCCTGTTCCGGACGCAGATTGTTTTTCTGTAACAATATTCACCTGAATGTGTGCTGCGTTCACCTTTTCCATATCAATGCCTTCGGCTTCCAGTTGATTTTCGTAAAGAATGTCTTCTATACCCGAACGAATTTTTTCCTGCACCATGATGCCGGGATGGCTTTTGAAATACAATATTACTTTTCTTGAACTGAGAATGTTTTCAGGAACCCAAAGGATGGCGGTATAATCTGTTTTGTAAAGATCGCGCTTGGCAACTTCCAGCGAAACGGGAGGATAATCGTAATGCACGTTCTTATCGTTCCGCATGAATCCATCCACTAATTTTGAATCGTCAATCACTTCAACAAAATGTTTTTCCTGCTCCTGCATGGAAAGCCAGAGGGGAACTATCATGAGTGCGGAAAAGAGAATGGGTCCGAGAATCGTCATAATGATAAACGATTTCTTTTTCACTCTTGAAAAATATTCCCGCTGGATGATGATAATGATCTTACTCATGATTGTTGCTTTACGCAATACGAATTTATGTTTATTTACGAATCATAAAGATGTTAATTTGTACATTCGTGGTAACTTATAATTAAACACATGACTTTCCAATTTCCTTCCCTCTCAGCAGTAATAAAAGGCATCCTTGATACTGCAAAAAGATTTCCTCTCCCGCTTCTTTCCGCGATTGTCGGCAGCGGGATTTGCATTTATATTATCGGAATGAAATGGGATGTTCAGAAGGATTTTGATTACCTCTGGAAGATTGTAATGTGCTGCGGACTTGGATTGAATTTGTTCTTGTCCATGTCGCTTATCTCTGAAAGAAGAGATCACGGTGCAATTCAAAAATATACAGCACAAATTTTTGGATTACTCATTCTAACCGGATATTATTTTCTTCTCCCTGAATTCCGAAAGATGACAATAACAGATGGAACGCGTTACGCTTTATTCACTACAGGACTGCACCTGCTTGTGGCATTTTCACCGTTCATCGCGAGAGGAGAAATAAATGGCTTCTGGCAGTTCAACAAAACATTGTTTCTGCGATTTTTGCTTTCCGCACTTTATTCGGGAGTGCTTTACCTGGGGCTTGCGCTTGCGCTCATTGCCATTGATCAGCTTTTTAATGTAAAGATCCGAGGGGAACGCTACGGGCAGCTTTGGTTTTTTCTAGCTGGAATTTTTAACACCTGGTTTTTTCTTTCCGGTGTTCCTGAAAAATTTGAGGAACTTGAAACCAGTACCGATTATCCAAAGGGATTAAAAATATTCACACAGTTTGTACTGCTTCCGCTCGTTACGGTTTATCTGCTGATCCTTTATGCCTACGGAGTAAAAATCATTATTCAATGGGAGCTTCCGAAAGGATGGGTTTCTTATTTGGTGAACGCATTTTCTGTTTTCGGAATTCTCTCGCTTCTTCTCATCTGGCCAATTCGAAACGCAGAAGGCAATACATGGATAAAGATATTTTCGCGTTGGTTTTACCGCGCTTTATTCCCTTTGATCATTTTGCTTTTTGTTGCAATCGGGAAACGTGTTGCTCAATATGGAATCACCGAGAACAGGTATTTTGTTCTGATAGTTGCACTATGGCTTGTAGGCATCGCCATTTATTTTCTGCTGAGCAAAACAAAAAATATAAAATATGTTCCTGTTTCGCTTTGCTTCATTGCGTTTTTCTCATCGTTTGGACCATGGAGTGCGTTCAGCATTTCTGAAAAAAGTCAGGTACATCGTTTGGAAAAACTACTAACCGAAGAGAAAATATTAGTTGATGGGAAAATCAAAAAAACGACTGACACGATTTCTGCTAAAAGCGGAAGGCAGATTGTGTCCATAGTGCATTATCTGGATCAGCATCATGGCTTTGATGAAATTAAGCTTTGGTTTAAAGAGAACCTTGACACTGTTCTTGCTCCAAAAGATTCGAATGATTATGTAAATAAAACAGAAAAAATCCTCGCGCTGATGGGCGTGGAAGATAATTATTACGATCGTTATCGGGAGGAGGAGGAGGACACCGCAACTGTCAAGAATTTTTATTACAACGCTCTGGATGAAAATCAGCAGGCAGTTTCAGTTGCAGGATTTGATTATTTCCTCAACTTCAACCAATCTTTTTCTGAAGGTGATTCTTATCCATACGATAAATACTATCAGATATATTTGGGAACGGATTCTATCTTTGTAAAATATTCAAACGAGAAAAAAGAATTTATTCTGACAAAGAACGGAAAAGATGTTTTGCAATTTGATATGTGTGATTTTGCAAAGAAAATTCATACGTATAAGAAAGCAAACAAAAAAAATCAGTACGACCAACAGGTTCCGCAAGATAAAATGCTTTTTGACGCTCAGAATGATTCTGTGAAAATAAGATTTCGGGTGCGTAATATTTCAGGAACAATTTCAAATGGTGAAACCAGTATCACCCAAGTAAACGGAATGTTGCTGTTAAAATTCAGTTCGTCACCACAAAATACAATGACTAATGGAAGCATTGAAAAACATTAATACGGAAAAAATTCTCTTTCTGGATATTGAAACAACCCCTCAGTATCCATCTTACAAGCAAGTTCCTGATTCATTCAGGAAATTATGGGACTCAAAAGCAAAAACGAAAAAAATGATCGGGGAAAAAGAAAGCCCTGAGGATGTTTACAACAGCGCGGGCATTTATGCCGAGTTCGGTAAAGTGGTTTGCATCACGGTGGGAATGTTCAGCGGAAAATCTTTTCGCCTGAAATCTTTTTATGGCGATGATGAAAAGATAATGCTGGAGGAATTTTCTGCGCTGCTGAACAAATATTACAACACCGAAGAACATTACCTCTGCGCCCACAACGGAAAAGAATTTGATTTCCCTTTTCTTGCCCGTAGAATTCTGGTAAACGGATTAAAAATTCCTCACATCCTTGATAACGCAGGCAAAAAACCATGGGAAGTAAAATACCTTGACACCATGGAACTCTGGAAGTTTGGCGATTACAAAAGTTACACTTCCTTAAATCTTCTGGCAGAAATCTTCGGCATCCCTTCCCCTAAAGGCGATATGGACGGAAGCATGATGTATAAAGTATATTGGGAAGATAAGGACTGGGAACGCATTGTAAAATACAACCAGAAAGATGTGCTTACTGTTGCTCAGGTGTTTTTAAAATTCAAAGGAGAGAAGTTGATTGAGGAGAAGGATGTAGTAACAGTATAAGAAGCCCATCCTAAATCCTTCCCATTGGGAAGGACTTAAATAATGCAAAAGAAAAAACATAGTCACTCTTCTCCCTCCCTAACGGGGAGGGCTGGGGTGGGGCTTTTAGTTTTCGCCTACATCACCACCAAAAACAAATCCGAAGCAAAAAAGATCGGCAAGGTTCTTTTGCAGGAGAGACTGGCTGCCTGCGTAAATATTTTTGATAACATGAGTTCCATGTATTGGTGGGAAGGGAAAATAGAAGAAGCCAATGAAACAGTTCTCATCGCAAAGACGACAAAAAAATTATCTCCGAAACTTTCTAAGAAGGTGAAATCGCTTCACAGTTATTCTGTTCCATGTATTTTGCAAATTCCGATTTCAGGTGGGAATAAGGAGTATGTAGAATGGTTGATGGAGCAGATTAAGAGCCCCTCCTAAATCCTTCCCATAAGGGAGGACTTGTTTTATGTTCCCCCTCCCTAACGGGGAGGCTTGGGGTGGGGCATCTACTTTTCTTTATTATTTATCGCCAGCAATCCAAACGATAAAAGCCCAACGAGCAGAACAACGGCTGTTTGTGCAAGCCAAGCCACCCAGCCAAATGCAACTCCCATCGCTGTGCTGTATCCCCAGAGAAGCATTATTTGCAGCACGATCCATTGATAGGCCCCAATTCCGCCCGGTGTGGCAATAACTCCCAGACTTCCGAAAGTCATGATGACAAGGCAGTCAGAGACAGTCATGGATTTAGTTTCATTAAATGTAAAGACACAAATATAAAGCGACATAAAATACATGCTCCAGATAAAAAGAGAATGAAAAACAAAGAGAAACAGGTTGTTTACTTTCGCAACAGATCGAATCCCCTCCAGAAAATTTAAAAGAATTGTACGGATCTTTTGCACGATCGGATTTTGAAATATCTTCTTCCGAAAGATGAAAATGGCGAGTAACGCCACAATGAAAATTCCAAGTAAAAGAAACAGCATCATTTTATTTTCGAAAAGAGAATGAAACTTCAGCTTCATCGGATGGATAATATTTTCTGTGAGGTAAGTTTTGATCCGTTCATATTCCAGCCAAGTGCTGACGATGAAAAGACAGAACAAAATAAAAACATCAATCACTCTTTCTGTAATCACAGTGCCGAAAGATTGCGGAAGAGGAATTTTTTCGTAGCGTTTTAAAATTCCGCATCGCAGCACTTCTCCCAAGCGGGGAAAGGCGAGATTGCCGAGATAACCAACCATCACCGCATAAAATGTGTTGTTGAGTTTTGGGACGAAACCAAGTGGTGCGAGAAGCATTTTCCAACGGATGGCGCGGCTGATATGCGCGAGAATTCCTGCCGCCATGGAAAGCGCTATCCATACATAATTTGCTTCTGACAGTGATTTTTCGATCTGCATTTTATCGTCTTCGGTGAGATCTTTTACAGCCAGCCATATCAGGAATGCCCCCAATCCCAAAAAGACCAAGAACTTTATTGAAGGAAGGATGTATTTTTTCAAGAAAGAAAAGGCTGTTTTTACTTCAGTGTATTTGTATTACTATCCGGGAAAACAAGTCTCGGCTTGAATGTTCTTGCTTCTTCAAAATCCATGGAAGCATAAGAAAGCACGATTACTTCATCACCCACTGCAAATTTCAACGCGGCAGGTCCGTTCATGCAGATGATTCCTGAACCGCGTACTCCTTTTATCGTGTATGTGATGATGCGCTCTCCGTTTCGGTAATTCAGCACATGTACTTGTTCATGCTCAATAAGATTTGCGGCATCCATCAGGTTTTCGTCAATGGTGATGCTGCCTACGTAATTGAGATCGGCTTCGGTAACTCTGGCGCGGTGAATTTTAGATTTTACTACTTGTATTTCCATAATGAAATTATATGCCGCGAAGTTATACAATTATAGAAAGAGTGGATTTGCAAATGTTACAGAGCAATATTATCAATCAATCGGATCGCGCCCGCTTTCACAGCAATACAGGCACGGAGAGGAATTGCTTCATTCCAATCCTTAACAGAGGCAAGAGTTTCGGAATTCACAACTTCGAAATATTCCAATTTAAGAAAAGGATTCTCATTGATTTTTTGCTCCACCCATTTTTTTAAATCAGCAACTTTCATACTCTCCTTTCCTTTGGGAGAAGAGGGGTTAGGGGGTGAGGTTAAATTCTTTACTTCCATCAAAGCTTTGTAAATGAGTGCAGCATTTTTTCTTTCATCCGGATTAAGAAATGTGTTTCTTGAACTCATGGCAAGTCCGTCTGGTTCACGCACAGTAGGACATGGTACAATTTCCACAGGAACGCTCAGCGTTTGTACCATATGTTTGATGATAGCCAGTTGCTGAAAATCCTTTTCTCCAAAATAGGCCTTATCCGGTTGAATAATGTCGAATAGTTTTTTTACAACAACACACACACCCTGAAAATGTCCGGATCTTTGCTTTCCTTCCATGACATTATCCAGATTACCTAGGTCAAACGGATTGTTCTTCTCCGTTTTCTTTTGTCTCCGCTTCTCCGGTTCTTTCAATGAATCGCAGAAGGAGGGAATCGGTGCGGCAGGATACATTTCTTCCACCGAAGGCGCAAAAAGCACATCGCAGTGAGCAGATTTGAGTTTTATAATGTCCTCTGAAATAGTTCGCGGATATTTTTCGAGATCTTTTTTGTCATTGAATTGAATGGGATTCACAAAGATGCTAGATACCGAAATATCATTTTCTTTTTCCCCTCGTTCCAATAAAGAGGCGTGTCCGCGATGCAAAGCACCCATGGTTGGAACAAAACCAATCGTTTTCCCTTCTTTTTTGAGGCTCATCAGACATTCTTTTGTCTCTTTTATCGTAGAAAATATTTCCAAAGAAAAGGAAGAATTATTTTGGCATTCTCGTTAAATTTTATATATAAAAGGAACCAAAACTACTTCAAATATTTGTTCATGTATCGATTTTTTATTACTATCTTTGACATCCTTTAACAGCAATCCCTAAAAAAGCAACCCTTCCTATGAAAAAAGCCAGAATGTTATTTATTTCTCAGGAAATTACCCCTTATGTGGAAGAAAATCAGATGAGCATCATCAGCCGTCAGCTTCCTCAGGGAATCCTCGAAGCAGGGAAAGAGATCAGGACTTTCATGCCAAGGTATGGTTGCATCAATGAGCGCAGGCATCAGTTGCATGAAGTTATTCGCCTATCAGGAATGAATCTTATTATCAATGATTTTGACCATCCGCTTATTATTAAAGTGGCTTCTATTCCCGCAGCCCGCATGCAGGTGTATTTTATTGATAACGAAGATTATTTTAGCCGTAAAGCGGTTACTACGGATAAGAACGGAAATATTTTTGCCGATACAGACGAGCGCCTTATTTTCTTCTGTCGTGGTGTGATTGAAACGGTCAGAAAGTTAGGATGGGCTCCTCATATCATTCATTGCCAGGGATGGATGACTTCCCTTGTGCCGATGTATCTTAAACGTTCTTTCGGTGACGATCCTTTGTTTGGCGAAAGCAGGATTATTTTTTCAATTTACGATGATGAATTCAAACAAACCCTGAATAAAGATTTCGCCAGCAAAGTATACTTTGAAGGCATTGGAAAAGATGACGTAAAACACTTGAAGAACGGAACATATGCCGGACTCATCAAAACAGCCATTGATTTTTCTGATGCTGTGATTAAAGTGGGCAAGAACACGAACTCTGAAGTGGAGAAATACCTGAAGAAAGCGGATAAGCCGATTCTTGACCATCCGGGAGAAGATTATATTGATATGTATAATGACTTTTATGATGCGGTGCTGGAAGAAGAACCTGCACTGGCATAAAGTTTTTATCAAATAAATAGTTTTTCGTAACGTTGTCCCCTGAAGTTAAGCGAAGAGCATACTTCAGGGGGCATTTTTTTATGAGTAAAAATAATCGATACCTTTTTCTGCTGATCCCGATAGCTATTGGGATTATGGTGCTTGGTTCATGCAAAAAGAAAACTCCTGAAAATATCGGACTTCCTTATCTGCCTGCAGGGGATCTGCTGAATGCAACTTTTACAGATACTTTTACGCTGATTACACACTCTTGTAAGAGCGATTCTTTGATGACAAATAGAATGGCGCCTATCCTGCTTGGCACAATGAACGACCCGTTTTTTGGAATCACCACTGCTTCTATATTCACACAACTTGAACCCGCCAGATATAATCCGACTTTTGGCTCGGGTATTACCCTTGATTCTGTTGTCCTTTCTTTGCCTTTTTATGGAAACAAATATTATGGATCGCTTGCTGCAGAAACTTTTGAAGTATATAAGCTAACGGATACTCTTAATTACGCCACCAATTATTATTCGAACAAGAGTAAAGCATACAGCACTTTACTTGGGAGTGTTTACATACAACCGAATGTGACCGATCGAGTTCATATTGGTTCAGATACGGTTACGCTTCCGCCTCAATTAAGATTAAAATTAGATACAGGTTATTTTCAGAATTTTTTCGATTCAACCCAATACACTAACTATAACACTTTTCAGAATTTTTTTAATGGATTATATATTACCGCAAATTCAATTCCGGCATCAGGATCAGGAGCCATCTTATACATAGACCTTACTAATACATTATATTCTCATCTCACATTGTACTTCAGAAGCAGCATTAAGCCATTGCCATCAGGACCGTTAGGAGCGGATACATCCTTCACTTTAAATGTTAATTCTGCTACCTGCGCGCACTTTTCACATTTTGTCCACGATTATTCTGCCACTACTGTTCCTTCAACCGGACCTGCAAATGCAAATATTAACGATCAGCTAACGGTATACAGTGATACAATGATACAGGAAGATCAAGTATATGTTCAGCCCATGGCAGGAGTGAGAACAAAAATCACATTTCCAAGTCTAAAACATTTTTTTGATGACGGTGAAAAAGCAATCAATAAAGCCGAACTAATCCTGAAAGTTGACCCCTCTTCCATTGCAGGTGCCAATTCAATATTTGCTCCACATCCACAATTAGTTATCGCAATTTCGGATCCTATAGGTCCACTCGTAATGCCCGATTATTATGAAGGAGTGTCCTATTTTGGTGGAACGTATGATGCAACAAATCATCAATACATCTTCAATATAGCACGTTATGTTCAACAAGTCATAACCGGAAAAAGAAAGAATGAAGGGTTATACATAATGACTACTTCCAGCAGCACAATTGCCAATCGTGTGCAGCTTATTGGTGGAAATAAATTGCTTAGCGGGCATATGCGTTTGAAAATTACTTATACGCCTTTGAAATAAAAATTATTCCCTCCCCCCCCTTCTCTGAGGGAAGGGACTGAGGTGTTTATTCCACCGCATTTTCCTTTGCAACAACTACATCTACCACTTTTTTCTGAGCATCTATTTCCACTTTCTTTTTTTCCTGATCGTTTTTATTTTTTACAAGATTATTCTGCGCTTCTTTGATGCGTTGATTGTAATCTTCAATTTTTGCTTTGTAATCCTCGATGTTTGAGTTCAGTTTTCGTTGCTGTTTTTCCAGACCATGTTGGTCATCTTGCAGACTACCGAACTGTTTCTCTGCTGCTTTGCGCTGTCCTGCAATGGCTTCTTTGGTTGTTTTCACCGCGAAATCATGAACGATCTGCTTCGCGTCCTTTAGTTTGTCAGAAGAAGAACTGAGGAAAGCACCCCCCAGATCAAATGCCACGATGAGTTTTATTTCTCCATCTTTTACTTTTTCAACCTTAGCATACACATCAATCGTATTGTTTCCGTTGATGGAAGAAATTATCGCGTTATCAGCAAACACTTCGTCTTTTATGGAAACTTTTCCTTTGTACTCTTTCATCAGTGATTTCCACTTGTTTTCCACCTCATCAGGAGTGGCATCAAAAATACTTACCACAAGTGCGGGATTTTTATTTCCCCCGATATTCTCGATAGATTCTGTAACTTTTATTTTTTGAGCAAAAGAAGGAAAAATAATAAAGAGAAGTGAAAGAGTGATGATATGTTTCATAGGATTCAGATTTGTTATCAAAGATAGAATTTCATTTGGAAAGACAAAACGAACTTCAATAAGAATTTCTATTTTTGATCTTGCTTTGTAGATTTCGTTGCATTCAACTTTTAACTTTTTTCTTTTGACTTTAACTGACACCCATACGCATCTTTTCTCGGAAGAATTTGATACTGACAGAACGGAAGTTGTTCAACGCACAATTTCAGCGGGAGTAAAAAAACTTTTTCTTCCCAATATTGACAGCACCTCCATTCCTTTTTTACTTGCACTTGAACAACAGTTCCCTGAAAATTGTTTTGCCATGATGGGCTTGCATCCTTGCTCTGTGAATAAAAAATATTTGGAGGAATTAAAAATTGTCGAAGAGTGGTTTTCTAAAAGAAATTTCAGTGCCGTAGGGGAAATCGGAATGGATTATCACTGGGATAAAACATTTATACCTCAGCAGAAAGATGCTTTTGCCAAACAAATTGATTTGGCGAAAAAATATAATATTCCGATTGTGATTCATCAGCGCGAGTGTTTTGAGGATGCTTTTGAAATTGTGAAATCAAAGAATGACAAAAATCTAAGTGGAATTTTTCACTGCTTCACAGGAACTGTTGAAGAAGCAAACAAAATTATTTCTCTTGACGGATTTAAAATGGGAATTGGAGGAGCAGTAACGTACAAGAATTCAAAACTGCCGGAAGTTCTGAAGCAAATTGATTTGAAACATCTGGTGTTGGAAACAGATTCTCCTTACCTCACGCCTGTTCCTTATCGGGGAAAAAGAAATGAAAGTTCCTTTATTACTTTTGTGGCACAGAAAATTGCTGAAGTGAAAGGAATCTCGGTTGAGGAAGTGGCTGAAATAACTACAAAAAATGCAGAAGAAATCTTTGGACACTAATTACACGAATTAACAAGAATGAGCAAAAAAAAGAAAAATAGTACTCAGAAGATTCATCAACCATTATCCATCAACCATCAATCTTCGTTTCGTTGGGCATACATTTTTCTTTTTGTCTTCGCAGCAGGTTTATATCTGAACACCCTTAACCACAAATTTGCGTTTGACGATTCCGTTGTCATTACCGGAAATAAATACACTCTGCAGGGATTCGAGGGAATAAAAACACTCGCTACCAAAGATTTGTTTTACGGAATTTACGGCAACGCCCTTGATCTGGAAGGCGGTCGCTGGCGCCCGCTCACGCTTGTGATGTTTGCCATTGAATACCATTTCTTTGGTGACAATGCAGTGCCTTATCACTTAATTAACATTCTTCTTTACGGGATCACAGCGATGGTTCTTTTTATGATGTTGATGCAGATTTTTGCTCCCCTCTCCCTTGGGAGAGGGGCAGGGGGTGAGGTCGGGGGAGGATTATTTGCTTTCATAACCACTTTATTATTCATCGCCCATCCCATCCATACCGAAGTAGTAGCAAACATAAAAAGCCGCGATGAAATTGTCTCGTTTTTGTTTTTGTGTTTGATGCTTTATTTTATTTTTCGTGCTGTAAAATATCAAAGTTCCTCCCTAATGGGGAGGATAGGAGGGGCTTGTCTTTGTTATTTTGTTGCTTTGCTTTCAAAAGAAAATGGAATAACATTCATCGCTGTCATTCCAATTGCATTATTCTTCTTTGCCAGGAAAAATATCAGACAAAGTTTTTTACTTACACTTCCTTTTCTCATCACGGCAGGAATTTATCTTGCAATCCGCTGGCACTTGGTCGGAATGATCGGTGACCGGCAGAGCAATGATATTACCGATAATCCATTTCTTACTTTGCATTTTCCCAACTTGCCAACTCCCATTCCTTATATGGATAAACTCGCTACTATTTCTTGGATACTTTTAAAATATCTGTTGCTTCTTGTCTTTCCGCATCCGCTCACCAGCGATTATGGATTCAATCAGATTCCGGTTATTAGTTTTTCTGATCCGAAGGCAATTGCTTCCGTTTTAGTTTATGGGGGATTGATTTTTTATGCGGTCAATTTTCTCTTTAAAAAAATCAAGACGGAAAAGTTAGAGGAAAAACCTTTCAACTCTATATTTTCTTTCTCCATTCTTTATTTTGCAATCACCATTTCCATCGTCTCTAATCTTTTCTTTCTGATCGGTACGGCAATGGGAGAACGCTTTGTTTATATCACTTCGCTTGGATTTTGTTTCGCGCTCGCAACTGCGCTTCTGCGAATTACGAATACAACGAATTACGAATTGAAACCAGATTTTTATAAGAACTCAAAACTTGTTTTTCCTTTATTGCTTTTACTTGTTCCGTATTCTTATAAAACTATCACCAGAAATCCCGCGTGGAAAGACAACAAAGCCTTATTCACTGCAGATGTAAAAACGAGCACCGGTAGTGCCAACGCGCATTACTATTTTGCCAATACAATGTTTACCGATCATATCAACGATGATGAAAGTCCGAGGCGCGATTCGCTTTTCACAGAAGCGAAAAAGGAATTCCGAAAGGCAATGGAAATAAATCCGTATTTCCATTATTGCTATTACAACATCGGGCTCATTTGGGAAAAACTTGGTAATCCTGATTCAGCCATTTTTTATCAGCAGAAAACCATTGCTCTTAAGCCGGAGAATTCCATGGCGCAATACATGGCGAAAGGCGCGCTGGGTTTGGTGTACGGAAAATTGAAAGGAGATGTGGATCATGCCATTCCGCTTTTAAAAGAAGCGCTTGCAAATAAGCCCGATGATGAAGGCTACCACGAAAATCTTGGAATCTGCTATGCGATGAAAGGCGATTTTGACAATTCAATAAAAGAATTTGAAAGCGCAATTAAATTAAAAAGAGAATTTAAAAAAGTGGATGCAAGAATATTCATGAATCTTGCCCTCAGCTGGCAAAACAAAGGCAACAAGCAAAAAGCAGATGAGAATTTTCAGAAGGCATTTCAGTTGGATCCTTCGCTGAAGAAGTGATATTTTAAAATTGCTTGCCGAAATATATTTAATAACAATTGCAATTCCATTATTTATTCTTATTCCAATAATCTATCTCGTTTGCTCTTTGTTCTTTTGCTTTCAATTCATATTTAATATTAGATATTATTTGATTGGAGGTGGATTCTTTAGACTTTATTTTATCTACTCCTCCAAAGAATCTTATCTTCATAACTTTTCCCTCGATTTGCCTGACGCTTGAAATGTATATATATAAATATTTTGTGGATTTTGTTTTTTGGAAAAAAGAATTATAATCCAAATCGGCAGTGCGTTTATAGTCGTCCAATGTTTTTGCTCTGGGATGCGATTCAAAATAAGAGCAATTAATAAATTCAATTTCGTTTACGTTGTATTTGTGTAATATTTCCCAATATCTCGGGTCAAGTATTTGAAGTTCGGTTTTTTCTCCTTTAGCAATTGTTAGCATAAATGAAAACATCTCTAACTCCGCAAGCATTTTATAGTTATTACATTTATTATTTTTTATATCCGGCATAAAAAGAGGTATGCGATTCTTGTGTTCAGAAGCCACATCATTAAAGATAAGGGACAAAGGTTGTGCTTTATCTAATTCAGGAGTTGGGATATTAACATCTCCCTGACCTTGACGAACGGTGATCATAAAATTATGGAACACGAGCAGTTTATCTTTACCTAAATTTTTCGTTGTTGTTTCTGCGATTAGATTTTCAGCAAACTCCCGATATTTAATATCAGTAAAACTTAAATATTTCTCTAATAGTTTGTTTCTTGCGTCTTTGTCGTGAGTAAAGCTTAATGCATTCGATAGAATGCATTCGTGATTATTTAATGCTTGACTTACCTTATAGAAAAAGTTAAAAGTTTCTTCGTAAGTGGTAAATTTTGGCGCGTCTCTCCAATAAAATTTAGTTTTTATTTTCATTCCTTCTGCCGGATCAATAGGTATAATTTCAAGATCAAATTTCTTAAATAAATTATCTTTCATCAAGTTCTTTAAATGCATTCCATTCACTACTAGAGTATCGTAATACCTACTAGTGATAAACATTTTATTCCATAAATCAACATTGAGATAGCAGTTACGCCTGATGGATTCCATTAGATAATAAATGTAAACGCTGTTGTCCGGATCGAAAATATGGAATCGGAATGATTTCTCTATACAAGAATAGTAATCAAAATTATTTAATAAGATTTTTAGAATTTCAGGTTTGGCAGTTTCTTTAAATTTGTAAAATTTATTTTCATCGACCAAAAAATATTTAGCAGTATCGTTGTTATTTTTTTCCTTGAACTTATTGATTCGCACTAATCTTTCATGTGAAAATATTTTAGATTAGTCATTCATATTTGGTTATTTTTTTGCATAAATAAACGGCTAAGGGTATAAAAATTTCATGTGCGTGCTCGTGGCAACAGTCCTTTGTTCTTAGCGTTTGAAGTCAGTTTCATCT
>JACRAL010000196.1 GCA_016213435.1 Bacteroidota bacterium
GTAGCACTTTGCGCAAGAATCGGATCCTCCATTTTGGGGTTAAAAGCATAGCTTTGGGTTGTTTGGGTTAATCAATAATCGTTTCCGCGATATAGTTGGGGTAACCCAGACACGCCGGGAAGTGTTAGCGCACAACCCGGTTTTTTATGGATTACCTTAATGAGTGACAATGATCGAATCACCTTCAATTTGAAAATGTACCTGCCCGGTTGCTTCCAGTAATTTCAGCAATTGGGAAATAGGGACATTCCGGTCAATGGTTCCGGTAAAGTGATCGGTTACTTTATCCTTATAAACAATCTTGGCATCATACCAGCGTTCCGCCATCCGCATCACTTCTTCAATAGTGGTATTCTTTAATTTAAACTGGTTCTTTGTCCAGGCAACAACCGGGGAAATGTCAACGGTCCTGATATCCCATTCACCCGGACGTATTGTGATCTGCTGTCCCGGTTGAAGTTGTTCATTTCGCTGGGAAGCATTGACGTTTATTTTCCCTTCAGTCAGGGTAATGCGTAACCCGCCCTCATTGGGATAGGCATTGATATTAAATGCAGTCCCGAGGGCAGTAATATCCACTCCATTCACTGAAACAATAAAGGGATGATCAGCGTCCTTGGCCACTTCAAAATAAGTTTCACCGGTTACCATTACCCGCCGTTCGTTCCCGGTGAACCGGGAAGGATACCGGATGGAGGAACTTGAATTGACCCATGCCTTGCTGCCGTCGGGTAATACCAGTTCATAAAAACCTTTACGGGGGATACTTATTTCATGCATTTCAGGTTCTGATGTGGTACTATTGTAAACTACCATACCATTCACAATGCTTACTTCGTTATTAATAATAGTATCTCGCAGGTAGGTCAGGTCAATTTTTTTTCCATCTGCCAGTGTCAGCGTGGCGGAGGCTTTACCGGGCAGTATATCCGCGGTCTCAGTACCGCTTGAAGTAACCGTTGATCCTTTATCCCGCAAACCAAAATAATAAATGCCTGCACCCAATAATAGAACCACGCAGGCAGCTGCAGCATATCGCCAGAGAGGTATTACTTTGGAAGGCCTGGTAAATTGTAATCGTTGCTTGACCTCCTGCAAACTTCGCTCGGTATTACGCTCCGCATACCATTTCATAAAATCTCTGGTCATGGATTCATCGGTCAGGTCTTCAAAAATCTGCATGTGGTGTTCACTTTGCTGCATCCATAAATCCAGTTCTTCCTCCTCTTCCTCAGAAATTATTTCCTGGATGAACTGGCTGATCAGGTATGCCGCCCGGAATTCTTTTTCAAGTTCTTCCTGGTATGGAACAGGGGTATTCATACAATAAATTTAATAGTTAGGCGCCTTATGTATATGATCCGGGAAGGACAAAAAGCCGGACATACGAATCCCGGTTTTTTTTCTGACAATTAGCTAATCAAAGTGAAATTTTAGTTTTCCTAAGTGCCATAATGGCCCGCAGGCGCTGCCGGATGACAGTATCGGGTTCAATCTGGAGTTGCTGGGCGATTTCCCGGTTGGATTTTCCTTCTAAGTAGTACAGCCGGATAATTTGCTGCAGGGCCGGGGAAAGGGTTGCAATAAACTGGTACAGTTCACGGGCTGTTTCGGCAGCAATAACAGCTGCTTCAATTCCAGGCTCGGATTTATCCGGCTCATTGAACGCAGTTTTTCTTTTTTGTTGTTCCAGTTGTTTCAGGCACTGGTTTTTTACGGAGCTGTACAGGTAGCTTTTGATAGCCTTTATATGATGTAACCGGTCCCTGCGTTGCCATAATTGTACAAAACAATCCTGTACCACATCTTCAGCAGTATCGGTATCAGCAAGAATACGGTTGGCAAAATAGGTAAGCGATGCAAAGTATTCACGGTAGAGGCAGTCAAAAGCCGCCTCCTCTCCCCGCCGGAAGGAGTCTGCAAATAAAGTATCCTGTGTTCCGTTTAGCCGAAGCAATATAGCAGTGCAATGTTGACATTTCAGGGGAGTCTTTAGTGGGTTCGATACAAAAAAATGACGTGGAACTCCACTTACCGCTATTGAGGCCGTCGGAGGCCTAGTCACGAATAAGGGAGCCCACGCCTAAACGTGAGCTCTTGCTTATCATCTCGTGACTTTGAAATTTCCGACGTTTCAATAGCGAGACTCAAAGCGAAAGCTTCAAATTCCTTTTTGAAGAATTCGCAATATTGTTATTTCCGCTAAGTTAGCAAATTATAAATATTTTTGTACATTATAAAGTGTATTTTATAAAACATCCTATATTAAGGGGTTATATATGAAATACCCATCCTGTTAATTGCAGGATGGCAAAAACAAAAAAAAGGAAAGAAAGACGAAAAGCCTCATTAGGGCACTTTGATCATGATGCTTTTCTTCAAAAACTAAGTAAGAGAATTAAAACTGTTAGAAAACAAAAGGGATTTAATTCATATGAATTATTCTCCTACGACATTGAAATATCTCGAACAGGGATGGCAAAATACGAATCTGGGAATTACGATGATATTAGAATGCGTACCCTTTTAAAAATTATTGATGGTCTTGGTATGACACCAAAGGAGTTCTTTTCTGAAGGGTTTGATTAGGCTATTTAAAACTATTAAAGAGGCAGTTCCCTTTGGCCAAAAAAAATTATGACAAACAAAATTCACACTCTTTCCATCAGGAATTTTAAATCAATCCGGGATTTGCTGATTAAGGACTGTGCACGGATAAATCTTTTCATTGGTAAACCCAATGTGGGCAAATCAAATATCCTGGAGGCGCTTTCATCGTTTTCGATTCCCTTTCTCAGGGAAAATTCCTCCCGGAAACTCTCGCATTTGATCAGGCTGGAGAATGAGGCAGAGTTATTCTATAACGGAAATACAAATGAAGATGCAATAATTGAAACTCCTGAGGGAGTTTGCAGGATGGGTTTCAATCCAAAAGATGGCATGAGAGCCAGCATTAATTTCTTCAGCGATTCATGGGAAAAGTTGAAGATCGATGACAAATTAATTGTAAAGGGAATTTCGAATCACCCTTATTTTGAACCCCCGGTTAAAAAATACCAGTACAAGCATAATATCATTTACAGGAAAGGCCATTCAAAGTACCTGATCCCTCCGTTTGGAAGCAATTTGTTATCGATAATTGAGAATTATGAAGAGCTGAAACAGCAGGTGATTTCGCTTTTCCGGGAGTATAATCTGGATATTGCATTTGATAAAGCCAGCCAGACAATTAAAGTGATACAGGACAAACAGGATGGCTTGTTTTTGATCCCCTATAATTCAGTGGCAGATACCCTGCAGCGGATTATCTTTTACAAGGCGGCTATTATTTCTACGAACAACAGTATTCTTTTGTTTGAAGAACCGGAGGCACATTCCTTCCCGCCTTATATGACGCACTTAACACAAGAAATTATCAGCAAGAAGGATAACCAGTTTTTCATTGCTACGCATAGCCCGTTTATTCTAAACGATCTCCTGGAAAATGCACGGGAAGAGTTAAGTGTCTATATGGTGGACTATAAAGATCGTCAGACGGTGGTGAATCACCTGACCGCAGATCAGCTTCACGAAATATACCAGCACGGGGTGGATTTATTTACGAACAGCGAAAGTTATATCTGATATGGATTTGTCTGTCATCCCTGAATGCTACATTGATACAAACCTTGTGGAAACGCTGGTACCGCCACAGCGGGGTTATAACCATCAGAAAGGATGTGGCACGGTTACCAAAGTGATGAAGGAACACTTTACAGACAATTTTGCCCTTGGTATAGTAGACAAGGATAAAAAAGAATTGGATTATCTCAATGAGTTTGACCTTATACTTGCCAAGGGTAACCTGGAATTACATAAACATAAGGCCCGAAATCATTTCATCATCAGGGTGGTTCCGGCAATGGAGCGTTTTATATTACATAATGTCAATGCAGCAGGTATTAATCTGGAAGATTTCGGTATTCCTTCAGATTTTGACCGGTTTAGAAAAACAACTAAAACCGTCAATAGCAAAAAAGATGAAAGATTTAAAAAACTTTTTCGTGAACTAAGAAGGCATAATCTCGCAGAATTAGAACTGCTTTCTGCTATCATTAATTACCTTGTTGCTCACCCTTACAATTCAGATATTGCTGCTTTAAAAGCCATGTAGATTTTTATTAAAAAGCTGTTATGCTGGTCATATAAGAATACCATCACATTCCAGGCAATGAAAAAAAATCTTCAATTAACAGAAATTGAATTAAAGAAATTAAAAGAGACTGTCAAACTTCTGCAAGAAGAAATAAGGGAAAAGAACCGTTTACTACGGGAATATGAAACAGATTGGGCCCTAAAACTCTTTAATGATCTTGAGACTATCCAGGGCGAGTACTCCGTTCTGCTTAAGCCGCCACCGCTTATCCTCAAAGGATCATACAAGAATCAGGGCTACAGATTTCAGATTGAAGTGGGTGATATAATAGGCCTTTTTTCAAGAGCCAGAACAAAGATGATCCTGCTAAATAAATCAGTTTCGGATAATGGCGGAAGCGATTTAGCAACAGATGTAATTTATACGGAAACGGCATTTCCTGAATTACTGAATCAGTTAGACAGGAGCAACTTTCATTTCTGCCAGGTCAACCGGAGTTGCTGTGTAAATATCCGATATTATACTATAATAGATAATGAAGTTGTGACGGATAAAATAGTAAACCCTCTATTTGATAAATATTCTCATTGCAAGGTCTCAAAAAGGCATGTAGCCGATTTTATTGCTAAAAAGAAGGCTTACCAGCAAATTAGTTCGTTACAAAAAGATCAGCTTCGTAACATTTTAAACTTTATCATCGCCGGGGTTAATAGTTTTACAAACAAAAAAACTATGTCAAAAGCAATCAAGCCTGCTGATAACAGTGCCAATCAGCAGAACCCTAACAAAGGCACACCGGGTACAAATAAACAGTATTCGCAAAATCAGGGTAACCGGGGAAAGCAAATGAATCCTAAGTCATCCGGGAAAAAAGGGAAATGATGATATTGTAATCGAATATAATCGTATCATTTCGTATCAAATGTATCCGGCAAAGGGCAGCGAGGTTTAGAAAAGATCTCTAAAATCTATTCGACCTTTAAAGCGGATCCCCGCAGTATTGCGGGGATTGCTAATCAAAAACCATTAACCATTAAACCTTATCCTATGAAAATTCTGGTTCAAATTAATAAATTTTTCAGCCATATCCAACATGCTCTAAAACCCTCTTCGTTCTTTTCTCCAGTCATTAGGAGTCATCTTAAACCGCTTCCGGAAGGCATTGATAAAACCGGGTAAGGTTTGATACCCGGCCAGGTCAGCAATCTCTTTCAATGGTTTGTCGGTTTTTTCCAGCAGCAGTTTGATATGCTCCATTTTCCGTTGCATCAACCGGGGAAACAGGCCAATGCCAAATACCTTTTCATAGTTTTTCTTCAGGGTCACAAAATTGGTTCCCAGCATACGGGCCAGTTCTGGGATGGTAATTTTACCGTCCAGGTTATTGGCCATGATCCGGTCCGCCTCATACATCTGGGCGATCTGTTCAGGACTTAATTCACCGGGCAATACCACGGGTAGGGAGACTGTATGGGTGAACAGGATCTCCCGGACTTTATTGGCATAGTAGAAGTCTCGCAGGGATTCCTGGAAGGGGCATTTCAGAATATCATAAAGCATTTCAAGCAGGTCTTTTGGAACCGGGCCTGGTGAACGGGTGCCAGGAGTTTGCTCACTGCCAATAGACGCAAGCAGTTCGGGTGAAAAGTGGACGGTAAAATAGCTGCTGGGTGCCTTTTCTGCATATTTACAGGCAAAAACAGGTTGGTCGGTAAGATGGTAGGTACCCGGATCCAGTTGAAATTCTTTGCCCCTCTTTGGGATGACCGAAAACCTTCCGCTCAGGGGAATCTCCAGCCTTAACCAGTTGTCGGGTTCAGTAATGATGATCTGCACTGCCTTTGTAAAATAAAATTGCCGGAGCGTAATCCTATAAAGCCGGTGCTGGTATATATGCAGGTGAAGGGTCTGCCCTGCCCTGTCTGAGCTGTATAAATTGCTGCCGGGAATTCGGAGCCCCGTGAATTTTCGGTTCGGTGATGGCTTTAGGTGGAGCGGCTCACCGGAGGACAGGCTTAATCGAATCATAGATCAATCGTGGATCAAACGGAATTTCGGTTTTTGGTAATTGTATTTGTTTATCAAAGTGAAAATTCAGTTTTCCTAAATGTACAAATCTACCTGACCATAGCAGGCCTCTCAGCTTAACTAATAAAAATGGCAAGCATTTTTAACAACCCAATAATAGCTAATACCAATAACCACTCTCCATACTCTGAAATACAAAAGTAAAAACTCACTTTATATTAACAAACTAGCACTGATGGCTACGATAATTTAACTTACACTCATCACTATAACGACTGAAGCTTATCTTAACAGGCTGTCATATTTTTTTATGCGACTGTTCAGATTCATATTAGAGCCTTAAGCAAAAATCAACATATAGTATTCAGATTTAGAATACATATTTACTTTGCTTCTTTGTTTATCCGGAATTTTTTTGGTAGGTTAAGTTATGTATATCTGCCGATAACCAAAAGCAATTCTTAATGTCATTGTCCGGCAAAGTGGTTCTGGTACCGGTCATAATAAAAGAGAATGTTTGAAAAGGCAGAAGGACTGTGCCGGGTCTTTAGAAGTAGGTGCTAACCCCAAACTGAAATCCTGCCAGCTTGGCCGGTGGGTTGCCCAAAATATCTTTTTGCCAGTTATAACGGTAGTTCAACCGAATCACTGTTTGTGCAGTGGGTCGCCAGCTAATGGCAGGAACAATGGAAAATACGTCGTCACTGATATTATCACCTGTGGACTTGAACTTTCCTTTATTCCAATCCACATATTCAAAACGTAAAGCAGCGTTAATAACAGACTTATCAAAGCCAAAAATAGGTTGCCTATAAACAGGTTGTACAAAGTCAATAAACCCGCCTTGTTGTTTTCTGCCAAATTGTTCAGTGTAAGTTTCAGGAACATCCACATTCACCCATGCCCATTCAGCATTGATATACGTATTGAGCTTTGGAAGCGTCGTGCTAAAGTCTATTGCATATACATTCACTCTTCGCTTTTTATCCAGCTCCAATCCATCATCTTCATATTTATTGTAAATACCACCCATGTATGACAATCCTAATTCACCAATCTTTCTGTTTCTTACAGCAACTTTACCGGTGAACAATGGGCTTCCATTAAAGCTTTCCTCAAACCGGTCTTTATTTTCCTTGCTTGCCGGCAAGAATGTTTTATTTTCTGCATTGTCAACGATTTTATCATCGAAACCATTGGTAAAGTAAACTTCATACGCATACACCCAATCCTTAGTATATTTTTTACCAAACACGCCGAAACCCACATTGCTCCAGGTTGCCGGAAGCATTTGAGTGGCCGAGATAGGACGGTCAACAAATTCCCATTTGGGGCCATCATGATTTTGATTAAAAGCGCCAATTGGATTCATAACAATACCGCTTCTCAAATTCAAAAGGGGTGCAAATTCAAAATCAATGGATGCAAATTCAATATTGATTTCTTTAGTACCATCTTCAAATTCAATCTCACTCAAAAACTTAATTCTTTTCGAAATGGAAGAAGATACAAACAATGTCAATCGCCTCATTTGAAACTGATGTCCTTCCG
Source organism: Bacteroidota bacterium (assembly GCA_016213435.1). Taxonomy (GTDB): domain Bacteria; phylum Bacteroidota; class Bacteroidia; order Palsa-948; family Palsa-948; genus Palsa-948. The sequence goes on from JACRAL010000196.1 coordinate 7,715, forward strand.
ATATACCATCTTCCTGTAAATACTGGTAATTGGCTTCTGCATATCCACCCAATGCAACAGGCAGTTTGCCTAACTGAAGAAAGGGACGATTATATACCGCATCCATGTTAAGTAACAATCCCGATGTATCCTTTGAAGTTCTTCTTAATAATGCCGGGTCTATCTGAGCAACGGCAACAGATGAAATGAAAACGGATAGAATGCTTAGTATTATTTTTCTCATGCTTTTCTTAAATCAATAAAGATTTGGTTGTTGTTAAGCGTTACGGGAAATGTCCTCAGATCTCTGTCCGCAGGCCCGTTGGTTACTTTGCCACGGTTACTATATTCGCTTCCATGCGCAGGGCATTGGAGATAGTCACCTGCTACATTCAGTTCGGCACCCTGGTGGGCACACTGCATCCAAAGAGCGGCATAATCAGTATCACTGAATCTGTAAACACATATTGGGAAAAGCAACGCTTCGTTTCGTACAACTATATACAACCGGTATTTATCTTTTTCTTTTAACGCAAATTCATTTACATCAATCAATATTCCGTCTTTGGTCAGTTTACCATTAGCGAATTGTGTAGCGGCACAGGAACTCACTATGGTGGATAAGGCGGTTGCACCAATACAAGCGGCACAAGATTTTACTATAAATTCTTTTCTATTCATACTTGATTTGGTACTACAACGATTTCAAAAATTTTATCAGGTTATTTTTATCCTGCACTGAAAGTTGCTGAAATCTTTCTTTGCTTTGTTGTGCTTCTCCACCATGAAATTGAATAGCTTCTTCAATACTCTTTGCCCGTCCATCATGTAACAGGAAGTATTGCCCACCTTGCGAATTTGGAGACAAGCCCAATCCCCAGAGCGGTGGCGTTCTCCATTCAGATGTTTTGGCATTGCCTTCCGTATAACCATCATCCAGGCCCGGCCCCATATCATGTAACAGCAAATCGGTGTAAGGATGAAATGTTTTATTTGACAGAGCAGCGACAAGTGAAAATTCTGTTTTCAATGTTTGCTTGTGGCAGCTTTCACACCCTGCCTGTATAAATATGTTTTTACCTTGAACTACTTCAGCATCATTTTGATTTCTTTGAATGGGAGTTTTCAATGTTTGTAAGTAGAAGACAACATTATGTATCGTTACATCGGAAACTTCGGGATCAATATTTAAACCGGAATAAACATCTTTTGGCTGAAATGTTGAAGTGATGCCTATATCCTGGTTATAGGCATTCACGGTTTGATGCAACAGATTATAAGCAGCTGCTTTTTTACCAAAACGGTGAATGTATTTTCCATTTTGAGTTATAGCGTTTGGATTTGGATCAATAAATGATGGCAGAGTTATCCAGTTTGGTACACCAGAAATCCCATCAGCATTTGCATCGTTAGGGTCAGCCATTGCTAAAATATCAGCATCTGAAACCAATTCTAAAAACCCTAAGCCAGTATTGGCGGGCGGGGTGAATTTTGAGAAAGTGGCTCCGGCGGGTACTTGCTCCGGACTATAGCCTGGCAAGGCCCTGTTTTGCAATTGCGGTCCGCCCAAATGAAGGAACTGATTGCCGCTGCTATCAATCTGTCCAAATCTTGTCAAGGTAGTGAAGGGATGGCCTTTGCCATCACCGGCATGACAACTGCCGCAACTGGTGGCTACGAAGATGGAGCCTAAGCCCGTCTGAGAGGTAAATATTTCGTCATTAAAGGCCACATCACCTGCAAGGAACCGTCTGTTCTCCTCGTAGCTGAGCCCCCCAACAGGACCATCTAACAGCTCATTGTCGGGTGGGGCTTTAGGCAACAGTTTTTGGCAGGCAACTATGCCGATAATCACAAAAATTAATGCTGATATAACTTTAAGTTTATTCATAACTCTCCACTGGCAAAAATAAATAATTAGGCTAATTTAATACAATGATTAGACTAATCTAATTATATTTTTCTACTTGTTTCATTATCTTCATGTAAATATTTTACAACAGTGCATTCATTTACAGAAGAAAACTACCTGAAAGCCATTTATAAATTACAGGAAACCAACGGTGAAGTGGTAGCTACTTCAGCACTTGCCCAGGTAATGGGGGTGCATGCCCCATCTGTAACTGACATGCTTAAAAGGATGGCCGGAAAGAAACTGGTTACCTACCAAAAATCAAAAGGCTTTAAGCTAACAGAAAAGGGTAAACAAGTAGCTGTGGGCATCATTCGTAACCATCGCCTTTGGGAAGTTTTCCTTGTTGACAAATTGGGGTATAAATGGGATGAAGTACATGACCTTGCTGAACAATTGGAGCATATACACAGCGAAGACCTCACTAACAAATTAGATAAGTTCTTAGGCTTCCCAAAGGCTGACCCTCATGGCGACCCCATACCAGATGCCAATGGGGTGCTTCCTAAATCAAAGGCTGTTCTACTTTCTTCACTTAAAGTTGGTGAACAAGGAACATTCACAGGCGTTACAGACCATACACCGGCATTTTTGAATTATCTGGACAAGGCGGGCATATCGTTAGGTAACACCCTAAAAGTAAAAGCCATTGAAGAGTTTGACCAGACTTATACTATACAGCTAAATGATAAAAAAGGTGCCGTGATAAGTCATAAAGTAGCTAATAGCCTGTTAGTGAATAAATAGAAACCAACTACATTAAACGGATGAGTAAATTCCCATTATGGTCTGCCACAGCAAACCTCCTATCACCCAAAGATGTGTTTCAAAAACTGTAGCAGAGCCATGAATTACTTTTGTCCTTCAGAGAATTATCATTACAAGCAACAAGATTTATTTATCTGTATAGGTGGGCAGGCAACAGTCCCGTAACTGCAAAATACACAGCAATCGCCCTGCTTCGGATTTAGTACAGTTTGGCAGTTTGTACACTTATAAAAATACTGACAAGCATCAGTAAGCATTGTTTCCTCTTTCTGAAAACCGCAATTTGGGCAAGTGATAGTGGATTGCAGTGTTAATGTCTTTTCCATGCTTTCTTAGTTTTTATCGAAGCAAGATTTACCACTACCGGGCAAAATCATACTCTTTTACTTTGTAACCTGTTTTATTGATAGCTGCTTCTATTGTTTTTACATCAACTTTCGATTTGTCGAAAGTGACCAAACTGCTTCTTGTCGCATAAGATGTTTTATAAGCTAATACGCCGTTCACTTTAGATAGTTCATTGTTTACATGCTCCTCACATGCCTCGCAAGTCATGCCTTGTATGATGAACTTTACCTGTTGTTTGTTATCAACAACCATAACTGCTTCTGCCTGAACTTTTGGTTTTGGATAAAACACTTTTGCATAGAGTGGGAAAGCCATCATCAGAACAGCAAAAACAGTTACTATGCCCAAAAAATTTTTGGACTGAAGGAATGAAGCTTTCTTAGTTGTTTCGCAATTGCAATCTATATCGTTTGCTTTAGCTGGCTTTAGTTTAAGATACCATGCAAGGGCTAACACGGCAACTGACAATCCTATCAAATAAGGTCTTGCCGGTTCTATCCATGAAAAGTTAGCGGCAATGCTGCTGCTACCGGCAAGCAATGCAATAACAGGGGTTATACAACAAAGCGAAGCTGCAATAGCAGTAAGAACACCTGCGCCGGTAAATGTGCCTGAAGATTTTATACTTATCATACTGTTTCCAGTTTTTGAGTTTGTACATTAATATGTTTGAAGAAAGGCTTCAATATCTTCAAATTTTCCTGTGTAAGGGAATAATAAATTGTTTGCCTGTCTTTCCTGGTTTCAACAATATGTCCATCTTTTAATTTCCGTAAATGCTGCGATACGGCGGGAATACTCATGCCTAAAATATCAGAAAGGTCGCAGGGACACAATTCTTTTTCTTCTTCCAGTAAATAGATAATCTTCAACCTTACTTCGTTACCTGCCAAGGCCAATATAGTAGACAGGCTTGCAAAGGGTTTATGTGCAGTTTTCAGCTTGCTTTTGCAATTCTTTATTTGCTCTTGGTCTGCAAACAACCGGATACAAGTATTATTATCCATGCGTCAAAGATAGGAAAATAATTATTTAAGCAAATACTTAAATAATATAACCCTTATACTATTCTCTTTTAAAACTTCATTCTTTGTATTCTTACCGCATTTAATATTGCCAGCATAGCTACTCCCACATCCGCAAATACAGCTTCCCACATTGTTGCAAGCCCACCGGCACCAAGAATCAATACAATCACTTTAACAGCAAAGGCCAATGCTATATTCTGCCAGACAATTTTAGTTGTTGTTTTACCAATTTGTATAGCAGTAGCTATTTTTGAAGGATGGTCAGTTTGAATGATAACATCGGCTGTTTCAATTGCTGCATCGCTGCCCAGGCCGCCCATTGCAATCCCTACATCACTTAAGGCAAGTACAGGTGCGTCATTAATACCATCGCCTACAAAAGCCACTACATTTATCTTATCCTTTTTAAGGGCTTCTACTTTTTGTACCTTATGTTCTGGTAGGAGGTCGCCATAGGCTTTGTCAATGCCCAAATACTTTGCAACTTTATCTACAACGGCTTGTTTATCTCCGCTAAGCATGGTTGTTTTTACATTCAGTTTGTGCAACGCATCTACTGCTTGTTTACTATCCTCTTTTATTTCGTCTGCAATAGTCAGGTAGCCTGCCAGCTTTCTGTCAATTGCCACAATTACAATTGTATCCACTATTGTTCTTAATCCATCATTTACCGGCACTTTCATCATATCCATCAACTTCACATTACCTGCCAGCATTTCCTTTCCATTCACTTCTCCTTTTAACCCGTGGCCACTTATTTCTTCCAATGCATCTACCTGAATACGACCAATACTATTTCCTGCATATTCAACAACAGCTTTTGCAACAGGATGGGTTGATTTCGCTTCCAGTGCAGCAGCAAGCGGTAACCATTCATCCTGGGGGATGTCATAACTCTCCACTTCCTGCACTTTAAAAACAGCTTTGGTAAGTGTTCCTGTTTTATCCATTACCACCTGGTTTATTTTGGTCATTAAATCCAGGTAGTTGGAGCCTTTGAATAAAATACCAGCCCGGGATGCGGCGCCAATACCTCCAAAATAACCTAATGGAATAGAAATCACCAATGCACAGGGGCAACTGATAACAAGAAAAATTAAAGCCCGGTAGAGCCATGTATTGAAAACATAATTATCAACAATAAAATAGGGTATTACTGTTATGCCAATAGCAAGAAACACAACAATAGGAGTGTATATTCTTGCAAACTTGCGGATGAATTGCTCTGTTTTTGCTTTTCTTGTTGTTGCATCTTGTACAAGTGTTAATATTCTTGCAAGCGAAGAATCATTAAAAAGCTTTGTCACTTTTAACTCCACTACTTTTTCCTGGTTAATCATTCCGGCCAGTACTGTTTCGCCTTTGGTAAAAGTGGACGGTTTACTTTCACCGGTTAATGCAGAAGTATTAAAGGAACTTCCTTCGCTCAACATTTCTCCATCCAGTGGAACTCGTTCACCAACTTTTATCTGAATGGTTTCGCCAACTTTTACACTTTCTGGCGGGAGATTAACGTAAGTGCCATTTCTTAACACATCGGCGCTGTCCGGTCTTACATCCAGCAATGCTTTAATGCTTCTCTTAGCTCGGTTTACAGCAGCATCCTGGAATAATTCTCCCACTGCGTAGAAAAGCATTACCGCAACACCTTCGGGATATTCGCCAATGTAAAAAGCCCCGATGGTGGCGACACTCATCAAAAAGAATTCTGTAAATACATCACCCTTTACAGCAGTTTTTATTCCTTTAATTACTACTGGCAATCCTACCGGAATGTATGCTACCACATACCAAATAAAACGAACCCAGCCTGTAAACCACGCAGGTGTTGGCTTAATCCAGTTGTCCAATGTAATACCGCCTATCAGAAAAATAAAACTTGCGATAGCAGGTAGCCAAGGCTTAATGCCACTGCCTTCTTCGTCACCGTGGTTGTGGCCATCATCTTTACCGTGAAGCGATACCACTTTTGCTTCATTCAATTTTCCATCCAGGTCGCAGCAGGCTTCCTGCTCTGCAATTTTTGTTTCATCATGTTTATATGCCATAAAAACTTATTTAATGTAAAAAAAATGTAATGATGCCTACTATAATTAATACCATTCCGGTAATTCGTTTTTCGTTGTGCTCAATAAATTGTGAGTTCATCATCTGCACTCCTTTAAATGCAAGCATTACAAGACTAATGATTCCAGTAATGCTGATTACTGCATACACCAAAGCCAGCAGCAAAATATCATCCCACCCGTAGGCGCCTGCTGCCAGAAAAAGGCTTTCCACTTCCAGGCAGGGAGATAAAAACATGGTAGCTGCAAAAATCAACACCCACTTGGTTTTCGATTTTTTATATTGCTGTACATCCTTATTGGCAGCATGATGATGGTGCGGCAGGTTTACAGTAAAATAGATTAATCCGAATATTATCAATAGCACCGGTGCAATTACATGCACATATCCTTCATATTGATGTGCCAGTTTTGAACCAACCATTCCCAATGCAAAACCAAGAATAACAGTGCCCAGCACATGTGCAGATGCTGTGATAGATGCTACCAGCATCAATTCATACTTTTCCCATTTCTCCGACCTGGCAATAGCCACCAATGGCAACCAGTGGTTTGGAATAAGTGCATGAGTAATGCCTAATAATATAGTGCCTGTTATAATGCTGTACATTTTCCGATACTGTTATTATACAATTTTGCTTTAAAAAATTAATCAGTGTTATCTTTTTCGTTGTGTTTATTTATCATTTTCTTTTTCCATTTTACATACCAATGCTGGTGATGCAACGAAAGCAGGAAATACAAAGCTATTGCCCCTACAATTGCAATAATGAACATGTTGAGCCCTACTGCCACACCAACTGCTGCGGTACACCAAACAGTGGCTGCTGTTGTTAACCCATGCGATGTTCCGGCACTGCTGTTGCGATAGATAATGCCAGCCCCAAGAAAACCCACACCTGTAACAATATTAGCTATCACTCTTGACGCAGCAGCAACATCGCTTACAAGATGAGCTGCAACAGCAGTAAATAAAGTAGCACCAATAGAAACGGCAGCATAGGTTCTTATGCCGGCATCCCGGCCATGCTTTTCCCTGTCAAGCCCTATAAAAGCTCCAAGCAGGAATGAGACAATAAGCTTGGCAACAATAATTAATTCAATATTTATATCCATCATTAAAATTCTATGCTAAAGTTCAAACTCATTTTAATGTTTCTAAGCTCTCTTCCTCCGTCATTATCCATTGAAGAGCTTTTCCCTTTTCTGTCATACCGAAATACACTATCCTCGCTTTTGTAAAGGGCTTCATAATGGAATACATCAGTGTCAGATACTTTTGTTCTCCTACGATGGCAATTTTATCTATATCATCGGCATGTGTGAAATCCGCTTTGCTATCTTTTATTTCGAGAAAACCATTCTCCCAAAAACCACCAGAGCTTTCCGATGTATTGCCCTCCATTTCAAAATACCAACGAACCTTTTTACCTGTCCGGATAATATTGTGAATCAGAGGATGAATTTTTTCGTAATCATTTATGCCTAATATATCATTGGCTCTTGTAGCAATGATATTCTTTTGAGTGATATCAAGTATTTGTAACATGCCTTATACCTTTTTAATTTTACAAAGAGTTATAAGTCCTTTGCGTTAAATGTATCCCCTTGCTTGATATCGCCTGTTTGATAGCCCTTTTTAAACCAGTACATCCTTTGCGCAGAAGTGCCATGCGTAAAAGCATCGGGCATTACCTGCCCCGTTGACTGCTTCTGCAACCTGTCATCTCCAATAGCACTGGCTGCATTCAATGCTTCATCAATATCATCTGCATCCAGAATATTTTTCATCTTCTGTGTGTGATGCGCCCATATACCGGCATAAAAATCTGCCTGCAGTTCCATCATCACCGAATACTTGTTGAATTCAGTTTCGCTTAGCTGCTGGCGCAGCCGGTTCACTTTATCTGCCGTACCCATCAGGTTTTGAATATGGTGCCCCACTTCATGTGCTACTACATAGGCCATCGGGAAATCGCCGGGTGCATTCAATTTGTATTGCAAGTCCTGGTAAAAAGAAAGATCTATGTACAGTTTATTATCACCGGGGCAGTAGAACGGCCCTGATGCAGAACTTGCATTACCACAGGCAGATTCTACCACACCACGAAACAATACCAGTGTTGGTTCTGAATACTGTTGCCCTTTTTCGGTAAAAATTTTATTCCATACATCTTCTGTTTCTGCCAATACTACTTTTACAAAGGCAGCCCTTTCGTCATCGGCCTTTTGCTCTTCAGGAGTTAATTGCGACGACTGGTTTGTTTGTTCAGAAAGTTGCTGTTGAATTTGTGACGGGTCAATATTATTACCGCTTAGTAAAGTATAAAGCAGGTAAATAACAATGCCGGCCACACCACCGCCTGCGGCAATTTTTCCACCAGATAGCCCCCGGCGGTCATCTACATTGGAGCTTTCTCTTCTTCCAATCCATTTCATGATTTCCTGATTTAAAATTTTAGAGATGATAAATATTAGTGATGGCCTCCATGATGACCTCCACCATGGTGTCCGCCATAACTGTGATGCCCTACATTAATGTGCCGCCCTAAGTCAATATGCGGCGTAATGATAGGATACAGAAATGGCCTGTTATATCCTCTCCGGTACCGCCTGGAATAATTTTGATTTGCCGCATTTTGGCTTGCAGTTGCCTGTGTGTTAAAAACATCTTTAGTGCCGTTGGCATAAACTATCTGCACCACATCCGACTTACTTGCCACATACACAGGCCCGTCAGCATTATCAGTTTTATAATAACGGATTTCGGTTGTTCCTACTTCGGCTACTTTTCCATTAATAGTTTCGCCGCTACGCAAGGTGATTACATCCTGAGCAAACAGCATTGATGCTGACAACAGCATCACAAGAACTGCAAATAACTGTTTCATAATTTTAAGTTTTAAATAATGATTTATTTTTTCTTTGAATCCAATTCATTGCCGCCCATTTTCATACCCATTGTATCTGCTTCCTTTTTTTCTTTATGAGTGGAATCGTGTTTTTCTGATTGTATTTCCTGTCTTTTTTCTTCGCCACTATTGGTGCAACTACTACCGATAGTTATAACTATGATAGCGACTAGGAATAATATCTTTTGCATGTTAAAAAGTTTTTTGTTTTATTTGGGTGGGTACGGAAACCCTGCCACTCAAGGTTTTCCCCGTCCGAACGGGTCATCCGGGCGGGCATTTTTAAAACGGGACAAACAAGGCAGGGCTCCGACCCAAGTAAAATCTATTCTTCCTCTTCCACATTGTTCATCTTCGACAATAAATCATAAGCTCCGTTAATCACCACTTTCATTTTCCTGTCAAAGCCTTCCGGTAATATCACTTCGGTATAACCATTTTCTGAAACGCCTATTGTTACTTCAATTCTCTTAAACGGAATATGCTTTTCAGCAGTTTCATCCTTTTTTACATCGGCAGGTTTCTTTTCTTCTTTTGTCTCATCTGCTGCAATGAAAATGTAAGATTTACCTGCGGATTGTACAATCGCTTTATCAGGCAGAGCGGTGGTTGTAGCAACACCTGTTTCTACTATTCCTTTCAGGTACATAC
>JACRAL010000198.1 GCA_016213435.1 Bacteroidota bacterium
ATATTGTAATCCTTTCTTACTTGCAATGCCATAGATATGATATCTGAACATTTCAGAAAATACATCTTTTGTATGGTATTCATTATGAGGAAAATAATCTTCGTCAAATATCGCTTCAAGCCGGAGAAAATATAGCTTTGCGACTATATCTGTGTTAATATCTGTTCTGTACAATCTTTCTTCTATCCCTTTCTGCAAGTTGGATTTAATGTTATTTATAATATGAGTGCGCTTATATTCAATGTGCATCTTCAGTATCTCAGGATAATATTTCTGTAAATCATACCTTACCGACGGGTTAAACTCTTTCATGAAATTTCCAACATGCTGGCTTACTTCTATTAATGTATCAATTGCATTTAATTTCTTTTTTTCAATTTCCTGAAATTTGTATTGCTGACAATTCAGGTAATAAGTAGCAACTTTTACCACCAAATCAGCTTTATCTTTTACATATTATTTACGTTCGTTGGCCAAAAAGTTGAATAATAAACAAACCTTTTAAAACAATATTACGTATCATAATATTGAAATATTTTTATACATAATTTTCATGAATTCCGCCAAAGCGGAATTCGCAAAGAAGAATAAAAAGGTGTGCTAACTTTGCATTTAACTAACGCGTTGATGGCGTCTTGACGCCAACACGCAATGTTTAATTTAAACCATAAAAAGTATGGAAGCAAAAAGTAGCACACCAGCCGACAAAGGTATTCAAATTTTTTTAGAATTGGATAATTTTCATAAATTCCGCCAAAGCGGGATTCTCAAAAAAAATAAAAAAGTGTGCTAACTTTGCATTTAATTAACGCGTTGATGGCGCCTTGGCGCCAACACGCAATGTTTAATTTAAACCATAAAAGTATGGAAGCAAAAAGTAGCACACCAGCCGACAAAGATATTCAATTTTTTTTAGAATTGGATAAGGCAGCCGGCATAGATGTTCACAAAAAGGAACTCTATGTATGTATCATGGGGAAAGGAATAAAAAAACAAACCAAACGATTTGGCACATTCACACCTGACTTGTATGCCTTGCGGGACTATCTTAAGGATAACGGCATTAAAGATGCGGTCATGGAAAGCACCGGTATTTACTGGCGTCCGCTCTATGCCGTTTTAGAAGAAAGCGGGATGAATCCAGTGTTAGCGAACGCTTACAAAGTGAAACAAATACCGGGACGCAAGACCGATATGAGCGATGCACAATGGCTGTGCAAATTGATGTTAAACGGAATGATTGAAAAAAGTTTTATTCCCCCTCAAACGCAGCAGCAGTTAAGACCGCTGACGCGTCAGCGAATGAAATACGAACAACAAATCAGTTCGGTTCAAAGCCGTATGGCATCACTCCTGGAAAGCAGCAACATTAAATTGCGAAGCGTGATTTCCAATATTGATACGATGACAGGAATGGACATCATTCGCTCTTTATCAAAAGGAGAAACCGACATAGAAAAACTGCTTGCACTATGTCGGGGAAAAGTTCGCAAAAAACTTGACGATATGCGATTAGCATTGCAAGGACGATTCACCGAACAAGACCGTGTGATGCTGCAAATTCACTTGGACGATTACGATCATATTACCCGTCAACGCGATAAATTAGACAAGATGATTGATGAGCACATTGAAAAACATTATGCAGAAGCCAAAGAAGAATTAAAAAAAATACCGGGCATCAAAGATCAAACCTCAGCGGCATTCCTTGCCGAAGCGGGAGTCAATATGAATCAATTTCCTACGGCAGACCATTTTACCAAGTGGCTGGGGCTGGCACCGGGCAATCATCAGAGTGCGAACAAAAGAAAAAAAATGCGCACCGTAGGCGGCAACGGATATGCCCGTTGGGCAATGATTTGCTGCGCATGGGCAGCCACCAGAACAAATGGCACTTACTGGAAATCGCTCTTTGAATTTCTTACACAAAAAAAGAAAATGCCCAGCAAAAAAGCTATCGTAGTGATTGCCCGTAAAATGGCGCGAATGATTTATAAACTTTTCAAAAATAAACAATCGTATCAGGAACGCGGAATAGATTATCTGATACAAAACAAACAAAAACAATTACAACAACAGTTAAGCAATTATCGGCATAAAACAGAATTAATTGCAGAGACAATATAATTTCATAGCCGACATCGTTTTTGAGGTATTGGCGTTTGCCGTAACCTCGTTACATAATATGCTTATCTTAACAAAAGAACAAAGAAGTGTACCGTTCCCTTAAACAAGCGGAACAAGACGAAGAGGAAATTTTGATTTTTTTTTATTATTAACCATTAATGAAAAGTTGCTTAGATGCAGTTATGTTACTGCATTAATGTTTGCGAAAGCAAGTATAACAACAATCATTTGATTATCTGCGATATAACATTGGCAGGCATAGGCAATTTTTAGAGGAAAACGGGATAAATTAGTACATTCTGGAACTGTTAATATCGGTTAATATCAGTTAAAAACAGTTAACAAAGGTTGCAAAATAAAGCAGGAAAGTAAAAAAGTACCGTGTAAGTAAGAGAATGACAAACCCCGTACTCTATACTCCTTGTCAAAAGTAACCGATGTTAACCGCTTAATAACCGTTATTATACTAAAAACGGGATAAATTTATACACTTTGACTTATGGTTATTAGCAGTTAAAAAAGGTTAAAAACGGTTGCTGTAACCAATGTTAACCTTTATTAACCGTTTTTTAACCGTTTGCAAAAAATGTAATAATTTACTCCACGCATAGTATAACTAGCTTTATAAAATGTAATAA
>JACRAL010000197.1 GCA_016213435.1 Bacteroidota bacterium
GCGGGGTTTACGAATGAACCCTTATTTTTATTTATTCGTTCGACTTGAGAGGATTTTTGATTAGAACGCATTTATAAGGAGGACACAATCTATGGAAAATGAATCAATCTTTGAGAAGTTTACAAATAAATACCAGATTTCTAAAACGCTGAGGTTTGAATTGGTACCGCAGCAAGGGACAGAAAAATTGATTAGGAAATTATTTGAGAAGCCGGAAGAAAATCACCATGAGATAATTCAAAAGGATTTAGAGCTTTTCAAGAGTTATAAAAATGTAAAGAAACTCATTGATTGCAGGCACAGGAACATTATTGACGATGTTTTGAGTAATTTTTCATTTAGCGGAGAGGATTTAGAAACCCTCAACAACAATGGCGAGTTAGAGGAAGATGATGATACAGATAAAAAAGACCCGCTTAAAAAGCTGCGAGAAAAAGTTGCCAGTGCTTTAGATGCAAAGTCGAAAATCATGTTTGACAACAAGTTGTTAAATTCGGGCAGTAAAAACGAAGATGATGAAACTGCAAATGGTGGTAAGAAAAAGAACAAAAAGAAAGTAAAGGGAAAATCCGGTTTGGAAACATGGATGAATAGCGCAGATAAAAATTATTTGGAAGGTATTGATACGGAAAGCATAGTGAAAGACCTCAAGAAAATGGAAGGATTTTTTACTTACCTCCGCGGGTTTAATAAAAACAGAGAGAATGTATATTCAAAAGATAAAATCGCCACTGCCATACCTTTCCGAATCGTGCATGATAGTTTCCCCATTTTCAAAAAAAATATTGAAAATTATGAAAAGATAAAAAAGAATTACCCTGACTTAGCAAAACTCATTGACAAAAAAGGAGCGAATGAAATTTTTAAATTAGAATATTTCAACAAATGCTTAACGCAGGCAGGTATTGACATTTACAATATTGAAAGATTGGGAATTGTGGCTAGAGAACAAGGCAAAGTGCAGGAAAAAGGCATCAATCAAATCATCAACGAATATGTTCAGCAAGAGAACAAACGAATAAAGGAGGCTAATGGCGGTAAAATTGGTAAAAACGAGAAAATACGGGTAGCGACATTCGACAAACTAAAAAAGCAGATATTAAGCATCAGCAAAACAAAATCATTTCAATTTGAGGTATTTGAGAATACGCCAGAAATAATTGATGCTATTAATCAGCGATATGAATTTTTAAATAAGACGGAAGGCAAAACAAATCTTATAGAAGATGTAAGAAGTTTTCTTGGCAACATACCCACAGACAGTTTGGAAGAAATTTATTTGAATGAAAAGTCAATCAGCATACTTTCAAAAAAGCTGTTTGATTACGGAAGATACATAGAGTCTGCAATGGAGAAGTGGTGCGATGACAATAATAAAAGGAAGTTTCTCTCAAAAAAACAATTCTCTTTAAAACTGATTGAAGACAGCATTAATTACTATTTGGAAAAATTTGAACAAAACGAAACCCCGAAAAATAAATTCAATAATTGCAAAAATCCAGTGGTTGAGTATTTCAAAAACCCGACTATCACAATTCATACAAAGGAAGGAGAAAAAGAAAAACAGGTAGAAAAACCCATGTTTGGCGAATTGGAAGCGAGAAGAAAAAAAATAGATTACATATTGAACGGCAATTATACTAAAGACCTCAAAGAAGAAAAAGGAGAAGACAGCGAAAATCTAAAAGCATTTTTAGATGTTTTGCGGGAGTTCAATTACATCCTCAGCCCTTTTTTCGTAAAGGATAAAAATCTTGAAAAAGATGAGGAGTTTTACAACGAAAGAAAAAGATTGCAGGAGTTAATCTTTGAGGCGGATATTTTGGCCCTTTACAATCAAACCCGCAATTACATCACACAAAAACCTTACACGCTTGATAAGTTTAAATTGATTTTTGAAAATGGAAGCTTATTGGGAGGATGGAGTAAAAATGAAGAAAAGGTAAAAGCAGGTGTTATTTTAAGAGAAAATAATTTTTATTATCTGGCTATTATTGATAGTGAAGATAAATCTGTATTTGATAATAAGAACCTTTACTCAAATGATGGTGAATTTGAAAAGATGGAAATGTTGGCTTTAAAATGGAAAACATTAACCGGCAAAGGTTATGTGAGAGATTTTTCTGATAAATATTCCAGTCAAGTTTTTGATTATAAGATACAAGAATATAAAGATTTTTTAAGTAATAATAATGTTGTGATAAAAGAAATAGATGAATGGATTAAAAAAGAGGATGCGAAAAAAAATGAAGACAATAAATTTCCTGATGATAGAAAGGTATTAAAGAGACTTATAAATTATGTTGAGAATAAAACACAGAGCAACAACAGACAAAAAATAGTTAATGGGTTAAAAGAGTTGGAAAATACTCCTTACACTCTGGTTATTGAAAATATTCAAAACCTCATTAAAAAACAATATGTAGCAAGTTATCCTATTTTAGAAAAGTTTTTAAATAGACCCAAAAATAGCGATTGACTTCACTCAAGCCTCCTTCCTGACCCTTTGCATGGTTTTAAAAATAAGGAGGGTGTATTTTCCTGTCAGATCATGCCAATAGTTCTTGTCTAATGATGCTTATGGCATGAAAAGGCGTTTTTTAAAAACACCTATCCTCCTTTTAATTTGTTTTGCTTTGTTTTGCCCATATCCTTTAAGTTTCTTTGCGCTCTTACCTCAGAGGGTGAGGAGGCAAAGCCTCTCTCTCATCTCAAGGTATATCCTGTATTTTTCTCTTGTGGCCGCTATCTTCAGTATGATGCGTCTGCTTCGCTCTATAACCCTTCCAACCGCTTCTATCAATAGCCACCGTATGCTCTTTATGGTCTTGCTTGCCCACTCCGCAGGCATGACCCAATATTTCTGCGCTATAAAAAGATTGTATGTCATTATCCCTATTCCAAAATAGAGGGCATTTGCGCCAAAGTCTCCACTCGGCATCTGCTCCATGCTAAATCCTGTCTTTATCTCTTTTATGTGGCTCTCTATGTATGCCCGCTCATTATACTGCCATACTACTTCTTCAATGTTAGATTCTATCATGCTCGTGGCTATTGCATGGTAGTTGTAACTATTGTTAAAAAGCCCTGCTTGTCTGTCTTTCCATCTTAAGACTATCATTCTGAATGCCTCTTTGCCTTTGTTTGTAGTATGGATTGTCTCTGCTATCTCTCTGTCAGTCTGTTTGCCCTCCCTTGTGGCAAAGGGTTTCCATTCTATATCAGGTATCGCTTCTATCTCTGTCTTCACAGCCCTGTCCTTATCTGCCGCTATTGCCCAAATAACCCCTTTTTCTGTTAAATATTCCATGACCTCGTTGGTGTAGTATTCGCTGTCTAATAGAACTTTCTCTATCCTTTTACCTTCAGGCATCATATCAAACGCCTTTTTTATTATATCTAATCTCCCTCCGTTGTCGCTCCCTTGTTTGAATTGATAGGCTTTTCCTATGTCCAACTCTTTTAAGACCGCTATCACAGGTCTGTATCCCTTTACTCCAAGATAGGTCATGCAGGCATCTTTCTTTTCCGCTTCTATTATGGTGGGGTCTATGATGAGGGTGTAGGTCTTTCTCTTGTCCTTAAGGATAATCTTCCTTGCTATAGATTTGTTTATAATCTCCATCCCCTCTATGCCGCCTGTTAAGGAAATCCGTTTGAGCCAATCTCCCATCGCAGATGAGGAGGGCACCGCCTTAATACCACTGGCCTTTCTCAGCGCAGCATCTTCTCGTATCTCTTTCATGTCTTCAATACATGCGCCTCCTCCATACAGTGTCATGGAAAGGGGTTTTATAAAGGCGCAGGGGTCATATCCCCTTCCTGATTTGGGACGGGGCATGTATTCTAATATCAATCTGTCTACTCCAAAACCCTTCATGAACTCTGCATAAAGGAAGAGTCCGCTTCTCGCTGTGTGTTTTGGCTCTGTCCTTTCTATCTTGATTGGCATTAAGGTTTGTTGTATCATTTGCCTACCCCCTCTTTGTTTTTGTGGTTTCACCAAATTGGTGAGTATTATACCTCACCGAAACCCTTATTCCAAGAGGGGTTTTATGCTTTTTTATGTGTCAATCGCTATTTTAGGGATAGAGAATTTAAAACCAGAAAAGAATTTGAAGATTTGAAGAATGAGTATGCGAAGGAAATATACTCTGTAAATTTCAAGAAGAAGATATCAAAGCAAATACTTATAGATTTAACAACTTCCACCAATGGAGAACGACCAAAGATTTACCTTTTCAAAATCCACAACAAGGATTTCAATCCGGGAAGCACGGGAACAAAAAACCTGCACACGCTCTATTGGGAAATGCTTTTTGATCCCAAAAATCTGGAAGACGTCCAGTTTAAATTAAATGGTGGCGCAGAATTATTTTACCGCGAAGCATCACCGACTCTCTTGAAGAATAATACGGTGCATAAAAAAGGAGAAAAAGTGCCGAGAAAGTTTTTTGAACTGCCTGATGGAACTTTAGATCCTGTGCTTGCACAAAGTATTGAAAATCTGAACGCGTACTATCATGGTAAAATGTCAAAAAATGAATTAAGTGAAACCGATTTGAAATACATTGATAATTACTCTGTCATTAAGCATAAAGACAGGGTAAAAGATGATCGTTTTACAAGGGATAAGATTCAATTCCACTGTTCCATAACCTTGAATTTTAAACCTAAACCTACCGGCAAAAAAAACATAAACGATGAGGTTCTCCGGTTCTTACATAAAAACAATGATGTGCATATCATCGGTTTAGACCGTGGCGAGCGGCATCTGATTTATCTCACCATGATAAATAAAGAAGGTAAAATTGTAGATGGA